>NZ_JASKLY010000023.1:0-140887 GCF_030125545.1 Arthrobacter sp. zg-Y1219
GGTGGAAGCGTCAAAGGCCGCCGCGGCCTTGGCCTGGGCGGCGGCGGCCACGCACTTCAATTCCTCCAGCGCCCGGATCTCGTTGATCAGGCAGACCCGCTCCGCAGCCTCCAAATCCTCCACACCCGTGGAAGGCCTGACGCCAACCCCGGCAGCCCCGGAGACCGGCAACGGCGCGTCGGAAAACGCGGTGGAAGCGTCAGGGCCGGGAGCTCGGCTGTCGTCTTTGGCAGCTGGGGAGTAGTACATGTCTTCTATTTTAGTGGCGCAAAGCACAATCTCAGAGGTTTGGGATTACTGGAGTTGTCCACCTAATTACCCTATTTCTGAGTCGGCGCTCTAAGCTCCTGGGCTGTCGGCCGCTGCCCTACGCGCTGCCTCTCCCACGGCGTCCAACTTCACCCGCTTCCCCTGGCAGAAGTGGGGTGGCCGGCATGGTGGTTGATTGGCTGCGAGCGCCCACCATGTTCGTGCAAGCGCAACCGCCCCGTAAACGGCGATTGCTTCCACCGTCATTGCATCCTGCCGCCGATGGGCCGAGAATCGTGTTTCTGCCAGCATCGTTCCTGAGCAATTCCTGAGCCAGCACCAGCGTCAGACAAACAGCAGAGTCAGAGCAAACAGCAGAGTCAGCAACACGACAGAGGTGGAACGCCAGTGAGTCAACCAAACCAGGACCAGCGCACCGCCGCTGAACGGCTGCAGCTCTTGCGCGGGGGCACCACCGCAGCGGAAGCCCTGGCCTTCTTCGACTCCCTCCCTCCGCTTCACCTCGACGAAGCAGCCGGTTCCTGGCGCGGATCCGAGGTACCGACAGGACATCCATTGAACGGCGTCCTGGGCAGCTTGGGCTGGCACGGAAAGCGGTTCGACGGCGTCGAAGCCGCCCATCCCCTGGTTTTCGAAACACGAAGTGGCCGGCTCTTCGAGGTGAATCCGGGACTGGTTCCCTTGAAGCTGGCCCTGCACCTTGCCCCGCTGTTGCGCCGCCGGGCGGTCGGCAGGCTCATCCGCCCGGTGCTGCAGCTGGCCCGGACTACTCGGCCGCGGGCACGGCTTCGCATGATGGAGTACCGCGGCGTCGGTTCCGCCACCATGATTTACGACGCTCTGCCGATCAACGACGCCTTCCGGAGGGTCGACTCGACCACATTGCTCGGTGCCATGGATCTCCGCGGACCCGGCTCACCGTTCATCTTCTCCCTCCAAAGGATCCCGTGAGCACCTCCCCCTCCACAGGGCCCCCGCTTGTGGCACGGCTCCGGGCGGCCGGCTGCGTGTTTGCCGAAGAGGAAGCGGCGCTCCTCATCACTGAGGCGGCGAGCGCTGAAACCCTGGAACAGATGGTCCGGCGCCGCATCAGCGGGCTGCCGCTGGAACAAGTCCTCGGGTGGTCAGAGTTCTTCGGGCTGCGGGTCCCTGTGGCTCCAGGGGTGTTCGTTCCGCGGCGCCGGACAGAACTGCTCGCGGAGCGCGCCGTCGACGTCATCTCGAGCAGGGACCGTCCGGCGGTGGTGGAGCTCTGCTGCGGCTCCGGCGCCATCAGCCTGGCCATGGCAGCCCACACGACCACGTCCCCCGAGCTGCATGCCGTCGACATCCAGCCGGCGTCGGTGCAACGAGCCAGCGTCACGCTCACCGGATTGGCAACCGTCTACGCGGGTGACCTGTTCTCTCCCCTGCCCCCTGCACTGCGAGGCCGGATCGACGCCGTCGTCGCCAATGCTCCGTACATTCCCACCGCGCAGCTGGGCACCATGCCGCGGGAGGCCCGCGATCATGAGCCGGCGATAACGCTCGACGGCGGCAGCGACGGCTTGGACCTGCTCCGCCGGATCATAGCCGCGGCACCCGATTGGCTGAGCCCGGACGGCTGTGTGCTGCTGGAGTGCAGCGAGCATCAGTCGGAGGCAGTGGCCGGGATCATGGCGTCCGCGGACTTCCGCCCCGAAATTGTCCGCCGGGAGGAGACTGATGCCACAGTCGCCATCGGCCGTCGGGGGTCTGGTACTGCGGAGGCACCAAGATAGGGAAGACTGGAGGTTCGCAATCTCCAAAGGTGGAACCACTTGATCAATCTTCAGCAGGACAACGACGGCTTCATCCACATGGAACGCCACTTCCCCCAGTCGGCGTCCGTCACCATCACCTTCGCCGACGGAACCACCGAGGAAATCTCCGGTGCAACGATCAACAAGGCGTACGACGCCGCCCTGGCGGACTTCCGCCTCAAGAACAACCTGGATGCCAAGGGATTCACCCGCATCGCGAAGAAGCGGGTCCTGGACAACAACAAGATCAACTTCGTTCCCGTGCACCCCGGCATGGGCCAGTAGGTTCGACCGCCGGACTGTAACTGGCTCACTGCCGCCGCGGCTGCAGTGAGCTTTTTGCTGCCACCCGCCGTTCTGCCGCCAGATGCCCGGTGATCAGCCGCAGCAGCTCGGGCAGCACGGCCGGATGGAGATAGTGGCCCATTCCGGGAATCGTCACACGGCGTGAGCCGGAAATTGCAGCAGCAGTGGCCACTCCCCCGCTGGGGTGCACGATGGGATCCCGGTCTCCGTGGATTACCAGGGTAGGCGCCGCGATCAGGGCCAGGTCGCGCGTGCGGTCCTGCGAGGCGTTGATGGCGCCGAGCTGCCGCGACCGCGCAGATCCGCCGTCCGGGAATGCACCCCGGTCCCAGGCCAGACCCGCCATTTCGGCCTCGTCCTCCGGGTCGGCCGGATGGGTCCGCCCGGCCAGATGCCGCATCATGCTTACCCGGGACCTGATGAACTCGTCACGGGTCCGCGGCGGCCGGGCCGCGAAGCGCCGCTTGGTGGACAGCGCCGCCGCACCGGTTTTGCGGGCTCCGGTGGTGGAAATCACGGAGGTCAGGGTCAGGGTCCGGTCCGGATGGTGGGCGGCCACAGCCTGGGCAATCATTCCTCCCAACGACATTCCCACGAGATGGGCGCGCGGCAGACCCAGGCAATCAAGCAGCCCGACAACGTCGTCGGCCATGTCTTCCACGCGGTAGGCGCCGGCCACCGGACGCGCCAACACCTGGTCCAGCAGGGTTGGAGCGGGTGTCCGCATCCGGCTGGAGCGGCCGCCGTCGCGGTTGTCCGGCCGGATCACGCGGTAGCCGGCAGCGGCCAGGCCGTCAACGAACGCGGCCGGCCACGAGGTCAGGTCCAAGCCCAGGCCGGCGATGAGGACCACCGGTTCGCCGTCGTCGGGCCCGTTGACCCGGTAACACAGCCGCACGCCGGTTCCGAGAGTGGCGAACCGGTCTGTTTCGGTTTCCCGCGATTCAGGGCCCACCCGCGGATCAACCCCCTCCGGCCCGGTCAAACGCAGATGCTCATCCACCAGCGCACCGTGCTGCAGATCCCTCCGGTCGGCCAGGAAGTTCATGCTCATGAGCCACGGCGCCTCGGTCCCTTGCCGGGGCAGGGTGTCCAGACTGCGTTGGACGTAGCCGGAGCCGAAGTCCAGCAGCGGCCGGGTAGCCAGACCGGCGGGGGCCTCCGGAACCGCGGCGGTATAACCGTGCCGGTCCATATGGGTGAGCAGCCGGGCGAACCATTGGGCCAGCAGCCCCACCTTGAGGGCCCAGGAAACGTTGGTGTAGCCGATTGCGAAGGCCATGTTGGGCACCCCGCTGAGCATGATTCCCCGGTACGCCACTGTGTCGACAAGGTTCACCGGCACACCGTCGACGCGCAGTTCCATGCCGCCCAGAATCTGGATGGTGAAACCGGTGGCGGTTACGACGACGTCGGCCTCCACTTCCTGCCCCGACGCCAGTTCGATTCCGCGACCGGTGAACCGCGCAACCTGGCCGGTGACCATTCCTGCCCGACCGCTGCGCAGGGCCGCGAAGAAATCTCCGTCCGGCACCGTGCACAGCCGCTGGTCCCACGGACCGTACGGCGGGTTCAAATGCGAGTCCACATCAAACCCCGGAGGAACCACCCAGCCCTGGATCGCGCGGATGACCCTGCGGGATGCTCGCGGCCAGCGCTGACAGAAGGACCAGATGGCCTGCTGCCGGCGGGCGCTGACCTCGGCCATGATCCGTCCGGTCCGGTCAGGGCCGAGAACGCCGAACAGCCCGCGCGCGAGCGGGTCCTCCGCCGGGATCGGAACAATATAGGAAGGAGTCCGCTGAACCATCGTCACCTGTGCCCCGCGGTCGGCAAGCGCCGGCACCAAGGTGACCGCGGTGGCGCCGCTGCCGATTACTGCGACGCGTTTTCCGGCCACGTCCAGGTTTTCGGGCCAGTGCTGCGGGTGCACAATCGGCCCTGAAAAGAGTTCCGCTCCGGGGAAGTCCGGAGTGTAGCCCTTGTCGTAGCGGTAGTATCCGGCGGCGTTGAAGATCCAGTCGGCCGTGAAGTTTATGAACTCTCCGGTTCCCACCGGTTCCTTCGCGGTTCCGTCCGGGTGCGGCTCAGGCACCCTGGTGCGTTCCACGCGCACTTTCCATTGTGCGTCCCGGCCGGACCAGTCCGCTGAGACAACCCGGTGGTGGTAGCGGATCAGCGCATCAATCCCGTACTCCGCAGCGGTTTCCTCGAGGTAGCGCAGGATCCTCGGGCCCTTTGCGATGGCCTTCTCCTCCCGCCACGGCCGGAAGCCGTACCCGAGGGTGTAAAGGTCGGAGTCGGAGCGGATTCCCGGATAGCGGAAGAGGTCCCAGGTCCCGCCGGCGCGTCCGCGCGACTCCAGCAGCGCAACGGAGCGGCCGGGATGGTCGGTGCGCAGGCGGCAGGCGGCGCCGATCCCACTCAGTCCGGCGCCGATGATCAGCACGTCCAGGTGCTCCACGTCCTGCTTGGGTTCCATGACTCCCCGATCCGACCAGCACATTCCGGCTCGTCTGCGGTGCACAGGCACTCCTTCATGCCCACTGAAGCCGACACTATCGGACCCTTCAGACATTCGGCACCCGCCGACAGGTTCCAGCGGCTGACCCACGCCGTCGTCCCCTGCCGTTGTCCGGCAGAGCCGGAGCCGACGCCGTTAGTCCTGGGTGCCGAACGCGGCGTCGAAGGAGGCCGACGGCGGCGGGTAGTCATAAGCGCGCAGTTTCTCCAGCGCTTCGGGTGCGCCGTGCAAGCGGTCCATCGACGCGTCTTCCCATTCCACGGAGATCGGACCGTCGTAGCCGATGGCGGCCAGGGCACGGAAGCTGGCCTCCCACGGGACGCTCCCCCGTCCGGCGGAGACGAAGTCCCAGCCGCGCCGCGGGTCGCCCCACGGCAGGTGGGACCCGAGCACTGTCCGTTGTCCGCTGAGGTTCAGCAAGGTGTCCTTGCAATCCACGTGGTAAATCCTGTCCTTGAAGTCCCGAATGAAGCCCACTGGATCAATGCCCTGCCACATGAAATGGCTCGGGTCCCAGTTCAGCCCGAAGGCCGGCCGGTGGTCCACTGCCTCCAAAGCCCGGACCGTGGTCCAGTAGTCGTAGGCGATCTCCGACGGATGGACCTCGTGTGCGAATCGGACACCGCACTCATCGAACACGTCAAGGATGGGGTTCCAGCGGTCCGCGAAGTCCTGATAACCGGCATCGATCACGCTTTGCGGGACCGGCGGGAACATGGCCACGAACTGCCAGATGGAGGAGCCGGTGAAGCCGACAACAGTGTCCGCGCCCAGTGCACGCGCCAGCCGAGCAGTGTTCTTCAGTTCCTCCGCTGCACGCTGCCGCACGCCTTCCGGGTCTCCATCGCCCCAGACCCGCGAGCCGACGATCGCCTGGTGGCGGAAGTCGATGGGATCGTCGCAGACGGCCTGCCCCTTGAGGTGGTTGGAAATGGTCCAGACCTTGAGGTTGTACTTCTCAAGCAGCTCCAGCTTTTCGGCAACGTAGTCCTCGTCGTCCCAGCGCCAGGCGTCGAGGTGGTCGCCGGCAACGGTGATCTCAAGCCCGTCGTAGCCCCAGGATGAGGCCAGCCTGGCCACTTCCTCGAGCGGAAGGTCCGCCCACTGTCCGGTAAACAGAGTGAAATTGCGTGTCATGGAATTTCTCCTCGGGTGTTGGACCGGACGGTGTTCGGCCCTGGTCAGATTTCGGTCGTCTTGGTCCAGATGCTCTCGGCTGCCGCACTGCGTTCGACCCCGCTGAGGACCTGTTGCACCTGCAGTCCGTCGGCGAAGGAGGGCTCCGGCTGGCGCCCCGCTGCTATGGCTTCCACGAAGTCTTTGACCTGATGCGTGAAGCCATGCTCGTAGCCGAGCATGTGTCCGGTGGGCCACCACGCGGACATGTAGGGGTGATCGGGCTCGGTGACCATGATGTCGGTGAACCCCTGGCGCGTCGCGGGAGCTGTTGCGTCATAGAAGCCCAGCGAGTTC
Source organism: Arthrobacter sp. zg-Y1219 (assembly GCF_030125545.1). Classification (NCBI taxonomy): domain Bacteria; kingdom Bacillati; phylum Actinomycetota; class Actinomycetes; order Micrococcales; family Micrococcaceae; genus Arthrobacter; species Arthrobacter sp. zg-Y1219. The sequence goes on from NZ_JASKLY010000023.1 coordinate 6,355, forward strand.
ATCTTTTCCAGATCGAAGCTGATGGCGCCGCGCGAGCCGGCGACTTCAATCCGGAGTGCATTCTTGCGGCCGGTGGACATCCGGGTCGCTTCGAAGGAGCCCACGGCACCGCCGTCGAACCGGCCGTGAAAGAGCGCCAGGTCGTCCACCGTGACGGCGCCCCTCTCCTCAGTTGCCGTCCCGGCCAGCCCTGAAGCGCGGCCCAGCAACGGCCGCTCATGGACAAAGGTGTGGAGGGTGCCGCTGACGGCAGCGATCTTTTGCCCGGTGATGAACTGTGCGAGGTCGACGGCGTGGGCGCCCAGGTCGCCCAGGGCCCCGGAGCCTGCCTGGTCCTTCTGAAGGCGCCAGGTCAATGGCGCTTCCGGGTCAACCAGCCAATCCTGCAGGTAGGCGGCGCGTACCTGCCGAATCTCTCCGACGGCCCCGGACTGCACCAGTTCCCTGGCGAACGCTGCCGCCGGCACGCGGCGGTACGTGAAGCCCACCATGGCGAGGGCGCTGCCGCCCGCGGCCTCCGCAGCGGCCGCCATGGCGGCGGCCTCTTCAAGGGTGTTGGCAAGCGGTTTCTCGCACAGCACGTGCTTGCCGGCTTCGAGGGCAGCGATGGCAATCTCGGCATGGGACGCGCCTGGGGTGACAATGTCGACGACGTCGATATCGTCGCGCGCTACGGCGGCACGCCAGTCCGTTTCCACCTCAGCCCAGCCCCATTTGCGGGCAGCGGACTCAGCCGCTGTGCTGTTCCTCCCCACCAACAGGGCCATCTCCGGGGCGGCCGGCAGATCATGGAACCGCGGCGCCACCCGCCATCCCTGCGAATGGGCCGCACCCATGAAGCCGTGGCCAATCATGGCAACCCTCAGGGACGGTACGTCGTTCAACATTTTTCCTCTTATTCCGCGGCTGTTAGGAACCAGGATCGGCGGCGGGGCACCCGTAACAAGGGCGCCCCGCCTCCAGGTCCTAGGATTCGAAGGCGGTGGGCAGATACTGGTCGACGTTCTCCTGGGTGACCACCGGAGCATTCAGGACAATGCGCTTCGGGACTTCGACTTCCACCAGGTCGCTCATTGCCTTGTCCTGGGCGATCAGCCTGGCCAGGCGAATTCCGTCCGCCGCCTGCGTGGAGGGATAGATCACCGTGGCTTCCAGGACGCTTTCCCCGGACTGGATCTCGCGCATGGCGTTTGCTGATCCGGCACCGCCCACCATGAAGAACTCATCCCGGCCGGCGTTGTCGATCGCCGCCAGGACCCCGATGCCCTGATCGTCGTCGTGGTTCCAGATGGCGTCAATTTCCGGGGCGGCCGACAGCAGCTGCGACGTGGTCGCTTCGCCGCCCTGGACGGTGAAGTCCGAGGCGACCCGGTTGTCCACGTCCAGCCCGCAGGACTCAAGGGCATCCGCGAAGCCCCGGCTGCGGTCCTGCGTCAGGGGCAGCGAGTCAATCCCGGCGATTTCGGCGACGACGGCATCGCTGTTCCCGCTGAGCTTCTCGCAAATATAGTTCCCGGCGCTCACGCCCATGCCGTAGTTGTCCCCCAGGACGGTGGCGCGGGCTGCGGAAGGGCTGGAGAACTCACGGTCAACGTTGATCACCGGAATACCGGCCTCGGTGGCCTGCGTTGCGACCTGGGTCAGGGCCGCACCATCGGTCGGCAGCAACACAATGGCATCAACTCCGTCGTTGATGAACTGTTCCACCTGGCTGATCTGGAGGTTGGCATCATTGGTGCCTTCGGCCACTCTCAGGTCCACGTCCGGCAGGTCCTCTGCCGCCGCGAGAGCAGCGCTGTTGATGGCACCGAGCCAACCGTGGTCGGCAGCCGGTCCCGAGAATCCAATGACTACCGTGTCCCCCTCAGCCTGGTTCCCTTCAACCGATGCATTTGTGGGCTGGCTGTCACCTTCATCGCCGTCGGCTGTGCACCCGGTGACCAGCGAACCTACAGCCAGGAAGGCACCGGTGGTGATGAGCATTTTCCGTTTCTTAAGAACTGCGGGCATCTGTGTCTCCTCATTGAGTAGGTGCGTCTTCGCCAAGGACACGGCCACCTCTGAAGCCGCAACTTTGCGTGACCTGCATCACAATAACAGAAGATCGAAAATAATCGACGACCTTATACCGAGCACCGACATAATGTGTTAGGTTCCTCACATGTTCGATGGAGACCAGCCCCCTTTGCTCGAGGTGCGCGGCATCACGAAGCGGTTCGGTGCAGTACAGGTGCTCAAAGGCGTGGACCTGCAGGTGCGCCCCGGAGAGGTCCACTGCGTGATGGGCCAAAACGGTGCCGGGAAGTCCACATTGATCAAGACCCTCTCCGGCGTGCATCAGCCGGAGGGAGGCGTGATCCTCTGGGAAGGCCGGGAGGTCTCGCTTTCGCATCCCACAGAGGCCCTGGGCCTGGGCATTGCAACGATGTACCAGGAACTGGACGTGGTGGACGGCCTGACGGTGGCCGAGAACATTTTTCTCGGCCATGAAAAGGCCAGCGCAGGGATCCTCCACGTCAGGAGGGTCAATGCCCTCACTCGATCATTGCTGGAACGGCTCGGACACGGCCGGCTCTCACCCTCCGTCGAGGTGGGGACGCTGTCGGCCGCAAACAAGCAAATCGTCAGCCTGGCGCGTGCACTGTCCCGCGACACCAAGCTGATCATCATGGACGAACCAAGTGCCGTCCTCGATTCGGGAGAGGTGGCCAACCTCTTCCGCGTGGTGCGGGAGCTCACCACCCAGGGGATCGCGGTGGTGTACATTTCCCATCGCCTGGAGGAGATCCGCCAGATCGGTGACCGGATTTCAGTGCTCAAGGACGGAAGGAGCACTGCGAGCGGGCTTCAGGTTGAGGAAACCTCCAGATCCGAGCTGATTCGGCTCATGACGGGACGGGACGTCGAGAACGTCTTTCCCGAACGGAAACCGGTGGATCCGGACGCGCCGGTCGTGCTCGACGTGGAAGACCTGGAGCTGCAGGGGCTCTTTCGGAAGGTCAGCTTCAAGGTAAGGGCGGGTGAAATCCTGGGCTTCGCCGGACTGGTCGGATCCAAGCGTTCCGAAATTCTGGAAACCATCTGCGGGGTCCGGAAAGCAACGTCGGGCCGGGTCTCGGTTAAAGGCCGGAGGATCCGCCCCGGCTCGGTGAGCGCCGCCGTCAACGCCGGGATCGGGCTCTCCCCGGAAGAACGAAAAAGCCAGGGGCTGATACTGGATGAGCCGCTTTTCAAGAACGTCACGCTGTCCACCTTCGAACGGTTCGCACGTGCCGGCTACCTCAACGAAAAAGCGGAACGGGACGCTGCCCGAGCTCAAATCAGCGCCCTGGAACTGCGGCCGGCCGATCCGGACCGCCCCACCCGCACCCTTTCCGGCGGTAATCAGCAGAAGATCCTCCTTGCCCGCTGGCTGGTGCACGGGACTCCGGTATTACTGCTCGACGAACCGACCCGTGGCGTCGATGTCGGTGCGCGGGCGGAAATCTACAGCCTGATCCGCCGGCTCGCCGCGGACGGAACAGCCATTATCGTCGTCTCCAGCGAGATCGAGGAAGTGCTGGGGCTTGCGGATACGGTGCTCGTCATCGATGACGGCAACGTCCTCACCGAAACCAACCCAAGCGACATTGACGAGCACGGCGTGCTCGACCTGATTATGAAGGGAAGTGCCGCGTGAGCGAGCCAAACACCACTGTCGCTAATCCAGCTGACACCCCGCCCGGCGGCTCCAGCCCAGCCCGGACGAACCCGCTGAAAGGTGCCCTTGGCGGTTCCGTGGGGCGCAGCCTCGGTCTGGTCATTGCGCTGGCCCTGCTGTTCGTGGTGGGCGCGGTCACCAGTGGCGACCGGTTCCTGAATGTGGAGAACCTGCTCACCATCCTGCGGCTTGCGTCCGTCATCGGCGTCATCAGCATTGGCGTCACCTTCGTCATTACCGCCGGGGGCATCGACCTTTCCGTGGGGTCCGTCATGGGCCTGGCCACGGTGGTCGCCAGCCTGAAGAGCGTCCAGCTCGCGGCAACCGAATCATCGTGGCTGATCATGGTCCTGGTCCCTCTCGCGGTCGGCGCGGGAGTCGGGCTGTTGAACGGGGTGGTGATTGCCTACGGAAACGTGGTGGCCTTTATCGCCACGCTCGCGACGCTTGTGGCGGCACGAGGCCTGGCCGAACTCATCTCAGGCCGGAGCACCCAAATCGTGACGAACCGGGACTTCCTCAAGGTCATGAGGGGCGAGTTCCTCGGCGTTCCGGTTCTCGTGTGGATTTTCATCGTGGCGGCTGCGACGGGCTGGTTCCTGCTGAACCGCACCACCTTCGGCCGGAGGACCGTTGCGATTGGAGGCAACCGCGAAGCGTCCCGGCTCGCAGGCATAAAGGTCAAACGGCACTTGGTGACGCTCTACGTTCTCTCCGGGCTCTGCGCCGGCATTGCCGCAGTGATGATGCTCGGCCGAACAACGGCAGGAACCTCAACCCACGGCCTGCTCTACGAACTCGACGCGATTGCCGCCGTCGTCGTAGGAGGAACCCTGCTTATCGGCGGCCGCGGAACCATTATGGGCACGGTCCTCGGTGTGCTCATCTTCAGCACCCTCACCAACGTCTTTACGCAAAACAACCTGGACACCTCCGTCCAAGCCATAGTGAAAGGCTCGATCATCGTGGTCGCGGTCCTCCTGCAGCAGCGTTTCGCGGCCGGGCGGCCATCCAAGCGGGGAGGCTAGTCTCACGCACGCAGCGACGGCATCGGCAGCGGGCATCGGCAGGCAGCGAAGAACAAGCAGGGGGCGCAGCAGTGAACTTCCTTAACACAGAGTACGCACTGGAAACGGATGCCGATCTGGACCTGGTTGAAGAAGTGCTGGACTGGTTCTTCACGGACGCCAAGCTGCGCGCGGTCTCCGTCCATCCGGCCTACCTCAGCCTTTGGGAAGCCATCGAACGGAGCGCCGCCAGCGGAAAACGCTTTCGCCCGCGTCTTCTTCTGCTGGCCTACCGCCAGCTGGGAGGAACGGAGCCCGCCGCCGCGGCCAGGCTCGCAGCCGCCTATGAACTCCTCCACAATGCGTTCCTCATCCATGACGACGTCATCGACAGGGACATCATGAGGCACGGCGTTCCCAACGTCTCCGGGCACTACAGCAACAAGGCCCGGCGCGCAGGCGCTTCGGCCTCGGCCGCCCAGCATGCCGGCATGACATCCGGACTCCTTGCCGGAGACCTGGTCCTTGCCGGGGCCTACCGCCTCCACGGAAGCGTCGAAACGTGCGCCAAGGTCCGGGAGAAACTCGACGGCATCCTGGACTACGCAGTGTTCTCCTCGATCGGCGGAGAACTCCTGGATGTCGAATTCGCCCGCGCCGTGGAGATGCCCTCGCCGGAGGAGATCCGGACGGTGGCCCGCCGAAAAACGTCCGTCTACTCCTTTGAAGCCCCGCTTCAGGCCGGCGCGGTGCTGGCGGGAGCCGCGGCCTCCGTTGCAGCAACACTCGCAGCCTTCGGACGCGACGCCGGAATTGCCTACCAGATTGCTGATGACGTCCTCGGGGTTTTCGGGCAGGAACAGCACACCGGAAAGACGAACTGGGGAGACCTCAGGGAAGGCAAACGGACAGCCATGCTCTCCTACGCGGCGACGAAACCTCAGTGGGGGCGGATTGCGGAACTCATAGGATCCGACCGGATGACGGCTGCGGAGGCGCAAAGGGTCCGTACCCTGCTGACGGAATGCGGGGCGCGGGAACACGCTGTCCAACTGGCATCCGAACATGCCCAGTCCGCCCTCAAGCAATTGGGAGAGGAAGTGCCGGCTGGGCTCGGCGAGACCCTGGAAGGACTTCTGTCTTCGGTGGTTGACGGTCTTCGTTCGCTTTGAGCCTCCTTTGCGGAGGTGGTGTTTCCGAGCTGGTACCTGCGAGCAGAAATACTATGGGAAACTAGTCCGGTTCTGGCGCCGTCCGCCAGAGGGACCTACAACGGGGGCAGAATATGCAGGCCTGGAATCCGACCTCACGAACACCTGCCGCATGACTGCCGCGGCACAGGGCAAGAACACTGCGCGAACGTACCTCGGCAGCAACCGGGATTCAAGCCGCCAGCACAACCTCTCCACAGTCCTGCAGCTCGTGCACTCCACGGCCGGCGTATCCCGTGCCCAGCTCACGCGGACCACAGGACTCAACCGTTCCACCATTGGGGCGCTGGTCTCTGAGCTTTCACAGCTGGGGTTGGTGATCGAAAGCGACATTGACCAGGCCCAGCAGCACGGCCGTCCGAGCATCATGATCGAGCCGAGTCCCGCCACCCTGGCCTTGTCCGTCAACCCGGACGTCGACGTCGTCAGCGTCGCCCTGGTCTCGCTGGGCGGCCGCATCGTCAACGCAGTCCGTTTCCACACTGTCAGGGCTCCGTCAGCAGTCGAAGTGGTAAACATTGTGTCCGCGGTCTACTCAGGCATGCGTACTGCACTGCCGCCCGGGCACCGTGTCGTGGGTGTCGGACTCGCCATTCCCGGGCTGGTGGAACCCGGCGGCGGAAAAGTCATAGAGGCACCGCATCTCGGCTGGCGTGACGAGCCGCTTCCCGCCCTGCTCAGCGACGCGCTCCAGCTGAGGACAGTCAGCGCCAACGACGCCGTAGTGGGGGCGATTGCGCAGGCTGCCTTCGGAGCCGGGCAGGACGTTCCGGACCTGGTGTACCTCTACGGCGGGGCAAGCGGGATTGGCGGCGGAATCATGAGCGGCGGCCATTTGGTGCGGGGCGCAACCGGGTTCGCCGGACAGCTGGGCCACACCCATGTGCGCACAAATGGTGCCGCCTGCACCTGTGGCTCCAGTGGCTGCCTCGAGGCCGAGGTCACCAGGGAAGCGCTTATCAAAGCCATCGGTCTGCCGCCCGGCGAGACCGAGAACCTCGAAGAAATCCTCATGGAGAAGCTTCAGGACGGGTCCGCGGGTGATGAGGTGCGGTCGGTGATCCAGCAGCAGGTCGGCTTGCTCGCTGTGGGATTGAAAACAGTGATCAGCCTCGTCAACCCCTCAGTTGTGGTTTTGGGAGGGTTCCTCCGCATCTTGGTCCGTGCAGCACCGGGCGCCTTGGACGAGGCGCTGCACGGGTCCGGCACCCGCGGGCCATGGGAGAACGTGAGAATTGAGCTTGCTCCGCTTGGGGACGATCCCATCCTGATAGGAGCAGCGGAGCTGGTTTTCGAACCTTTGCTGTCAGACCCGGCAGGCTTCCTGCAGGGGCCGGCGGGCGAATCACAGGCAGGCGAATAACAGGGTCAAGGGAAAGGACCCTGTGCCGGTTTCCCGGCACAGGGTCCTTTCCTGCTTATGCTCCTTTTCCAGGGACTCGAGTTCCTTCGTCCCGCAGCAACGCTAGCTGGTGGGAGTCAGAACAACTTCGGCGGTTCCGGTCAAGGGACCCGTTCCACCATCACCCGCATCCGTGTAGGAAGCACTGAAAACGCCCGACAGGTTGTCGACGCCGGGATCATGCCCCTCGGGCACGGTGGTGGTGATGGTCCCGGTGCAGCCCGTGGTGCTCGTTTGCGGGTGACCGTGGGCGTCGTGACCCAGAATGTAGGTGACCTGGACCTGAGAGCAATCCACAGGCTGGTCGTCGGTGACGACAACTTCGTAGCTGACGGTGTCACCGAACTGGAAGGTTTGGCCTGCGACAGGCGTCACAAACTCCACCACCGGCGCCTGGTTGCCTACTTCAACAACAACCTCCGCGGACGAGGACTTGCCCCTGTGCTTGCCACCCTGATCGGTCACCTGGAGGCTTGCCCTGTAGGTTCCGATCTCTTCATAGGTGTGCGTCGGATTGGGATTCCGCGAGTCCACCACGCCATCGGAATTGAAGTCCCATGCGTAGCGCAGCCTGTCGCCGTCCGCGTCCGTGGTGCCCGCACTGGAGAACTGGACGGTCAGGGGAGGCAGGCCCACGGTGGGATTACCGGAAGCCACGGCTACCGGGCTGTGGTTCCCGCCCTCGCCGATGTAGTCGATGCGGGAGAGCTGGGCGTCCGGGTTCTCACCGAAATACCCGTCACCGTACTCCAGCACGTACAGCGCGCCGTCAGGGCCGAACTCCATATCCATGGGGTTGTCGACCACCATTGAGCTGACGACGTCCTCGATCGAGGCGAGCTCGCCCCTCTTCATGGTCATCGCCTTGATGTAGTCACGTGTCCACTCGTACAGGAACGACTTGCCGTCGTAGTATTTCGGCCAGGCCACGGACGACCGTCCCTTGCTCGCCTTCTTGTCGAAATCGTAGACCGGGCCGGCCATCGGGCCGATTCCGCCGGTGCCCAGTTCCGGGAAGTTCTCGGAAGCGTCGTAGGAATACCAGACCTCAGGCTGGGCCACCGGGGGCAGCCTGCGCAGACCCGTGTTGTTGGGCGACTCATTTACCGGTGCCGCGCAGTTGAACGCCGCACCGGAGGTATTGGTGGCGAAGTCGTAGTCCACGTAAGGGAGCTCCGCGGTGGCGCAGTAGGGCCAGCCGTAGTTGGACGGCTTGGTCACAACTGCCCATTTGCCGGTTCCCGCCGGACCCCGGAGTGGGTCGGCACTGCCGGCGTCGGGTGAATAATCCGCGATGAAGAGCTCGCCGGTCTTCCGGTCCAGTTCAATGCGGAACGGGTTACGCAGCCCCATCACGTAGATTTCGGGACGCGTGAGAGGAGTTCCTGGCCGAAAGAGGTTTCCCTTGGGGATGGTGTATCCGCCGTCTCTCTGGGGGGTTATCCGCAGCACCTTGCCGCGGAGGTCGTTTGTGTTGCCGGAGGTCCGCTGGGCATCGTACGCCGGGTTGCTTTCGGGCCGTTCGTCGAGCGGGCTGTAGCCGCCGGACGAGAAGGGATTGGTGTCGTCACCCGTGGAGAGGTAAAGGTTCCCCTGGGCGTCGAAGACGATGTCGCCCCCGACATGGCAGCAGAGGCCGCGGTCTACGGGCACCTCCAGCATCCGCTGTTCGCTGGCCAGGTTGATGGTGGAGCCGTCGAACCGGAACCTCGACAGCTGGAGGTATCCCTTGAAGGGCTCAAAATCCGCGGGCGTACCCGTGGCAGGCGCATCGCCCTCGTTGACACCCGGGGTTGCCGGATCATCAACCGGCGTATCCAGGGGCGGGGAATAGTACATGTAGACCCAGTTGTGGCCTCTTTTCCCGAACTTCGGATCAATCGCGATGCTCTGCAAACCTTCTTCGTCGTGCTCATAGACGTCGAGGGTCCCCGCCAGGGTATTCAGGCCCGTGGCGGCGTCGTTCAGCCATACCTCACCCTGGCGGGTGGTATGCAGGACGTCCTTATTGGGCAGCACCGCGAGGTCGACGGGTTCGCCCGGGAAGTCGTTCAGGGTTACTTTTTGGAACGCCGAGTCCGGCGGAGGCGCTTCGGGCGCCCCCGGCCGCGGTTTCGCCTGTGCCGGAGCTGCCGCAAGCGATACGGCCATCAGCGCGGCCAGCGCCAGCGCCATGCTGCCGCGCCGTGCACGTTTGGCCGAAGTTTTGCTGGCATCCGTCGGATGCCCGGGTGATTGAGCTAACCCGCGTCTTGTGACTGTCATCGCTCTCTCTTCTCGCCATTGAGGGACCCGGACCAGCCCGAGTCAGGTTCGTTGAACGCTAACGGAGGCCTTCTGGAATCGCTAGTGGTTTGAAAGAACAAAGTCACTCATTTTTCACACGCCCCGGCTCACGCGCTCACCCCGGGCACACCAAAAGCGCCCCTGTCGGGTTGCAATCGAGTTCCGGGGATTGTTGTTAGTCAAACAAAAGTCAGCTGGTCATTCGGGCAGTCCCTGTGTCTGGAGGACGAGGGACTTGACCGCTGCAGCAGGGACGGGTTTCCCTCGGCGCAGCAGCTCTTCGGCAAAAGGCGGCATTCGTTCTTCGGAAGAGATCACCATCGGCGTGCTGTTCCGGGAGCCGGGAAGCCGCCCGTGAGTCCCGCGGACGTGCCCTGGGTTCAAAGGCACGGTGCTCATGGCATAGCGCAGCCCGGCTTTTTTCCTGATCAGGTTCAGGCCCGCCTTGGCCTTCGCCAGCTTGTCAGCCGGGTCGAAGAAGAGTTCGCCCGGGTCATACCCCGGCTTTCTATGGATATCGACGCCGCGTGCATATTCGGGCGCACGGGCATCATCGAGCCAGAAATAGTACGTGAACCAGGCGCCCGGCTCGGCAATAACGACGAGTTCTCCGGACCTCTCATGGTCCAGCCCGTACCTCCCCTGGGCATTCCGGTCCAGGACTTCATCGATCCCCCGGGTCGCCCTGAGAATATCCGCTGTGCGGGCCACGTCGCCTGCGTCCTGGACGTAAACGTGCGCCACCTGGTGGTCTGCGACGGCAAAGGCGCGGGAGGCCCACGTATCCAGTTGCTCCTTCCCGTCCTGTACATAGACCTCCAGCAAGCCCTCCCTGCGCAGGACTCGGTTAATGTCCACGGGCAGATGTGCGTCTTCGATCCCGTACTCGGCGACGGCGATGACCGCGTACCCGCGGGCCTGGGCTTCGTCCAGCAAGGGAGCCAGTGCCGCATCAAGCTCGGCAGCGGCGGTGGCGGCTTGGGGGTGGTTGGGGCCAAAACGCTGAAGGTCATAATCGAGATGCGGAAGATACGCCATGAGGAGCTCCGGTGCCTGGCTTCGCATGACGTGCCGGGTCGACTCAACGATCCATTGCGTGGATTGAATGCCTGCGCCCGGGCCCCAGTACTGGAACAGCGGAAACTCGCCGTACCGGGACACCAAGTCCTCATGCAGCGCCGGCGGACGGATGTAGGCGTCCGGCGATTTCCTTCCGTCCGCGTGATAGATCGGGCGGGGAGTCACTGTCAGGTCCGTTGACATGCCCATGGCGTACCACCAGCAAATGTTGCCGGCGCGGTAATCCGGTTCTTTGCGCCGGGCACTTTCCCAGATCTTCTCTCCGGCGACCAGCTTGTTGTGCTGGCGCCAAAAGAAGACGTCCCCCAGTTCACGGAAATACCAGCCGTTGCCGACAATCCCGTGTTCCGACGGCGCCAGGCCGGTGAGCATGGTGGACTGGACCGTGCAGGTGACGGCCGGAAGGACGGTGGCCAGTTCGGAGGACCACCCCCCGGCAGCGAGTTTGGACAGACGGGGCATGTGCCGCAGTGACAGGGCAGTGAGCCCCACGACGTCGAGCAGCAGTACCGGTTTCAAGGATTCTCCCTTAGATGTAGTGGGGCATGCATGCTGTCGTCAGGACGGCGCCGGGGCCAACAGGTGGGACCGGGCCCAGGCGATTTCACCTGCTATTCCTTCCACGAGATCGGTTTGTTTCCCGGGCAGGACACTCCACGTGTAGGTTTCAATGTCCAGGTGCACTTCGTGCCCGTACGGCAGGCTGCTGACTTCAGCCACGGTTCTTTCCAGCACTTCCGCCGTCGTCTCCAGCGGAAGGTCCGGCACCAGGTGCAGCGGCATGTGGAAATGGACTCGCCAGGGGCCTCTGCCCGGCAGCCCGTTCAGCGCCTGCGGCAAGTCGTCTGCCATCAACACGGTCCCGTCGCGTCCCAGCTCCCGGACCTGGTGCAGGTAGCGCGGTTCCGCGAACGCCTCGAGCGCGCTGCGGGCGGCCTCGTCCGAGGGCGCGGCCACGTGCAGTGCGGCGGAAGCTTGGACTTTGACGATGCGCAGGCCTGCTGCCCCGACGCTGCGGACGGCCGCGGCCGGATCGGCGAAGGACACCGCGAGGTGGCACGTGTCTATGCACAGGCCGACGTACTCGGGGTCGATGCCTCTCGGGATGCGTGCCGCCAGCCAACCTGCAACATCCGAGACGGTGTCGAGCACGCAGCCCGGTTCCGGTTCCACAGCTATCCGGACCGTCTTTCCCGTGCGCTCCTTCAGTGTTCGCAACCCTTCGCACAGCTCAGCGAACGCCACGGTGGCGGCGTCGTCGTCGTCGGCCGTCCAGGGATCACGCCAGCCCAGGGGCAGCGTGGAGATTGACCCCGGGGTGTCGTCCGGCAGCAGGGCGGCGAGGACCTCGGCGCACTCCAGCGTGTACTGCAGCCGCTCCCGCTGTGCCCAGGTGGGCTTGTAGACGTCCGTCTTCACTACCTCGTTGTGGAAGCCGCCGTAGGGAAAGGCGTTCAGGGTGTGGATGTGCAGGCCCTGCTCGGTGAGGACCTCCCGAAGCACCGCGATGTCCCCGGCGCTTCCCGCCAGACGGCTGGCGAGGCCTGCCGGCAGCCACAGCCCGACGCCGAGAACGTCCAGGTCTGCTCTGCGGCGGACAGGGCCGGCGTAGTCGCGGAGCTGCCGGATTACCCCGTCAAGGTCCTCCGCCGGATGCACGTTGGTGCAGTAGGAAAGCCGCATTAGGCGCGGACACCCCGCAGCAGTGAGTTGCCTTCGAACGTCGCCCCGGCTCCGCCCAGCTCCGCGCCGTCGAACCCGGGGATCGGATCGAGGATCAGCTGGCCGCTTTGGCCGTAGAAGTCGACCGGATTCTGCCACAGGACCCGTTCGACGTCGTCCGCCGTGAATCCGCCGGTGAGCATGGCTTTCGCCGTGCTCACCGTCTTGAGCGGGTCGGACTTGCCCCAGTCCGCGGCAGAGTTAACCAGTACCTTGTCCGTTCCGTACTCGTGGAGTATCGCGACCAGGCGTTTTTCGTCCATCTTGGTGTCCGGGTAGATGGAGAACCCCATCCAGGCTCCGGCGTCCTTCACCATGCCCACGTTCGTCTCATTGAGGTGGTCCACCACCACCATCGAAGGAGCAAGCGCCGACTCACGAATGATGTCCAGTGTGCGGCGCGTGCCCAGGAGCTTCTCCCGGTGCGGGGTGTGCACCAGGGCAGGGAGGGAAAACTCGTGGGCCAGGTCCAGTTGGCGGATGAAGGCTTCATCCTCGGCCGGGGTCATCGAATCAAAGCCGATCTCCCCGACGGCAACGACGCCTTCTTTCGCCAGGTACCGGGGAATCTCGTCCAGGACGGGGACGCATCTGGGATCGTTTGCTTCCTTGGGGTTAAGGGCGATCGTGGCGTGGTGGCGAATACCAAATTGGGAAGCCCGGAACCGTTCCCACCCCAGCAGGGAATCAAAATAGTCGATGAACGATCCGACGCTGGTCCGGGGCTGCCCCAACCAGAAGGCGGGCTCAACCAGTGCCCGCACCCCGCCCGCGTAGAGGGCGGCATAGTCGTCGGTCGTGCGGCTGGTCATGTGGATATGCGGGTCGAAAATACGCATGGCTAGGACTCCTTGCGAGAGACGGAGGGGCTGGCTGCACGGTTCAGCAGGAGAACGACGTCGTCAGGTACCGGACGTCCCGCTGCCTGCCGTTCGGCGGCGAAATCGGCGGCCATGCGCGCCAGTTCAGCGTCGGCGCGATCGTTCAGGTCGGTGACGGCCGCAAGGCTGACGCCCATGAAGACCAGTTTCAGGACTGCGTGGCGCCAGTTGTGCTGATCAAGGTGGGCAGCGGCGAAGGGGCCGACGGCGGCCGCGACGAGCCCGGTCTCGTTGGTCCGCAGCGCCTCGACCGTCAGCCGCAGGCCCGCTGCCACGACCGGAGCCGGCAGGTCCGGATCCTGCGCTGCCAGTGACCCCAGCCCCCGAAGCACTCCGCGCCGTTCCGAGGAGTCCCCCCGGTCGTAGAGCGACAGGACGGTCCCGGCCAGGTCTTCCGGCGGGAGGAACTCCTTCAGGCGCCGAATGAGCTCACCGCGGGCATAATCGCTGCTGCTGCCATGGAGAACCCCCGTGGGATCGGTGTCAGGATGCACCGGACTGCGGCCCACCCTGCGACCGGCTGCAGCGAAGATTCCCGGCAGGGCACTGGGATCTTCGGCGATCCTGCCCGTGCTCTCCAGCAGCCACTCCTCCGCGGCCTTGCCGGCCTGCGCTTCCCGCCAGGCGCCCTGCAGAGCGGCCATGCTCCGGGCAGCCAGGTTCGGAGCATCGAAGGAGTGGCGGGGCAGCTCCACGGCGGCCACGCCGCGGTAATCCAGCTCCGCCAGCGTTGCCAGAGCGAGCGGAACGTTGACCTCCCCTTCCCCGAACGGAAGGTGTTCGTGGGCAACGGATCTCATGTCGTCGAGCTGGACGTTGGCCAGCAGCGCTCCAGCTTCCATCAGCGCACCGCGCACGCCTCCGGGCTCAACCACCACGCAGTGTCCGATGTCGACGGTCACCCTGAGCCCTTCCGGATTGCCGAGCCGGGTCCGAAGCTCGAGCGCATCAGCAACCGTCTCAACGAGCATCCCGGGTTCCGGTTCAATGGCGAGCACGACCCCGTTTTCGGCGGCATGCTCCAGGACCTCGGCAACCCGGGTCTGCAGCCGCTGCCAACCGGACTCGGGACTGGCTCCCGGAGGCAGGATCCCCGAAAAGAAGGAGACGCATTCGGCGTTGAGCACCGCCGCGATGTCTACCGCGCGGCGCAGGAAATCGACACGGGCTGCGGCCTCTTCGTCGACGAGAGCGGGGCGGTGCTTCTCTCGGCGATTGAGCAGGAAACGCGTTCCCGTCTCTATGACCAGGCGAAGCTCCAGCTCTTCCAGACGGCTGCGCAGCCAGCTCAGCCGGGCTTTCAGGTCGGGGGCGAACGGGTCAAGGTGGGGATGGCCGAGGGTCAGGGCCACCGAGCCGTAGCCGAGTTCGTGCAGCAGCTCGAGTACGTCGGGCAGGGGATGGTCCATGAAGCCGTTGGTGCCGTACCCGATGCTGAAGGGAACTGACGATGGCGTGACGGTCATGACTCGCTCACCTTCCTGCCGTTGGGACGGGACCGGAGGATCTTGCCCAGGACATCCAGTGCCACCAGTGCACCTGCAGCCGTCGGATGTCCGTACCGAACCGCGAGCGCTGCTTGGAGCGGAATCATCGCGCGGATGCCGGCCCGGGTCGCGGCCAAGGCGTTTGATGCCGCCGGACTCCGCGCTGCCCTTATCTGGGCCGGCCCACATCTTGCGGCATAGGCAGCAGTGGCAGCGAGAACGGCAAGCATCCTGGCCGGCGGTCCGGACGAGCCGGCCACGACTGCGGCGGCAACCAGTCCGGTGGTTGCGGCGGCGCCGGAAGCGGTCACGGCGTCTGTCCCTTCGACTTCACCGCGGGAAAGGAGCGTCACGGCGACGGTATGGCCGCCCATGATGCCCGCCGCCCCGAGTGCCGGCCTCACATGACCTGCGCCCGCGCCCATCAGGACGTCCAGGGCCCGGCAGCTGCCCATCGAGAGTGCTCCGATGAGCGCGTGGTCCTTCGCGATGAGGTCATACGTCCAGATGGACGCCGCGAGCGGGATCCCCAGAGCCAGTGCGCTCCGTCCACCGGCCGCGGCACACAACCCGAGTCCCGCGACGGTGAGGGCAGAGGCCGCGGCCAGGGCACTTCCGGCGCTGACCCTTCCGGACGGGATGGGGCGCTTCGGGCGTTCGCGGGCATCGATGTCGCGGTCCGCGTAGTCGTTCAGGGCCATTCCCCCGGCATAGAGGCACGCGCTCGCCAGAGGCATCCACATCCACCGGCCGCTCAGGGCGCGGCCGGCAGCAGCGCCGCCTGCCACGGTGTCGCCCAGGACGGTGAGGACAGCAGGAGCCCGGACCAGCTCGAGATAATCACCGAACCGGGTCACGGCTGATCACCGTCCGTGTTGGCAGTAAGGCGGCCGCTGGCGCCATGCGCCCACTGCACCAGGTTGTTCGTCTGCTGCGCGAAGGAATGCTCGTCGCTGCCCCAGGGGTCTTTGAAGAAGAAGCCCAGGGCACCAACATGCCCGGTTTCTCCGGCGGCGTCGGCGAGTGCCATTAGCCGGGCGAGGTCCAGCACCATCGGAGCTGCCAGCATGGAGTCATAGGCGCTCCAGGTTGTCTGGATCGTCAGGCGGGAGCCCAGGAAGCCTTCGACGTGGATGTGGTCCCAGGCCACTTTGGTCTCGCCCAGGTCCGGCACGTTGTCAATGTGCAGCGGAGTTGCCGCACCTCCAGTGAGCTCCCTCAACCCCCGGTTCTTTGACTGCAGCTTCGCGGAAACTGCCCTGCTGTCCGCAAGCGTGGCGCCGTCACCGCCGCCCAGCAAATTCGTTCCAGCCCACGAGAGCACCCGCAGCCCGCGTGCGGACAGGGCCGGAGCCAGTACCGAACGCAGCCAGGTCTGGCCGGTCTTGCCGTCCTGTCCGGCTGTCGGAACCCCGTCCGCTCCGGCAAGCTCGTGCAGCGCAGGAATGTTCAGCGCCGTCGACGGCGTGAAGCAGATATAGGGCGAGCCCGCCAGAACCGCTGCATAGGCCGCTACCGAGCTGGCGGGCAGGACGGACCGTGCCGGATCCTGCAGGGCCGCTTTCAGGAGGCCGACGTCGTCGAACTCGTCGAGGTGGTCCGGCGGCGCCTCTGTCGAGGCGACGTCCAAGACGATGACCCGCTGCAGGCTGTTTATCTCCCGGAACGCAAGGATGTCGCCGGACAGACGAAGCGCAGCATCAGCCTGCGACTCTGTTCCTCCGACGGGGTCGTACCCGGGACGCACCCGGCTGTCCGCGTCAAGGAGCTGGGGCCGGACTGATTCAAAAAGCTCGCCGGGGACCATGCCGGCATCAACAAGTTTCTCCGCCCGCTTGGCCATGCAAACACCGCTGATGTCGTGCCCGCCGACCACCAGGTCTGCGTAGTTCGGGAGGTGTACGCCGCGGAAATCACCATGTTCCGTGACGCATCCCAGCGGTTTCGCCAGCCCGGCCGCGATGGCGGCCAGGCCCATCACTGCGGTAGTTGCCACCGATCCCCGTGCGCCGATGAGCCAGATGCCTGTCTTGCCGTACGTCCAGCCCCCATGGGTGTCCCTAAGCAAACTTCCTCCTCGAAGTCATTCCGCAAACGCCTGCCAGCCCGGCGTCGTAAGAACCAACCAGTGACGCCGGTGACGCCCGTCACAGGGAACCTAACATAGGTAACGTCAGGGACCAACGAACTTATGAGGTATTCCGATATATCTTTGCTTCGCGGTACCGTCATTCAGTCGATACTTTGTGCGGACGAGTGCGCGACGGCAGTGAAGTCAAGGGTTCCGTCGCCTTTATGCTGTAATGAGTCGGTGAGTGACATAAGTAACGTTAACGGTCTTGCATCGTCCGGAGCGAGCGAGCTCTTCCAAATCCTCCGCGACGGGAACCCACGCACCCGGTCAGAGCTCGCCGAGCAGCTGGGACTGGCGCGCTCAACAGTCACGCTTCGGATCGAAGCACTTATGGACCTGGGACTCGTAGGGTTCGTTCAGGATGCTGTATCCACCGGCGGGCGGCCTTCGTCCCGGATTGCGCTCAAGGCAGGCAGCCGGGTCGTGCTCGGAGTGGACATTGGCGCGTCGCACCTCCAGATGGCCGTCACCGACCTCACCGGGCATCTGCTGTCCCAGTCTGCGCGCGCACTGGAAATCACGCGGGGCCCGGAGGCAGTCCTGGAGGCGGTTGTCGAACTCGGCACGGAACTGCTCGACGGCACCGGACGTTCCCTGACCGACCTCCTGGCTGTTGGCATCGGACTGCCCGGGCCCGTGGAACACCGCACCGGCCGGCCCATCAATCCCCCCATCATGCCCGGATGGAACGGCTATGACGTCCCCGGGTACCTGCAGGCACGATTCCATGTACCTGTCCTGGTCGACAATGACGTCAACATCATGGCCCTGGGCGAGCGCAATATGGCCTGGCCCCAGGTGGACAACCTGCTTTTCGTCAAGGTTGCCACCGGAATCGGTTCAGGCATTGTCTCCAGCGGCATGCTGCAGCGCGGGGCTGACGGTGTCGCCGGAGACATCGGGCACATCCGCGTGCACGGCGGCAGCGGAGTCCCCTGCCACTGCGGAAATACGGACTGCCTGGAAGCCATAGCATCCGGCCCGGCCGTGGCGGCCAAGCTGCGCCGCCAGGGCTTTGAGGCCAGCGGCAGTGAAGACGTCGTGGAACTCGTTCGCGCCGGAAGCACGGAGGCGATCCACGCAGTGCGGCAGGCGGGGCGGGACGTCGGCGACGTACTTTCGGCATGCATCAGCCTCATCAACCCCTCGGTGATCGTCATTGGCGGATCCATGGCGCTGACGGGCGAACATTTCATCGCCGGCATCCGGGAAACGGTGTACTCGCGTACCGTCCCGCTAGCCACCCAGCACCTTCAGATCGTGCATTCCAGCTCCGGCCTCGACGCCGGTGTGCTGGGCGCGAGCATGCTGGCCATTCACCACGCCATGTCCCCCCAGCGCATCGACGCCATGGTCTCCGGACTCTCGGAAACAAGTACCAGCTGAGCTCCCCCGGCGTCCCGTCGGCGACTTTTGCTTGACAGACACCAAAAGTCCGACCTAGCCTCATGCGACGGACTCATTTCCAGTCACCGCCATTGTTCCACCAACGGTACGGCCCGGCGCCTGCTAGTGGTTCCAGACAACAAAACGGACATCTTGACCCTAATGCTGGTACCGAGTTGTTGCGGACAGCTTGTCGGCGACGGCGGCCTTTCTCGATCAGCTCGGTGAACTGCACCAGCGACCTTCCAGTGCGTGTTCTCGCCCTTGCCAACGGAGGCGGCGAAAATGCGTTCTACTGTCAGAAAGGCAACAGCATGTGCTTTGGATTTGACGCATCAGGTGCACTAAATCGTTCTCTCGAGAAGAAGGGGGTGGACCGGCGCAATTTCATCCGCGGAGCACTCGCCGCGGGCGTTGGCGTCGGCCTGGCCGGTTCCGGGGCGGCTCCTGCCATCGCCCGCGGGCCGGGGCACCAGGGCAAGCCCGGGCACGGGCACGGGCACAAGGACAATCGGCGGGTTTCCCCGGGGCTCATCAGCATTCAGCTCTACACGCTGCGGTCGATCATCACCGAGGAGAATGTCGACAGGACGTTCCAACAGCTTGCCCGGTACGGGTACAAGCGCGTCGAACTGGCCGGGTACTACGGTCGTACAGCCAAAGAAATGCGGAGAACCCTGAAGCGTGTCGGAATTCAGGCCTCTTCCAGCCACGAAGGGATCAGCGCGACACCCGCGGAACTGCGCACAAAGATCTCCAACGCACAGACGCTCGGTCAGACGTACATGGTTGTTCCGTACCTTGCGTCCGACAATGCGGATGACTGGTACCGGTGGGCAGACCAAATGAACGCCGAAGCGGCTGTCGTACGCAGGGCCGGGATCAAATACGGCTATCACAACCACGCGCACGAGTTCACCACTGACCTCGGGGGCGGGCTCACCCCCTGGGACATTTTCACAAGCCGCCTCGACCCGAGGCTGGTCCATCTGGAAGTCGACCTGTACTGGGCGGTCACCGGCGGTGTTGGAGTCGGAGCTGCCGACCCCGTCCGGTTCGCTATCGACACGATTAAACAGGCACCGCAGAAGGTTCTGCAGTACCACGTGAAGGACCGCGATGCTACCGGCGATTTCGCAGATCTGGGTGCCGGAACCATCGATTTCTCACGCATTTTCAAAGCGCATCAGCCGCAGGAGTACATCGTCGAAAACGACCAGCCGGACGTCACACCGCTGAGGACTGCGGAAGTCGGCTACCGGTATCTTCGGAAGATCTGCTTCTAACGGCACGCGGTACCGCCGCGCGAGGGGCTGTCCCGGGCCAGGGACAGCCCCTCGCCCTTTGGCCCTGACACCGGACCCCTCCGCCCTAAACCGGAGGCTCCGGGTCGTATTGAATGCCGCGCCGAACCTCGCGGGCACGCTGCTCGCCGGCCAGACGGCGGACCAGGTGCAGTGCCATGTCGATGCCGGCGCTGACACCGGCGCTGGTGACGACGTCGCCGTCGTCGACCCAGCGGGCCTCCGGGCGGACAGTGATGCTGGGATCCAGCCCGGCCAGGTCACCCAGCGCGTCCCAGTAGCTGGTGGCGGGGCGTCCGGTGAGCAGCCCGGCCGCGGCATACACGAGGCTGCCGGTGCACACGCTGGCCATCAGCGGCACTTCTTCGCGCAGTTTGCGCATCCACTCCAGATGTTCTTCATCCCGGGCCAGCGGCCGGGTGCCGTGGCCGCCCGGATGAAGAAAGACGTCGAAGTCCGGAGCGGCGGCGCGGGAGACGTGCGGCGTGAGCAGCATTCCCTTGGCCGCCATCACGGGTCCACCGTCAGCCGAGAGCAGCGCGACGTCGTATCCGTCCTCCGGAAAGTTCCGGGTCCAGTAGGCCAGCACTTCCCACGGTCCGACGGCGTCGAGTTCTTCCACCCCGTCAAAGATCAGAATTCCGATGTGTTTCATGGGCCCGATCCTGCCAGCGCCGTCAGCCGCAGCCCGGGACGACACACCGTCAGGGCAGAGCCGGACAGGAAGGAATGGACCCCACGAAGGCCAGGCAGTTAGACCGGAGATTTCCTGTCCTGATACGGTTCTTTGTTCGGCTTTCCCCCGCCGAGACCCCCAGACACCAAGATTGAGATCCGGACATGAGCAGCAATTCAGCACCGACCGCACGCACCCAGTCAGCCGTTCCGAACCCCGAGCGCACGCTCACCCTGTGGGAGGACGGGGTGCAGCTCAGCTTCACCTTCGCCGACTGCATGAAATATCACGGGCCGGGCTTCCCGGGCGGAGTGGCTCACGCCTTTGCAGCGCTGGGGCGGGCGCTGCCTGAGCTTGCAGCCCGCATCCCGGGCGGCCGGGTCGAGCGCCGCGGCATCCGGGTGCGCACTCCCTTCGCCGGCCCCGGCGCCCGGGATGCCTTCGAGCTCGTGACCCGCGCGGTCACCGGGGAGCGCTACGCCGTGCTTCCGGAGCTCGCCCGGGCCGAACGAGGCAACACCCTGGCCCGCTACGTGTTCGAGGTGAGCGCAGGCGACGCATGCGTCACGTGCATCATCCGCGACGACGGCATCGTTGCGGACGAGTTCATCAATCTCACCGCGAAGCCGGACAAGACCGCGGCAGAGCTCGCCCATCTGGAGGACCTCAAGGTCGAAATGCGCGACCGGATCCTCGAACGCGACCCCGCCATGGTCTACGACGTGGAGGGCTGAAGCAGCGGCTTTGGCCCTGCGGTCGGGTAGATTTTCCCGGGAGCGGTCCAACCGGCCGGAAACCATGGGAGCAGACCAATGAGGCACAACCCGACCTACGCGTTGGACGACATCGAGGCCATTAAGGAACTGATTCGCGATCACCCGTGGTGCACGCTGGTCAGCCATGTCCCGGGCAGCGGCATCATTGCCTCGCATTACCCGGTGCTGCTGGATGAAGAGGCCGAGGGCATCGTGCTGCTCAGCCACATGGGCCGTCCGGACGAAGTCCGGCACGGCCTGGGCACGGGTGAAATGCTGGCGATCATCTCCGGCCCGCACGGCTACATTTCTCCCGGCTGGTACGGGTCCCGCCCCAACGTGCCCACCTGGAATTTCTCCACCGCCCATCTCTGGGGAACCCCGGAAATCCTTTCCGATGAGGACAACCTCGCGGTCCTGGACCGCTTGGTGACCCACTTCGAGTCCCCGTTGCCGGAACCGCATCTGCTGCACGCCACGCTGGAGAACAGTGAATACGCCCACCGGATTGTGCGCGGCACGGTGGGAATCCGGCTGCCGATTACGCGCATCGAGGGCAAGGAAAAGATGAACCAGAACAAGGAGCCGGAGACTATTCGGCGAATTATTGACCACCTCGAGCAGCCCGGCCCCTACCGGAACCCGGCGTTGGCGGACCGGATGAAGCAGGCAAACGCAACGGTCCTGGACTGAACCTGCCGGTTCTTATCGGCGCAGCCGGACCCGGACCGAAACTCCGGCACAGGCAATCACCGCCGCTCCGCCCAGCATCGTCGGCCAGGTGAGCGGTTCGTTCAGGATCAGCGCCGCCCAGCAGATGGTCAGCACCGGCTGGACCAGCTGGACCTGGCTGACCTGGGCGATCGGCCCGATCGCCAGCCCGCGGTACCAGGCGAAGAAGCCCAGAAACATGCTGACGACGCCGAGATAGGCCAGCGCCGCCCACTCCGCCGCGGTGCCGGCCGGGTTGCTGCCGGATCACGGAGACGCCGGTCAGCACCAACATCACCGGCGAGGCCAGGACGAGCGCCCAGGACACTGTCTGCCAGGCGCCAAGCTCGCGGGAAAGAAGCCCGCCCTCGGCATAGCCGACGGCACCGGCGGCCACGGCGCCGATCAGGAGCAGATCGGACCGGTGCAGCCCGCCGAAGCCTCCCCCGGCCACCGCGGCAAACACCAAAACGGCCGCGGCCCCGGCGCCCGCCATCAACCAGAACGAAACCGGAGGCCGCTCGCGGCCCCGCAGGACGGCGGCGACGGCGGTCGCGGCGGGCAGCAGGCCAATGACGACGGCCCCGTGGCTGGCTGGCGCCGTCGTCAGGGCGTAGGACGTCAGGACCGGAAAGCCGACCACCACCCCGCCGGCAATGACCGCCAGCCGGGCCCACTGGCGGCCGCCGGGCAGCCGCTGCCGGGTGAGCGCCAAGGCTGCGGCGGCCAGCAGGGCAGCGATGACCGCCCGGGAGGAGCCGATGAAAAGCGGTGAGAGGCCGCCGCCGGCAACGGCGATCCGGGTCAGGGGAAGGGTGAAGGAGAAGGCGGCCACTCCGAGCAGCCCCCAGCCAAGACCGGCCCGTGAAGCCGATAGCGGTGGTGCTGCCAGGAGAGTAGCGCTACTATGCTGTGACATGTCTCACGATAGCAGTAGCGAACGGATCACAACAGAACTCCGCGCCTGGATTACGACGGCGGCACCCGGGGCGATGCTTCCCTCCACCCGGGCGCTGGTGGCGCAGTACGGTGCCAGCCCGGTCACGGTGCAGAAGGCCCTGCGCACCCTGGCCGGGCAGGGACTCGTGGAGAGCCGCCCCGGCGTCGGAACCTTCGTCCGGACCGTCCGGCTGGCGCGCCCCAACGATTACGGCTGGCAGACGGCCGCACTGGGCGCACCGGCCCATCCCGTGCCGCAGCTCTCGACCGCCCTGCGGAACACGCCGGCCGACGTGATTGCTCTGCACTCGGGCTATCCGGACCGCGAACTGCTGCCCGAGCGGCTGGTCCGCGCCGCTCTCTCGCGGGCCGTCCGCAGCAGCGCCGCCGTGAGCCGGTCCCCCGCCGCCGGACTGCCGGAGCTGCAGGCCTGGTTCGCCGCCGAACTCGGCGCCGGCGCACCGGCCGGAATCGCTCCCCCGGTGCCAACCGACGTCGTCGTCCTCCCCGGCAGCCAGAGCGGACTCGGCACCGCGTTCCGCGCCCTGGCCGGCGCCGGGCGGCCGCTGCTCATGGAGTCACCGACCTATTGGGGAGCGATCCTGGCGGCCGCGCAGGCCGGGGTGGAAGTCATTCCCATTCCCTCCGGCCCGCAGGGTCCCGACCCGGAGGATCTGGTCCGCGCCTTCGAACAGACGGGGGCGCGCGCCTTCTACGCGCAGCCGACCTTCGCCAATCCCACCGGTGCCCAGTGGTCGCCGGCGCTGGCGGATCAGGTGCTCGACGTCGTCCGCCGCCACGGAGCCTTCCTGATCGAGGACGACTGGGCGCATGACTTCGGCATCACCTCCGAAGCCGCTCCACTGGCCGCCCGCGATGACAGCGGACACGTGGTCTATCTGCGCTCACTGACCAAGAGCGTGTCCCCGGCCGTGCGGATTGCCGGCATCATCGCCCGCGGCCCGGCGCGCGAACGGATCCTCGCCGATGTCCAGGCCGAGACCATGTACGTCAGCGGGGTATTGCAGGCGGCGGCGCTCGACGTCGTCACCCATCCCGGGTGGGCCACCCACCTGCGCTCGCTGCGCCAGCAGCTGGGGGTGCGCCGCGACCTCCTCGCCGCAGCGGTGCGGGACCACCTTCCCGAAGCCCATCTGCCCGCGCTGCCGCGCGGCGGGCTGAACCTGTGGGTGCGGCTGCCCGACGCCACCGACGTCGTGCGGCTTGTCCGGGACTGCGAACAGGCGGGCGTCATGGTGGCCGCGGGAAACGAGTGGTTCCCGGCCGAACCGACCGGCCCCTACCTGCGGCTGAACTACGCGGGCGTGAACCCCGGGGCGTTTCCCGAGGGCGCCCGGATCATCGGCCGGGCGCTGGCCGGGCAGCGCCGGCACCCTGAGCCTTCCATCTAAACTTGCAGGCATGGCATTATCGACGGCGGATTCCCGCTCCCAGCAGCGCACCTCTCCCCGCACAAAGCTCCTCTGGCTGATTCTCGGGCTGCCGGTGGCGCTGGTACTGGTGGTTCTCGGGGCGCAGATCCACGGACTGGACTTCACCGTCTACCGCGAGGGTGCGCGGGCCTTCCTCGCGAACGGGCAGACCAGGGCGAGGGGCAGACCACTCCCCACCTCAATAATCACGGCGCGGGAAAGCACCGGTGGTTGAACTTCGTGATTCAGCCCCAAGCGGGTCCCGCTGGATCACAACACATAAGATCAGCTAGTGGCTCACGTTCAGTCGCAAGCTGAGTAAGCAGCTACGCTGCCATGACCTACGCCATGGTTGTAGCCTCTGGCCTGGCTGCACTACTCGCTGGCGTCGCCCTTCTTCAGCGCCGGGCTATGAGTGTGCCGCGGTCGCGATCACCGGCGACCCGGACCGGTCGAGCCGGCGGTGCAACTCCAGGGTGAACAGCAGGTCCGCCAGTTTGGATTGCTCGTACCCGCCCGATCCCCTGCCGTACCGTCGCGTGTGCCAGTTGAGCTCGTCGAAATCGGACGTGGCGGAGCGGTGGGCACAGCACAGACTCCGCCATGGCAGGTCGAACCCTTTAAGCCCGAACATGTCGTGCACGGCGCACATCCAGTCGGCGCCCGCCAGGCAGTAGCGGCACGTCCAGCACTGCACGATCTGCTCACCCGCGATGCGGTCGCCCATCGAGACGACGCGCTTCGCAGCCGCCCGACCCGCCGCGCGGCATCCGTCATCGTTCCCATGCTGGGTCACCTGCTGGGTCACCGGAACCCGCACGCAGGTGACGTGATCAGAGTGATCTTTCGGCGAGCCAGCGAGGGAACGACGCACGAGGAGCAGGCGGGGTCGGCCCTCAGCGGCCGTCGCGGAGCACAGCAGGCATCTCCTCGGCGGGCAGCGGCTGACGAGTGTCGCCGGCGGCGCGCAGCGCGTAGCCCTCGTCGAAGTACTCGAGCAGCACTCGGATCGACGCTTCGGGCCGACCGGCGTGAAAATGACTGATCGCGCGGTCGGTTTGGCTGTTGCCTAGCCGGCGGCGGATCTTCTGCGTCGCGGCAATCAGCTCGTCGGGGTCCGCCGTGCCGTACGTGGCGCAGAGCCGCGCGACCCTCACTTCGAGCGGGCAAGACAGGTCGACTGTCTGGGCCGTCACGATCCCGCTCACGATCTCGTCGGGAAGCCACAGCCGGCCGATGTGCGGTCCCTCGTCTTCGAGCCACACCGGCCGCTCGGGGTCGCACGCCGCGAGGACCGAAGAGACCAAGGCGTCGAACTCCAGCTTGGTCGGCTCGGTCGACGTGAGTCCGACGCGTCCGAAGCTGGAGCCGCGGTGACCCGCCAGCCCCTCGAGATCGATGACCTGTTCACCCGCAAGGGCCAGTCGCTCGAGCATGGCGGTCTTGCCGACGCCCGGCAGACCCCTCAGAACGATGAAGCGCATGGGTTAAGTGCCCCCTGAACGGTGAGCAAGATCGGAACTCTGTGTCCACAGAGAAGAACGCGCGAGCTTCCGCCCAGGAGGACTCCCATCAGCTCGGAAATTCTTCCGTATCCCTCGTCTCAAATTCGAGTGTGCACTGCACTGCCTTTGGTGCCTCTATCTTCTGGCGGGCCAGAGGCGCTGTCAAGGTCCCTCCCGCTGTCAAGGTCCCTCCCTGCGATCAGAGCGCACGACGAAGACATGCGGATGCCGGCATCCATCCCCTGTTATCAGGTGATGCGGTCGAACGCGAGCCCCGACCGCGCCTCGCCGCGGCCCGTCGTGACCCTCCGCGCGTGCCAGACGACCGGCGTCCCGTCGCACCGGCGGGCGCGCCGCAGGAGTCCCTGCACCTGGACCCCCGCCCGGGGCACTTCCTCCTCGTGCACGTAGTACGGTGAGACGCGGTTGTCGTGCTCGTCAATGCCGCCGCGAAGGATCGAGGTCACGGGCCTGATGAGCGTGTCTTCGTGGCCGATCGTGCGGCGCATGGTGCCGCGCTGCAGCTGAATCGCGCGCAGCTGGCCTTCGATGTGCACCGGGATGAACGGGATCCAGTTCTCGGCGACCTCGGTCTGCAGCGTGTAGCGCAGGGGCACAGCCTGTGTGCCGTCGTGCGGCACGACCGGACCGGATGCGGCATCGGCGGTCGGGTCGAGCTGCTGCCGTATGCGACGCGATGCTTCGGCAGCATCCCGCGACATGTCCAGCCCGTCGGGGATGCGCTGCTCGATCGCCCACACCATGTCGGCGGTCTCGTCGCGCACGAACACGACCTGCTCCAGAGGTTCGCCGTCGGTGATTTGCGGCAGTGTGCGAGGCACGAACAGGTGCTGCGGCATCGGTGCCTGCGCGGCGCCCGAGGGCCTGGGCGAGAGGCTGAAAGCGTCCCATCCGGTCCAGTCGGACCCCGCGGGCTCGACCATCGGCTTGACGAGGGTGCGCCAGCCGAACGTGTCGGTGACGATCACACCCTGAAGCTCGGCGACGCTTCCGACCGGCTGCCGACAGATGATAGTGAACCAGTCGTTGCTATAGAGCAGGGCGAACTCGCTGACGACGATCCGCGCCGCATCGGTGGCGTTGGCGCTGAGCTTTCCAAGATCGACCGCCGCGTCCTCGAACTGCCACCATCGGGGCTTCGGCATGCCCGGATACTCCGCAGGTGTCGGGATCACGGTGCGGACGTCGACGGTCATGGCGCTCGCCTCATCGCCCGCCGCTGGCCGTGTGGCGCCCTGGTCGAACGAGTACCAATCGAGGTGTCCGCCCTGGTGCTCGGCCGCGTCCACCGTCGTCGTCGTGGTTCCGCGCGAGACCATGCCGCTGACGGCATACTCCAGCTGGTCGCCCTCCCACCGGCTGGGCCCCGTGCCCGCGCCAGGCTGCTGATAGGTGTTCTCGAACCACATGCGGAACTCGAGCAGCACATCGCGCACGACAGTCAGCAGGCTCGGCGGCAGGGCGCCGGCGAACTCGGCGGGGAACATCGCGACGGTCAGATCCGGACGCGTGAACTCGTAGACGCGCACCCCGTCGACGCTGCGTCCGCGCAGAGCGTGGCGCGCCCGGACCGCGCGCGGCGCCGTGCGGTCACGCGCGGCAGCGACCGGGTCGGTCGGCTCGACGTCTTGAGGCCCGAAGAACCGGAAGAAGATCTCGCGCATCTCCTGCCGGCCATAGCCGGCCGGAGCGGCACCGGATGCCGCCACCGCCGCGTCGAGCCGGCTGAGGAGCGTCCGCCCCAGCCGGGCTCGCACGATCAAGGGGAACGTGATGGGCAGTCGCTCGATGATCGTGTCGACGCCATCGTCGGGGCCCGCACCGGGGATCGCCATGGGGTTCACCTGACGGGCAATCGTCGCGAAGATGGCCGAGCCGGCGTCGGCGCCGGCGAACTCGCCGAACTGCCACTGCCGCCCCAGCATGAACATCGGGTCGGCGATCTTCGCCGCGAGGGTTCCCGCGAAGTCGACCTGCCGGGCTCGAGGCTCGAGCCGGGACCAGATGCGAAGCGGTTCGCATGTCGCTGAGATGAAGGCCATCGCGGGTTCCTAGGGGTTGTTCTGGTGGAAGTCGAGGATGACGCGGTCGCCCACGTCGGCCGTGCCGGCGGCATGCGGAACGACCTCGCCAACGAGCAACGGCAGCAGCTGGCCGTAACGGCTCGCGCCGATGTGCTCCGACTCGACCATGCGGTTGCGAGCGAGTTCGAGGGTGTCGTGCAGAGTTGCGGCGAAGTCGGTGAGCGTCCACGCCTGGTCGCGCACCGGCGGCACGGCCAGCAGGATCGCCTGCGGTGCCGTCGCATCGGGCTGGTCGTAGTGCAGCGCCACGCCCGTGATCTCGTCGCGGTACGGCACAGTCTCGCTCCACTCATCGACGAGCAGCGCGGTCCCGGTAGCGCCGACGGCGGGCAGGTCGCCCGCACCGTAGATCACGACGCTCACCTTTCCGGTGAGCTCGGTGGGGTCCGCGAGTGCACCGCCGAGCCACGGGTCTCCGTCGACGTGTGGCAGCTGGGCGACGGCGCCGTCGAGCGAACCGGCGCCGAGCGCCTCGGTCAGCACCTGCACGTCGGCGAGGTCGGCGGCGCCGCGGCGCACCGCCGCAGCACCCTCGAGCCAGCCGTCGAGGTCGTCGGCCCTTACGAGGTCCGCGTCGAGCGCAGTCTGCAGACCGGCACGCACGGGATCGAGCCCGACCTTCGGCACCACAGTGAGCCTGTCGCCGAGCAGGTCCTTCGCCGCCTGCAGCCACACGTTGGCGGGCTTCGGATCGGGAGTGGCGGCGATGGTGACGGATGCCGTGCGGCAGCGCGCGGCCAGGTCGAGGAAGGCAACCTCGGCCGACTGCAGCAGCTCGGTGCTGACCTGCGTGCGCGAGAGGTAGCGCCGCGGCAGGCCGACGCGGATGCCGTAGGCCTGCGCCGCGGCGGCGGCCGTGCGCCAGGCATCGCGGCCGCTCCAGAAGGCGTCGAGCCGGGCCAGCCGCTCGGCGAGCTCGGTGGGCGTGCCCGTCGTGAGCTCGAACGTCGGCAGCCACGCGCTCGGATGCTCCGCAGCGGGATCGCCGGGCACGCGTACGCGCACCGCGCCGAGCCAGACGGCGGGATCGCCGTCGAGCACGGCCGGATCGGGCGCGCCGGCCTCGGCGAGCAGCTGAGCGAGCCGCAGGGCATCAGCCGTCGCACCATCGAGCAACCGCTGCACACGCACCCTCAGGTCGTCGACGTCGATGCCGTCACCGGCGATCGCCGTGAACTCGGGTGCCGCGTAGTCCGACGCATTCGCGGCCTTCGCCGTGCCCAGCAGGTCTGCCGCGGCTTCCAGCAGCGGTGCGACATCCGTGATGCTCCGGATGCCGGGCCCCCACGCGGACGCCCGGAGCGACTCGATGCGCCACCCGTCGGTCTCGGTGGTCTGCGGCCCGTCGGCCAGCACCACACCGGGCTGGTCCGGTGGCAGGTCGGCCGGCCGCCGGGTGTCGAGCACCCGCGCGGTGAGTGCCCCCACGGCGGAGTCGAACCCGTCGGCGAGCATCGCGACGAGGTCGAGGGGCTGGAGGCCGAAGGCTGCGAGCGACACTTCGGGCAGCGCCGAGCCGGGAGCCATTCCGTCGGCGTTCAGCCTCACCCGGATGAGGGCGGGGTCGCCGAGCAGGCCGCCGAGCCAGTGATTGACGGACGGCTCGAGGGACGCGCGCGGAGTCATCGGCACGGCATCCCAGCCGACGGGCCCGGTGACGGGCTCGGCAGGAAAGGTCGGCAGCTGCAGGATGAGCTTGTGGCTGACTGGCAGGCCGGTGCGGGGAGTATCGGTCACCTCGGGGTGCGGGATGGCCGTGCCCTCCGACAGCGCGGCGAGCACGGCGGCCGCGCGGGCGTGGTTGCCACGCACCAGCTGGTGCACAGTCTCACTGGTGGTGAGATCCCCGAGGGCATCGAGGGCATCGGCGATCGAGTCGATCCCACGGAACACGCCGATCAGCTTGTCGGTGTCGGTGCGCGGCGGCAGCGCGCCGGGCTTGGTTCCCCACGGATACGCGCCCGGGTGCAGTGAGAGCGTCTGGAACAACGTGCCCTCCGCTGCCGGATCGTTCGTCTCGATCCAGTCGAGGATCGTGCGCACGAGCGCCAGGCCGTCGACGACGAACCGGGTCGGCTCGGTCACAGCGGCCGCAGCCGGATCGACCGCGGCGATCGTCGGGTAGGCCCGCCGCAGCGGGAAGATCGTCGAGTCGAGCTCCACCACGTGGGGTGTGTCGGGTCGCGCGTAGTACTCGTGCAGGTAGCGCTCGAGCCGGTAGCCGAGCAGTGCGCCGAGGTCGTTGCCGGCGCGCACCCCGTCGATGAGCGAGAGCGCGACCCGCACGCGGTCCGACGAGAGGTTGACCGACATCTCGTTGCCGAACGATCCCTCCGCCGTCTGCGAACGGTAGGCCGCACGCAGGATCGCCGCGGTGACGGCGTGGGTGGGCGACGGTGTCTGGATGAATCCCTCGCCCGAGGGGTCCGGCATGAGCGGCTTACCGGACAGGCCTGCGAGCGCTGCCGGGACGCCGGTCGCAGCCGGTGCGGTCGGTGAGGGCGTGAGGTTCTCGACCCATCCGTAGGCGCCCACCTGGGCGCCGCGCGGCTTGGCGGTGCGCAGCGCCCGCAGGCGCCGATGCGCGAGACCGCCGATCCAGGCATCAAGCCGGTAGCTGCACAGATCGAGGTGCTCGCGCGTGAGCGCGGTCATGCGGTCGGCCGGCAACCCGGCGAACGCCGTGATCGCCGTGCGATGCTCCGTCGTGACGGCCGGTCGCGGCGATGCGACGACATCGGCCATGAAGCGGTTGTCGAGGTCGACCGGCACGGGAACGGCGGCATCGGCCAGCTCTGCGAGCCTGTTGACCCTCGTGAACAGCAGCCCCCACGCAGACGTGCGCGAGATGGTCCCGCCCGACCAGGTCTGGTACAGGCTCGACGTGCCGAGGTTCGCGAGCGCCTCCTCCGACAGCATCCCCCGAGAGACGAGGATGTCGGCCGCTGCACGCCGCGCCTCGGCGAGAAGTGCGTGCCGTACCAGCAGCTCGGCCAGGCCCACGTTGTGGAGGTCTTCCTCGGTGCGAGCGCGGAGGTCGGACAGCGTCTGGGTGAGCAGGTTCAGGATCGAGGTGCCGGTACCCGGCGTCGCGGCGACCGGTGCAGCCGAGACGGCGCCGTGCAGCGGCCACAGCCCGTTGAGCAGCCGCAGTCCGTACGCGCGCGACGTCGTGAGCTGCTCGAGCACAGGATCCCAATCGTCCGATAGCAGCCGGGTCACAGGGTCTCTGGGCCGCGAGGCCGGAGGCAGCTGCAGCGCGATGCGCAGTACGCTCTCGAGGTGCTCCATGAGGGCGAAGGGTCCGAATTCGGCCGTCGTGCTCGCGGCGGATCCGTCGGCGGGTGGGATGCCGAAGCCCAGCCCGAGATCGGGCTGCCCGCGCACGCCGCCGCGATCCGCCACGTTCACCGAGAAGCGGTAGCTCGACTCCACTGACGACGACTCGAGGCCCAACATCCCGAGGAAGTGCTGCTGCGCATCGAAGCCGGGCTGACCGACCTCCCGGCTGTGGGCGTGCTTCACGCCGGGGCGACCCTCGGCGCCGATGCGCAGGTCGGACCAGTCATCGTGCAGCTGGCGGAAGAGGGCCAGCAGCGTGTCGTCGAACCGCTGCTGCTTCGCCGCTGCGCCGGAGGCGCCGGCATCCCTCACATCCGTGCGGAAGCGGCTCAGTGCAACCGCCGGCAGCAGCGCATAGGGCTGATCGTCGACCCTGATGGCCGGAAGCAGGCCGCGCGCCGAGACGTCGCCCAGCGCGTACGCGCGCAGGCGGTCGCGGGCGTCGCGGCTGATCAGTCCCGACGTCAGCTCCTCCAGCGCATGACCGATCGTGCCGGGGTAGAGTGCGCGGTTCGTCAGCAGTGAGTCCTGCGCGTCCGTTCCGTCGGCGCCCGCCACATGCGCGACGACGTCGACATCGACACCTAGCGCCGTCGCGAGCCGGCGGCCGTCGGAGTCGGGCGTGCTGGTCGCGAGCGACGCCCCGCGCTCGATCGGGTACGCCCGGTCGGGGTCGTCGGTGGTCGAGAGCCCGGCCAGGTCGTCTTCCGTGTTGTTGGTCGGCGTGCCGATTGGCAGCAGCGACAAGCCCTGGGCCGTGTAGTGGTGCGCGTCGAGCATGGCCGTCAGCCGGGACTCGCCGTCTGCGGCGTCGCCGCCCGACAGGCCGAGGACGAGCAGCTCGTCGAAGCCGCGCGCCGCCTCCTGCGCCGAGATCGTGAGACGCAGGGCCATCCCCTTGGCCTCCGCCTCGTCGAAGTCGGTCATCCAGTGGATGGAGTCGGGCACCACGAGGTTTCCGTCGTCGTCGAGACTGAACGTGTCGCCGCCGGGGTCGAATCCGAGCTTCAGATCGACCGGGATCGGCTTGCCCGCAGCGACCTTGCCCGCCTTGCCGTCTGTGACGGTGAAGACCGCGAAACGGTCGGGCAGCACCGTCGACGATGCCGCGCGCGTCCAAGTGCCCGTGCGGGTGCCGACGTCCGGACTCGTCGGCGTGGGAACGGGCTCGATCGGGATGCGGGGCACGCGTTCGGCGAGTCTGCCGAGCTGGCGCAGCCAATCTGGCGGCATGTTCGAGAACACCGCGGGCAGTCCCTCGACAACCGCCATCTGGGTCTGCAGCCGGGCAGTGATCGTGCCGATCGGGGCTTCGGGCAGTGCCGCCGCGGCGCCCTCGATCGACGACTCCAGCGATTGCAGCGCCTTCGCGACCGCGGCGAGCTGGCGTGCGGTCAGCGTCTTGGCCGGTCGTGGCACGACCGGCCGCAGCGGTCCGGGCGGCCGCTCGATGCGGATCGGACCCTCGCGCGTCGGCGTGGTGTCGCTGTCGAGCTCCGCCAGCCGCGTTTCGAGCACCGTGAGCGCACCGTCGATCGCGGTCGCCGCGAGGGCTCCGGCCGTCGGCGCGGTGTCGGCGGGATCAACCGGAGCCGTGACGCGGGCGATCCATGCGGCGCGATGCGTGCTACGACCGATGCAGAGCCCTCGCCAGGCTCCTTTGCGCAGCTCTTCGGTCGACGCGGCGGCCGTCTCCGCCCAGAACGCGGTCCCGTCGCTGCGCTCGGTCTCGGTCAGCTCCTCTTCGTGAGTGTCGACTGCGAGCGACTCGGGGTAGACGCGGATCAGCAGCTGGTGCACGGTCGTGGTCGCACCGGCCACCGTGAACACGGTCCCCGCCGGACGCTTCGGCACCTTCTTGTCGAGGTCGGCCCGATCGCTCGGCGTCGCCTCGATCTCGACGCGAAGCTCGGCCGCGCCCTTGCGGCCGGCCGCGGCGTCGAGCTTCGCCAGCAGGTCGACCTTGACCGCACCGGGCAGCACCGTGATCCCTGCCGCAGCGGCGTGGAGGTCGGTGTCGAGCGCCGCCATCGGATCGGCCAGCCGACCGGCGATGAGCTCGGCCGCTTCGGCTGATGCGACCAGCTGCGATCGCTCGACACGCACGACGCGCTCTGCCCCGAGGGCGGCAGCGGCGGTGCCGTCGTCGATCACGATCCGCCTGACGGGCGTGGATGTCGCGCGCGCCGCGCCGGGCAGCTGTGGCGATGCACCCGCTCGCACCGCAGGGGCTGCAGCATCCCGTCGAGTCAGCACCTCGGGCCGCAGCGGCCTGCCCGCGGGAGTGCGGCCGAGCTCGCGCGCGGCCTGCGCGCCGGTGCGCAGGCCGAGTTGGCCAATGAACGTGATGGCTGGGGTGACCCGGCCGTCGATCGCCTTGAGGACGGCCGCGGTGGCGGAATCCAGCGCGTCGAGCTGCGCCGTGTACTGCTCGCGCTGGAAGTCTGACCGCAGCGACGCGATTGTTGTGCGCGCTGCAGTGAAGCCTTCGCGCACCGCCGGCACGATCTTCGCGAGCTGCTTCTGCTGTTCGGCCGTGCCGGTGAGGATCGGCTGCTCCAGCTGCTCCTGCATCGCTTCGAGCTGCGCACCGACGGCGGCCAGGTCGGTGTCGGTCGCCTTGTAGAGCGGCTCCTCGACCGTCGCCTTGATGATCGCCTTCTCTCGTACATTGCCCACGAGCGCCGTGGCGTACTGGCGCCCGCGCAGGCGCTCGAGGACCGCATGGAGCTTGCTCAGGCTGTCGATCAGATCGCCCAAGTGATCGGCCACGTCCGGCACCTCGGCCGTCGTGAAGCGCGTCTCGACCCGCACCGGCATGAGCACCGCGGGCACGCCCGTGTCGAAGCCCGCCGCGAGCGCGCCGAGCGCGTTCACCGCGGCCGCGGTGGTGGAGTCGGTGGTCAACGTCGACCAATCGATAGCGCTCGTGCTCATGGCATCCGTCCCTCCCTCGGCATCAGTCGACGGGCAGCATGTCGGTGGCGTGCCTGGCGAGCCACACCGGGTTCTGGCAGAGGATCGATGCCATGTGGGCCGATGTCAGCCCCCAGGCCGGAAGCCCGCCCGTGGCCGGTGTGAGCCCTGCGTTCGCCCCGACGAGCACCTGGGCGGGCACCTGACCCGCCAGCAGCTGCAGGTGCTTCCAGTTCAGGTCCTTCCAGCTGGCGAGGGCGGGAGGCGGCGTCGTGGCGTCTTCGTCGACGTCGAGCCCGAAGCGGAGCCTCCCCGGGCGCTCCATGAAGCAGAAGAAGAAGCCGGCGTCGGTGTCATCGCCCGCCGCCTCAGCGGGCGTCATCTCGAAGCCGTACAGCGAGATGTCGGGATCCAGCCCGCCGCGCACGACGGGGTAGCGGATCTCGCCGTTCAGGTCGAGCGTGCGCGGCCTACTCGCGCCCGATCCAACGTACTTGCCGCGCTGGGCGAACACGATCGTGTCGGGGAACTTCACGAGCAGCTCCGCACGGACGACTAGCACCAGCAGGCCCGACAGCTGCGGCGAGTTCTCACCCAGGTCGTCGCTCCAGCGGTGGAGCTCCGGTATATCGGGCGGCCGCGTGTCGCCGGCATCGGCCGCGTCGAAGAACCGGCGGAAGTACGTGCCACGCTGATCGGTCGGGTACTCGTTCCACAGCAGCTCCCGGGCGAACTCGGTGCTGACACCGGCAAGCATCGCCTCGATGAAGCGCACGTTGGGCACCATGAGCGCGATCGACTCGGCGGGAAGATCGGCGATGTTGGGGATGATGTAGTCCTGGCCGAGCACCCGCAGCGGCTCGAACAGCGGGTCGTCGAACGTCGGGTACGCCATCACGGGGGTGAGGTGGCGGTTGTTGGCGAGATCCACATCCAGATCCACGTCCTCCACCACGGTCGCGACCCGCGCGATCATCGCCACGAGCGGCCGCAGCTGCATCGCCACCTGCGTGGCTAAGGTGTCGGGCGCCGTGAGCGCCGCGGCCGGTGTCGGGATGGGCCGCGATGTGGCGAGCGCGGAGAAGTCGGAGAGGGCCGCGGCGAAGTTGCTGGCATTGTCGAAGTCGGCGGTCTGGGCGAGCGCCGTGAACGTCGTGGTAGCACCGCGAGCGATGACAACACCGAGGTAGTTCTTACCGTCGATGTTAGGCCCGTAGTACTGGGTGAACGTCGCGTCGGGCAGCGACAGCAGAGCGGGATCGCTCCCGGTTCCGATTGTGAGCGTCGTCAGAGAGTCGCCGAGGGCGATGGCCTCGGCGCGCATCTCGGCATTGGCGGCGACGGCTGCCGGGAACTCCAGGTCGATCCGGGCGCGGATGGCCGCGCGCAGCTGCGCAAGGGTCGTCCCCGCCAGCGTGCCGGCGCCCCGGCGGGCTTCCACCTCGGTCCCCGCCAGCACGGGGAACGCGTCGCGGCCGTGCGGCACCTGGGCCGCCACCGCCGCGACCGCGGCCTGCACGAGCGTCGGCGCGACGCCCAGCACGGGTTCGGGTATGTCGGGTGCGGCCGAGACGGCGAACGTGTTGAGGTGGCCGATGAGCCCGGCTTCGATCACGGATCCCGGTGCGAGCGATTGGATAAGCGGGCGAGCCGGGCGCGTGATCCGCCGGAAGGCGGGCGCCTGCGCGGCCGCCGGTACGCGACTCGCATCCATCACGCCGCGGACCGTCGTATCGCCAGTGCTGGCGGCGCGGAGCGCGGACTGCACCCCGGCGCTCAGGCCCATGAGCCGGTCGGTACTGGAGTGCGAGATGTGCTTGACGTAGACCCGGTCGCTCGCGGTGATGGCGAGATCAGCCTCGCGCAGGCGCTGGTTGACGGCACCCAGCTGCTCCACCTGCGCCCAGGCACGTTCCATGTACTCCTCGTCGCGCAGGCGCACGATCTCGGCGCCGAGCCCCGCGGCGGCCCTGCTGCGCGGGTCGAGATTCAGTTCGGCCACCCAGCGAGTGTCGGGCGTGGTGGCATCCGCGACGCGCTCCAGGCCCGCGTGCTTGCGCGCATACGCCGGCGGCGTCACGATCGGGTCCTCGCCACCGTCCGCGCCGCTGTCGCGGAACTCGACCGAGAGGTCGACGACCTCGCGCAACTGGTTGATGACGGGCGCTCCGGGCGATGCGGGATACGTGACGCGGCTGTCAAAGGCGACCGGAGCAAGCGCACCCTCGAAGCCGACCGTGGTGCCCGCAGGCACCTCGACACCGGCGCCGGGGTCGGAGATGTCGAGATCGCGCGTGCCGAACGCTCCGGATTCGATCCGGAAGGCCCTCGGGCGCCGCGCGAGCACCTCGAAGTCGGCGAGTTCGCCGGTGCGAAAACTCCAGTCGAACAGCACGGGGAACACGCGCGGCTGCCCCTGCCCCCACGACGGCTGCTGCGCCGGGATCGTGCCTGGCGCGGCCGGCGAGCCGAGGCCCGCGAGCCGGCCGGCCTCCATGGCCGGCACAACGAATGCGCGGTACCCCATGTTGAGGTCGAGCCGGCGGGGACTGATGAGCCGCGACAGTGCCAGATCGGGAGCCTGCGTCACCTTCGCGTCGAGCTTGTCCCCGGCGTCGCCGCCGCGGAGGTCGCCGCTCGTCTGCACGTGCGCCCACGCCCATGTCTCGCTGAGGCTCGGCAGCGGCGCAGCGTCTTTCACCGTGAGGATCGCGACCTCACCGGGTACGGGGGTGAGCGAGTACTCCCCCTCCGCGAGCACCAGCAGCACCACCCATGGCCGCAACTTGTGGTCGACCGTGGCGCGGGCGGGGGTGTACCGCCACGGGAAGTCCTCGTCGTAGAACTCGACGTACGCGAGCTCACCCGGGCTGGCGCTGACGCTGCCGGCCACGGGCATGACGCGGAGCACGGTATCCGGTCGGAAGTTCTTGATGTCACCCGGGCCGACGAGCGACACCTGCTGGCTGACGGCGGCGGGCGCGAGCGGTGCGGCACCCGGAATCGGGACAGATTCGAGCGTGATGGATGCCGTCAGCGTGGCGCGATCCTTCGGCCCCGCATTCGGGGTGCTTCCCAGGTGGTCGACCTGGTCGACCCGCGTCGCGATGCCCCGCCGCGACCACGGCAGGAAGCTGTACTCGGGCAGTTCAAAGGCCAACCTGCACCCCCGGGACGATCTGGAAACGGCGCCCGTCGGCGGGCATGTTCGCAAGTCGCTGCTCGGCGTCGGTGCGACTGAGCAGCACGGTCTCGGCCACAGGCTCGCCCGCCGCACCGACGGGCGCGAGCGAGTCCTTGGCCGTCACGGCGAAGAGCTGTTCGGTGACCGCCGCCTGCCGCACGCTGCCTCCCTCGTTGAGCTTGGCCTGCAGGCGCGACCCGGCCGAGTTCGCGATCGCGCCCCCGGCGATGAGCTTCGAGAACATGAGTTTCGGATTCGCCGGCACGGCGGGCGGCGTCGGCGCGCCCGGATCCGGGTCGTCGATCACGATCATCTCGAAGGCCTGCGGGTGGTGCAGCACGAAGTCCGCCTCAAGCGACTCTCCGGAGCTCGCCCGCACGCCGTTCGGACGATCCTCGAAGGCGGGAGCCGTCAGCAGGTCGGGGTTGGTGCTGGTCGAGCCCGCGAACGTCGAGGGTGAGAAGGGCGCCGTGACATCGGCGAACGTGATGGGCTGCGGCGAAGTGGTGCCGAACGTGAGCCCCGTGATCGAGACCCGCTGCACATCGCTCGGCGGGGTCTTGCCGACGAGACCGATGTCGGTCTCGAGCGGCATGAGGTTCTGCTGCGCCGACAGCAGCCCGGCGGCATCCACGACGAGAGCACCACTCGGAAGCGGCATCAGCGTCACGCCCACCGACGCGGATGCGGCGAGGGACGCGGTCCAGTTGAGCGGATCGCGGAACTGATCGAGCAGCTTCGACAGCACGGGCTCGGCCGGGATGCTCGTCTCGTGCGCGTCGCCGAGCCTGGCCTCGACCTCGACGCTGATCGAGAAGAACAGGAAGCCGATGCTCGCGGTGCCGTGCGCGTACCAGGGCGTCGGCCCGCGCAGCTGCAGATCCAACTTGATCGAGCAGACGTCGGTGCCGCCCGCCGTGACGGCGAGCCTGCCCCACATGTGCGCTTCGATGAGGAACGGCACGAACTGCACCAGCACGTCGAAGCCCAGATCGCCGCTGATCGAGAACCCGTCGACGCCGACGAAGAACGCAAGCTGGGCGCCGAACTGGATCGTGTTGCTCGTCACCGCGAAGTACAGCTTCAGCGTGAGACGCGGGTTGCCCTTCAGCAGCGACAGCGTGAGCCGGCGCATGGCCGGGAGCTTCAGATGGGATGCCGGCTTGTAGCTCGGGTGGAAGCCGCCGATCGAAACGACCAGATCGGGCTTGGCACCCCAGCACAGCCGGATCGCGATGTCGCCTTCGAGGCTGAGCTTGAAGTCGGCGTAGCCGATGAACGAGTCGTAGATCGCCGCGTTGAAGTACAGCAGGCTCGCGCCAATGTCGATACCGCCGATGAAGGCGACCTTGAGGTCGACGACGGCCTCGTCGGGCGTGGGCAGCGCGAGGCGCAGCACCCCGAGCAGGGCGATGTTCGGCTGCGGGGCGATCTCGAGGATGATGCCGATCTTGAGCGTGACCAGCGCCGGGTTCATCCACGTGATCATGCCCATCGGGGCGATGAGGAAGTGACCCTCCTGCGCGGGGAAGGCCTCCTCCAGGTCGCGCACGATCACGTCGATGCGGTTGATGATGTCGGTGGGGAACAGGATGGAGTCGGCCGTGCCGGTGCGGAGGCCATCGCGGATACGGTCGACATCCATGCCGCGGTTGAGCCCCAGAAGGCCACCCGCACCCGCGAAGAAGAACCCGTAGCCGAGCGGGATCGGCACCGGCAGCGTCACGGTGATCAGCATCAACAGCGAGAACCCTGGTGAGCCGTCGGGCCTCTTGGTGGTGATGATCCCGATCGCGGTGAGCGAGAACTTCTGCAGCACCGCGATCTCGAGCGCGCCGACGTACCGGCCGCGCGCCTCGTCGACGAGCAGGAAGCCGCCGAGACGGATGGTCGAGGCATCCAGCGAGAATCCGAAGCCGTCGGGTGCCTTAAACGACAGCACGGCACCCGAGCCCGAGATCGTGACGCGAAGTCCGACGCGGTCGACCGTGACGGCGATGGGGCCGAGTTCAGCATTGCCCGAGAGCGCAGCGACGATGTCGGTGCGGTCTCCGAAGACGGCAGCGAGGTACAGCTCGCGAAGCAGGATGACGTCGAAGACGTTGACGTTCAACGGGAAGGTGAGCTGGATGCCGTTCTCGAGGTCGCCTGGCCCGCCGTGCACCTCCAGTCGATCGTTGCGGTACGCGACGGCGATGGTGAAGCCCGCGCCGAGCTCCTGCGGAATGAGCTTCGCGACGAACGAGTCGCCGTCGCTGCCGTTGACTCGGATGGCGGTGTTGTCGAACTCCACGGCGGCACCCAAGCTGTCAACGGCGAACGTCGCCTGACTGGTCGCCGGGTCCCAGAATGCGAAGTTGCCGAAGAACATCGCGCCGATGCCTCCGAGCTGTACGACGCTGTCTTCCTCGCCGCCGAACAGCGGGTGATCGTCGTCGGCGCCCGAGATGCGCAGGCCCACGCCGATGACGTCGAGGCCAGGGGCCGGGGCGATCGGCATGGCCGGGGTGTGCGAGGGGCCGATCACCCAAGCGGTGATGCCGGCGTCGTCGCCGATCCACTGCTGTTCGCCGAAGAGGATCGTGACCGACACGTCTCCGGGGATGGTCACGGCTCCTTGCAGACGGATGCCGAGACGACCGTCGTCTTCGGCGAACTGGAGGTCGAGTCCCTCCGTGAGCTGCACGCCGACGCCCGACAGCGCGGCCTCGAGGGCGCCGATGCCCATGACGGGCGGCTCGGGGAACCGCGCGACGATGCGCAGCGGACCCGTGGCGCTCGTGATGATTCCGGCTCCGGCCAGGAGATCCCGAGCGCTCGGTCCGTCGCTCCACAGCACCTGCTCGAGCAGCGCCTCGAGCTGGGGGATGACATACCGGATGACGAGCGGCAGCAGCCACGAACCCGCCAGCCGCAGTCCTCCCTCGGGGGTGAGGGTGAGGTCGGGGACCGGCACCAGCACGACCGCTACCTGGTCCGCCGCCTCGTCACCCAGCGGGAGGATTCGCAGGCCGACCCGGTCGCCGACGAGGCTGAACGCCACCTCGGGGGTGAACCAGTCCATCGGATCGCCGACCTCGAGCCGTGCCTGCACGAGCCCCTCGAAGTCATCGAGGTAGCCGAGCCGGGCCTCGCCGATCGTGACGGGACCCGTGTCGAAACCCGTGAGCGACACGAGCACCTGCGGGTGTCCGGCGGCGGCCCAGCCCAGCTCGGCGCCGAGCACGCTGCCGGCGAAGAGGTCCATCTCCCACCGCAGGCGGTCTTCCACGCGGGTGATCCGGTGACCGGCGGGCAGCGGGATGACGCCCGGGTTGGCGCCGCTCGGGAAGAGGCTCTGGATGTGCCCGATGATGAGCGCAGGATCGGTCACCTGCGCCTGGAGCCAGTCGGGGTCAAGCATGCTCCGCAGCTGCGCCGCCTGCCCGGCGCCGACGAATCCGCCGGCAGCGGGGTCGTAGATGCCGAGCGCCTCGGCGATCTGCAGCGCGATGTCGAGCACGGGGTGTGGCGCGTTCGGCATGAGCGCATCCGTGATCTCTTGCAGCACCTTCGGCACGAGCGCCGCGCCCGCCGTTCCGAGCAGTTCGCCGAGCCCCGTGACGGTCGGCAGCAGCTGAATCTGACCGACGTTGTCGGGCGTGACGACGAGCCGTACGCCCGACGCGGCGACACCGAACGCGATCGAGAGGTCGCCCCAGTCGCCCGGCAGCGTGAGGTCGATCGTGATGTCGCCGGCCGGCGTCACCTGCACGTCGTCCGGCACCGGACCGGCCGTGCGCAGGTCGAGCCCGAGCCGGACGGTGGCGCTGACGACGTCGGAGTCCTCGACGAACGCGCCCGACAGCTGCACGTGCAGCGGGTCGCTCCCAGAGGCCGTGAGCAGGAACCCGCCGGGAAGAGCCAGACCCAGGGCGTCGTCGAGGCCCAGGGCCCCGGCGATCGTGCGCAGGAGGTCGTTGATGGTGTCGCCGTCGAGCAGTCCCGTGGCCGTGCCGAGCGCGGCCGTGCTGCTCAGCCACCCGACGGGGTCGCGCACGAGCGCGCTGATGGGCGGCACCGAGATGCCGCTCGATGCCATGTCGCCGAGCACAGCGGTCACCACGGCAGACACCGCGAGATCGGGGATGAGCTCGACTAGTCGGGACTGCAGCACCGCGCCGTCGAAGGGCCGCATCACGATCGGGCTCGCGATGTATGGGGCGCCGCTCACCGTGATCGTGCCGTCGGTTGTGCGACGCAGCACTGTGGGCCCCGCGAAGAGGGACACGTCGAGCGTCGCCGCGAGAGTCCGGGTGTCGAAGTCGATGTGCCCGCCGACTTGGAAGGGCTCGGTGAGCGTGATGTCTTCCACGGTCTCGAGGCGGACCACCATGGTGGTGTCGTCGAGGCTCAGGCGCAGCGGCAGTTCGGGCAGCGTGATCGAGAGCGCGCCCGCGTCCAGGCCGCCGAGGTCGATGCCGGTCGTGTCGGGATCGCCGAGGGTGCCGCGCAGCCACGCCCCCAGCGCGGCGCGGCGCTCGGTCAGCGTGCGGATCGGCACCGTCGCGAGATCCGTGATGCCCTGGATCGACGCGCGCGGCCCTTCCGTGGTGGCGATCGTCGCACCGGCCGCCTCGAGCAGGTCGAGTACGGCTTGCGCTGCGGGGTTGGCGGGCGCCGATCGCAGTTCGGCCAGCACTGCATCGAGGGCTTCTCGTAGCCCGTCGTCGCCGAGTGAGATCGCCTCGCGCACGAGAGAGGCGTCGACCGAGGCATCCACGAGCCGCAGCCAGGGCTTGATGCCGAGGCCGCCCGCCGAGACATCGGCACCGGGGGTCCCCGTCGCGGGCGCACCGCCCGGGGTGACCGTGACGCCCGCCTCGATCAGCCGCACGCGCGCCGAGATCTGGCCGTCGGGTAGAGTGCCCGCGCCGACGAGCCAGCCGTTGGGACGAAACGTCGCGGTGCTGACGCTGAGCGCCGTCGCGGGCCGCGCCGGTTCGACG
This sequence comes from Arthrobacter sp. zg-Y1219, assembly GCF_030125545.1. NCBI lineage: Bacteria > Bacillati > Actinomycetota > Actinomycetes > Micrococcales > Micrococcaceae > Arthrobacter > Arthrobacter sp. zg-Y1219. The sequence continues at coordinate 48,509 of NZ_JASKLY010000023.1, forward strand.
GCGCCTTCGACGAGACGAACACGAGCGAGATCGAGCCGCGCATCCGCGCTGAGCACGATGTCGCGGGGCACGTCGGGGTCGGAGCCGTCCTCGTCGGAGTGCGGGGTGGTGAGGCCGAGACGGATGCCGAAGCTCACGTGGGTCGGCGGCGCGGTGGCGGCGAGCCCTGAGATCGTCGAGCCGACCAGCAGGCCGATCAGGTCTCCGTCGAGCTGAGAGCCGATCGCGAAGCGCGGGACCGTGTCGACGATGTCCATCGCGGCACCCGCGAACCAGACCGGCGTGATCGCCCCGCCGAGCGCTCCCCCGGTGCCGTCGAGCAGGCCGTTTAGCGACCTGACGACGCTGCCGAGCGTGCTGGTCGAGATGGCATCCGACACCGACGAGGCGGCACGGACGGCATCCGCCGTCATGTCGTCGACGAGCGGCAACAGGTCGGAGCCGGCGTGTGGCGAGCCGAGGGTGATGAGCCCCGCGACGAGGCTCGCATCGTCGGCGGCCAGCGTGCGGGCGACCACGCCCGACGTCGAGTGGCCCACCACGCGCGGCGCCTGCCCGGTGAGGGTACGGATGCGCTGCGCGACCCGGCGCAGCTGCTCCACCTCGGTCACCGCGCTGTCGGGCAGGAGGTCTGCCGTGTACACGCCCGCGACCGCGACCACCTGGGTCAGGTCGACCTCTGCGGGGTCGGGGAGCGCGCGAAGGTCGAAGTGGCGTCCCGCGCTGGGCGGGGCCCCGGTCACGGCGCGGATCATGTCGACGAAGATCGTGCGGTCGGCGAACGGCGGGGCGATCATCAGCACGGGCCCGGTCGCTGCTGCCAGCCGCGTGACGACCTGACTGATGACCGCGGGGTCCTGTGGCAGCAGGCCGTGCGGGGAGCCGACCGTCGTGCCGTGCACCCAGCCGTCGGGCAGCTGCGACACGAGCGGTACCAGGCCGTCGCCCTCGATGAGCCACGCCGAGAGGTCATCGAAGCCCACCGCGACGGCATCCGGATTGCGACCGCGCAGGAGCGTCGCGAGCCGCGGGTGGAAGGCCGAGGCGCGAGACAGGAAGCTCGTCAGCAGCTCGCCGTCTGTTACCGCGTCGGCCACCTGTGCGAGGGCGGCGATCCACTCGGCGGGCGGTCCTGCGGGATCGAGCCACACCAGGCCGTCGACCTTCGTCACGCCTGTGGAGTCGTCGCTCGTGCTCTCGACGATCGGGATGACCCACGGGTCGTCATAGCTGCCGTTGCCGGTGATCGAGCGCAGCGTGGACGAGTCGAGGTCGCCGACCGCGCCGCCGAGCCCGCTGAGCGAGACGTCGTCGGGCAGCAGGCGTCCGAGCAGCTGCAGCACAGCGGTGACGTAGGCGGTGTCGTCTGCGGAGATGCCGGTCAGCAGACGCTGGAGGTGCGCGCGCAGCACCGTGCGCGGGTCGTCCAGCAGCTGCTGCAGCTGTCCCGCGCCCGTGAACAGGTCGCTCAGCAGCGGCCAGTCGTCGGCGAGCTCGCGCTGGTCGCGGTGCATGCCGAGCAGCGCGGTGAGGACGTAGGCCGGCTTGCCCGCCCACGAACGCAGAGCGGAGCTCAGGAGCTGACCGAGGAGGCGGATGGCATCGTCGCCCAGCCCGAGGTCGGGCTCGAGGCCCGGCAGCTCGAAGGCGTAGGGACCAAACGTCCCGCCGTCGACCGTCATGGTGACATCGGTGATGCCCACCCGCCAGACGGGAGCCTCGCCCGGTCGCCAGCCGACCATCGCCGTGGCGCGTCCTGCCGTCAGTTGGAGGCCCGACAGGTCGAGCGGCCCGTCTGGGGTGAGCTGGATCGCGAGCTGGGAGCGGCCGATGAGCGACACCAAGCCCGAGCCCGTCTCGGGCAGGTCGATCGCCAGCAGCTCAAGGAGCAGCGTCCCCTGGAAGACGCCCTGGGTCGCTCCCGCCATGATCCCGAGGCGCAGCCGCTGCAGCCCCGCGGGATCGGTGTCGACGCGCGCGTTCCACGCCGCGAGCGACAGAGTGACCGACCCCGCCGTGGCGATCGGTGTGACCCACGGCTCGTCGGTCCTGCCGCTGCCGGAGACGGCGGGCGCGAGTCCGACGAGCACCGCGACCTGCTCGAGCATGTGCGACCAGGGGTGCGCGGTGCTCGCCAGCAGCTCCCGGTGCAGCCCACCGAGCGCGACTGTCGGGCCCCGGCCGAGGGCTGCCGGATCGAGCAGCGGCCACGTGTTGTCGGGAATGGGCCGGCGAAGCCCGAGCAGCGTGAGTAGCGCTCCCGCGACCGGTACGTCGCCGAGGGCGTCCTCGAGCACGCTGAGCGCGGCACCCGATGCGACCCCGATGACCGCGTCGGCGTCCGCGAGGCTGACGGCGCCGTAGTCGTCGCCGTCGATCACCACCCCCGAGACTTCGAGCCACGGCTCCACGTCGCCGTCGACGAGCCGGAATCCCGCGCCGACCCGGCCGATCTGCAGAGCGGGCGCGTCGTCGACGAGGTTGCCGGCGGTCGGCGCGACGAGGCCCACGGTGACCTCGGGCGCGAGTCTGGTGAACCGCGGCGGTGCGCTGGGATCGGCAGGCACGCCCGGCACCGCGGGCAACGGGATTCGCAGCACCGTCGCGACTGCCGACAGCGCCACGGGCCCGGCGTCGACACGCACCTCGAGCCCGATCTCGAGCTGGCGATCCGCCGACACCTCGAGCAGCAGGAACAGGTCGACGACGTCGGAGTCGAGCAGCCGCGCCCGGAACGGCGACCCCTCTTCTCCGGTACCGGTCATCTCCAAGTCGTCGCCGATGAGCCCGGCGAGATGAGTCGCCCATGCGGTCAGCGTGTCGGGTGTGTCGACTATGTCGACGAGCCAGTCGAGCACTGCCCCGGGCCGTTGGAAAAGATCCTCGATCGGAAGGGCCGGGATGTCGGATGCCGGATCGCGGCTCATGCCTAGAAGTTCGAACAGGTGGTCGCCGAGCCTCGCGAGCTGCTCGTTGCCCCCGGCTTCGGCGACGAGCAGGTCGACGACCTCTTCGAGTAGCAGCTTCAGGGCGCTGATGAGATCGGCCCCGACCCTCGCCGACTCGATCACGAGGTCGACGGGGTCTCCGCCGCCGAGGTTGAAGTCGTAGACGGTCACCCGCACGCCGGCCTGAACGCCGAGCGCCGCGGTGTCGTCGAGGTGCACGGTCACGGCCGCGCCGATGCGCGACATCGGGATCGCGACATCCGTGAACCCGACGTCGACGCCGATGAGCAGGGGCCCTTCGGCAGTGCCCGCGATCGCCTCGAAGTCACCCGCGACACTTATGAGCGGTACGCGCACAGTGCCCTGCACCTGGCCTACGCCCGAGCCGAGCACTCCGCTGTGCAGCGCCGCCGCGACGCCGACGACGTCGTTCTCGACGGTCAGGTAAAGATTCCCGACCTCGGTATCGAGCAGGGGATACCACCCTGGAAGGCTCGGATCCGGAGTCAGCAGGTCGTCGAGCAGACGCAGCAGCGCAGCACGCTGGGTCGGGTTCGAGAGCACCTGGCGGACGGCGATGAGCGGGTTATCGAACCAGGCGCCGACCAGCTGTCCATCGGCATCCGTGACCCCGATTGCCGTCAACAAGGACGCGGTCTGTGGGTCAACTCTGATGTCGAGAGTCATCGAACGCCCCCTGCCAGGCAGCCAGTGCACTGGCCACGGTCCGCGGCGCGCCCCCCGATCCGGGTCACCATGAAGGTCGACTTCGCGGTGTCATCCCGGAACAAGCGCGACGTTAGCCACACTCTAGCCGAACCTTCTTCCCGGCAACAGGGGCGCCTCGCGATGCGGGCGCTGTGTGCCGCGGTCGCCGAAAGACCGGTGGTGCGCGCGCCGCACAGGTGTGCGAAAATCATCGCGACAGGAGGTGCATGATGACAGTCGTCGACGACATCCTGAAGGCCCTGGGACTGGGGGTGACCACGGCAAGCGGCAACCGGGACTTCCTGCGGTTCTTCCTTACTGCCTCTGACCAGGCCCGCGTCAAGCCCGGCAGCCTGACCGTCAGCGAGGGCCCGATCGACGGACCGGCGACGATGGAGGTCTCGTTCACGATCGCCGACCCGCTGTCCGGCGCTCCCCAGCTGCGGCCGCTGTTTCCCGGCGCCATGACGTTCACGGCCGACCCGGCAGCGCCGGGGGCATTGCCCGAACCCGCGGCAACGGATCTCACAGCGGCGGGCTTCGCAACCTGGCGCACCCGGGGCTCGCTGCGGGTGATGGTGATGGATGCCTGGACCGCGCAGGCGCTGCTGGATCACGGATCCGCGCTCGAGGTGCAGCCGAACGCGGCGTTCTACTCCCCGATCCAGCTGACGCAGTCGTTCCTACTGACGACCCTGACGACGAAGCTCAAGAAGGACAACGTCGCCACCCCGCCGCCTTCCGTAAAGCCGACGCGGCCGGAGTGGCCAAAGCATGCCGTCTCGCGGTTTCTGCAGGGCAAGTACCAGCCCGTTCTGCGCCTGGGCAAAAAGGCGACCGACGACGACGTGATCGCGCACGACATGCCGACGGTGGTGATGGCCGCCGACGGCAAAGTCGTGCTGAAGATCGTCATCGCCCGGGCGCAGACACCGCAGGACGGCCCAGACGCGGCGCTCGACGCACTGGCGCCGGGCATCGATGCGACTGACACCCGGCATCCGCGCAATGCACCCCTTCCGGCGCGCCACGCGTACCGGGTCTTGCGGCCTCACATGATCGATGCCGCGGTCGGCACCGCGGTCCCCGACGCGTGTCTCACGGCGTGGCCGGCGGCGCGCCGCTACTTCCCGTTCCAGATCACTCGCACGTGGCAGAAGATCCCGAACTTCTCGGTGCTCTTCCCGCCCCGCAGCGCCGTCGTCAGCACGGGGCCGGCGGCATCCATCACTCTCAAGGTGCCCGCTCACGGCGAGGTGTACGTGCCCCAGGACCCGGGTGGTGGTGCGCCGCCACCCATCCCTACGTTGTCGCTCAGGTCGTTCACGCCGCTGCCGACGACGTTCCTCGCGGGCGCGACTCCCAAGGCGTGGAGCGTCAAGAGCGGCACGACAGCCGTTCCGCTGTCGACCGCCGCCCCGACCCACGTCATCCTGCGGCGACCGCTCAAGGACGAGATCCTCACCGACCCCGTCTTTCCGGCTCCGGGCGAAGACCGCTGCACATACATGTCGCTGCGTCGTGCCACGCGGGCGTTCGTGGATCACCGCATGACCGGCGGTCGGCTCACCAACGAGGGGCTGAAAACGTCGCAGGTCACCCGTGACCTCATGAAGAACGCGTGGCCCGACGATCCCACGGCCTCCGCGCGGGTGAAGAAGGCGCTGGCCGCCGCACCGCGCATGCTGCTGAACGCCAACCCACCGCCCGACGCATCGCCGGGGCGCGCTCGCGATCTCGAGCAGGTCTGGATCGCGTGCTTCCCCCAGGATGTTCCCGCGAAAGACATCGACGGCACGGGGGTCCTCGACCGCACCCTGGTCTTGAGCGGCGGGCAGATGTTCTACACGCTGTGGCAGACGATCGAGGATGTACTGAAGGCCGACGGCACCAAGCGCAACTTCTCGAACGACCACGTCGGATGCGGCGCCCCGGGCGCAATCGTGGCGATCGGCCTGTCGACGGGATACATCACTCGGCCGCCGCACGTCGCGCCGAGCCCCACCGCCGCCGAGCTGACGAGTAATGTCAACGACATGCTCATGGCGCTCACGCCCGGCACGACGCTGCAGTTCTGGAACCGCGCCGACGACTACCGTGTGGAGCGCAGCCGAGTGGGGAAGATCAAGTGCTACGGCCACTCGCCCTTGTTCCGCACCTATATGCCTGTCGTCGGTGGAACGCCGTCGGGCCTCGTGGTCGTCGACCAATTCGGCAAGGACAGTGAGTGTGCGGTCGTCGGCGGACAGATCACATGGTTCAACAGACCGCAGCGTGTCTGGATCGCCGCCCAGTGGGACGACTGAACGCGGTACACCTCGAGCTGCGCGTACTCACACGAGGCAGGGAGTGACCTGTGATCGTCGTCGGTTACGGTTTTCCAGCTCGAGGTCCTTTAGCCACTACTGGACGAGTTGGGGGAATGGCTGTCAGGACGAGCGCATTGATGTACCGCCATAAGTGCGGCGATCTACACGGCCGCGCGTATCCAACCTGAGCACGGATTGGACCGGGAACATCGACACGAAGGCCACCTACGCGAACCTCGTCAACAATCTGGAGAGATGGGTCGCTCAGGCGAAGGCTCGTCTATCGTGATCGACACCTGCGAGTCTTGCGGAGATCATCGACCGCAATGATCTCGACGTCCGGGAGGTGTACCGCGACGAGAACTTCGTCGCCTTCTTCCCGACGGAGCCCGCGGTTCTCGGACACGTGCTGCTCGTGCCACGGCGACACGTACCGGACTTCTGGGGGCTGCAGCCCGATGAGACGTCACAGCTCTCACGGGGGCAGCGCTGCTCCTTGCAATTGCAATCCGGGACGCCGTGAAGCCGGAGGGCCCCAACATCATCCAGTCAAACGGCCAAGCCGCGACCCAGTCCGTGCCCCACCTCCACGTCCACCCCGTGCCACGGTGGGCGAATGACGCGATGGGCCGGATCTGGCCGAATGAGACGGACTACCCAGAGACCTCGAAGGAACGCGCGATGCTCGACGTCCGAGGCGCAGTGCAACGACTCGGGCCTCGGCCGAGCCTCCGCTCGCCCCAGAGGACCGACGCAAGCACCTCGACTACATCCAGGCCGTGGTCACGAGGCAAGCGGCGGCCTCCGCGTCGGCGAAGGAGTGCTGCTCCCCATCGTCACGGCCACGTTCGGCTTCGCGCGCTCACGCAAAGCTCCTGGCCGCTGGCTGCCTCGGCATGGTGGCCGTGGTGCTGTTCGCCTACCTCGACGCGAACTACCTCCGGAGCGAGAAGCAGTTCCGCAGGCTCTACAACACCGTCGCGCGGTCCAGCGGCAAGATCCCGCTGTTCACGCCTGACCCCGTGGATGCCGACGAGCCGCTTCCGGATGACGCACCAGCGTTGTCGAACTGGAGGGCGGCTATCCGCCAGTACGTGCCTGAGCGGTCGATCTGGACTTCGTGGTCGATCGCTCCCTTCTGCATCGCGCTGATTCTCCTAGGAACAGGTGTGTTTGTCGTGTCGGCGATCTGAGGTTCATCACCGCGTTCCGCGCGGCCTGCGGGCGGATGCCAGGGTCGCTGTACCGGTAGAGGCGACGGCATGCGCGACGTCAAAGACGGAAATCCGGAATAGTCGGGACCTGATGACCGGTAGGCCTGGAGTCGTGAACCCCTCTCCCCCATGATGCATAGGCCTCCGACCGCTTGGAGCCGCCGAAATCGGTCACAAACGGTCGAACGAGTCTCCCTCTGGCGAAGCCCACAGCTCCCCGCCGCACAGTGGAATACATGACCGACAAGGCTCCCCCACTGCCCGCATTCCCGCGCGCGTCAGCTGTCCGGCCCGTCGGCGTCGTCCGCTCCGAGGCCGACCTGGTGCCTCTAGTCCTACCGCAACAGTATCGCGCAAAGCTCTTGGGCTGGACACAGCATCCAGGTCAGAGCTTAGATACATCCGCGTATCCAGTGCGGACCCGAATCTCGCCTTGCAGATGGCCGCCGCTGGGCAAGTCGACAGGCTGTTCGGGGACGACAGCGCTTGCCGAACGAACAACTGATTTCAGACGTCCGAACGAACAACTGATTTCAGACGTCCAGTGAGCACCAGTTCACTGCACTGCTGCTGACGCCTTTCGCCTTCCTTCCGGAGGCTGCGGGGCTGGTGCTGCTGACGGCGACCTCCTGCCTCTGCCTGGTGCTGACCGCGATCCTGGTGGCCCGCTACCTCCGCGACAACGACGCCCTGCCGGAACGGATCCGGGCAGCGCTGGGCGGCACGGCCGGCGTCGTCGTGCTGGCGACCCTGCTGATCGGCGTGCTCGGACCGTGGCGCGAGGGCCTGGGCTTCGGGCAGATCAATCCGATGCTCATGGTGCTGATCGTGGCGGATCTGATCCGTCCCGCCGGCCGGATCCCCCGCGGTATTCTGATTGGTCTGGCCGCCGGCATCAAACTCACGCCGCTGGCCTTCGGCCTGATCTTCCTGGTCCGGCGCGACTGGCGGGCCATCCTGACCCTGGGTCTCACGTTCGCGGCCACGGTCGCCGCGGGCTGGCTGGCCGCGCCCGAGCAGTCCCGCATCTTCTGGTTTCATGCCCTCTCCGATCCCAGCCGGGTGGGCGACACCACCGACATGTACAACGTGTCGCTGAACTCGCTGATCACGCATCTGGGCGCTCCCGGGTTCCTGCAGCGTCCACTCTGGCTGCTCGCCGCCGCCGCCGTCGTCGTCCTGGGTTTCCTCGCCATCAAGCGTGCCGACGGGCGCGGGGACACGCTGGCGGCCATCAGCGCCAATGCCGTGGTGATGCTGGCCATCTCGCCGATTTCCTGGTTCCACCACTGGGTCTGGATGGCGCTGGTCCTGCCGGCGCTGTGGGTCTCGGTACGACGACGACGCGCGGCGGCGCCCGCCCGGGGCATCGCGCTGGGGGCCGCGATGCTGCCGGTGTTTATGCTCTCCTCCATCACCGTCACGATGATGCTCACGGGCGAGGTCAGCGGGCAGGGGCCGGTGGCGCTGGAACTGTTCACCGGTCTCGGCGTGATTCTGCCGGTCCTGGCGCTGGTTTACTGGGCGACCGACCGTGTCGGCAGCAGTGCCGCGCCGTCCCCGGAATCCTCCCGCTAGCATGGACGAAAACGTCCGCGCGTCCAGTGAGGAATCCCATGACCACGTCCGCCGGACGCCTGCCTCCGTATGTTTACGCACTCCTGGGCCTGGGTCTGGCCGCCGTTCTTGCCAGCTGCATCGGTGCCCTGATCAGCATCGACAAAGCGGAAGCCGCCGAAGCCGCGGCAATTAACGACCGGCCCCTCGTCGCAGACATTATTCGGATTGCTGATGAAGCCATCGATCCGGAGACCGAGGAGGAAGTTCGGCTCCTCAAGGCCGATCCCGCTGTGGCTGCCCTGATTGATGAGCATGTCTTTACCGGATCCGCCTGGGATGACCTCACGCTCCTGAACACCGAGGCCCTGGACCGGAGGCACGCCGAGACCAGCAGCACGCTCCACGATAAGCTTTACGACCTTGAGGGCGAGGAGTCCCGGCGGGAGGCAGCCACCCACGTCGCAGAATTCAACGAGTGGGTGGATGCAGGCCATTCGGCAAACCTCGTGGAGGCCGAGAACATGCTCGCCGTCGCCAGGACCGTCAAGGACACCTGCAAGCTTCCCGACCCCGAAACTGCGGCCTACGCGCTGGACATCGGCTCGACGCCATATCCGCCGGCAACAGCCGAGGGGGTCGAACCCACCGAGGAGAACAGGAAAACCCTGAGCATCGCGTTCCAGTTTGCGGTGGCTGACGGCGTGTACCACTCCTGCCCCAGCTGACCCGATCCATCCGTCGACGATCCGGCAGCGGAGTGGAACACTTTGAGGTATGGACAGCTCCCGGATCGACATTGAACAGTGGTGGCCTCTGCTGCCCGCATCAACCCGGTCATGGCTGATGAACAACAACGGCGACGTGGTTCCGCCCGGCATCCTTCAGGAGATCGAGGAGGCAGGAGGTGCGCCGGCCGACGGCGCCTGGTGGTTCGGCGGCAGCGGGCCGGACGGCTTCTCCTTCTCGGACGCCGGCGTTGACTGGATCGAAGCGACAGCCAACGGTGAAAGTCCCGGCGGCCTCTGAGACGGGTTGCTCCGCTGCTCCCGGCCGACGGCCCGATCAGTCCGGCCAGCCGAGGGCAAAATACACATTCAGGCGCTCACCGCTTCGCCGGTCCAGATCTGCGCGGCGCAGCAGCCCCGCCGCCAGCGCGGTGTGCTGGGAAGGCCGGTTAAGGTCATTTGTGCGCGCCAATACCGGCACGTCCGGAAAGTGGACCAGCCCCCTGCGGACGGCCTCGGCGGCTCCTTCAGTCGCGTACCCGCGGCCCCACACCGCGGGATCGTAGCGGTAGTAAAGGTTGAGAATTTCCCGGCCATCCACCCGGCCCAGATGCAGGCCGGTAAACCCGATCACCGTCTGCGGAGCTGCTCGCTCGGCCACTGCCCAGTAGCCGAACCCCTCCCGGTTCCAGTGCTCCAGAAACATCTCAAAAAGCACCTCGGCGGCAGCCGCGCTGAAGTCGTCGGGGTTGTAGCGGTTGGTCCGGGGATCGGCGTGGATCCGGACAGCGTCTTCCCGGTCCTCCGGCTCCAGCCGGCGCAGCAGGAGCCGCTCGGTGGTGACCGGGCTCCAAACCTGGCTGTTATGGCGCATGCGCCTATCCTAGGCGGGTTGCTTCCCTGATTCTTGGAAACCGGCCCTGTCCTTGAGCCAGTCAAGGATGTCCGGCCACAACTTGTCCTTCATTCCGCGCCGGAAAAAGCCCATGTGCCCGATCGCCGGGACCCCGACGTCGACGGGCGTGTAGATCCGCTGCTCCACGTGGGCATTGACCAGGTGGCTGAAAAACGGGCCGATCTGTGCCGTAGTTGCCCACAGGTCGTCGCTGATCCCGATCGCGAGGACGTCCGTTTTCACTCTCGCAGCCCGCTCGGCCGCGTGCATGCCGGGGTCGTCGAAGAAGTAGCCGGGCTTCCGGGACCATCCGCCCCATTCCAGTACTGCGGTGCCGGGCATGTCCTCGCCCAGTCCCAGCCGCCGGGCCGGGGCGAATCCCAGCAGCCGGGCGCACAGCGGTCCGACTACCCGGAGTAGCAGCTCAACCCGGATTCGCTCCCCGCGGACCTCGACGGCGCGGGTGACACCGCCGTGGGACGCCACGGTGACGAAGCCCGCAAGATCCTCGGTTCCGTTCCCGAGCACCAGGGCCTGTCCGCCCAAGGAGTGCCCGACGGCGAGCTGCGGCAGGCCCGGGAAACGGCCGGCCATCCACTCCGTCACGGCTGGCACATCCTGCTCCATCCAGTCCCGCATCCGCAGGTGCCGGTTACGTTTCGGGCTGCCGGAGGCTCCAATTCCGCGGTAGTCATAGGTGAGGACGGCCAATCCGTTCCCGGCCAGGTACTCGGCGAAGCCGGAGTACAGCCGCTGCGCCACCGCGGTGGCGGAATGGATGACCACCGCACCCACCGGCAGTCCCTCGGTGGGTGTGCGCAGGGTTCCGGCAACCGCTCCGCCGGCAGCAACGGGAATCCTAAACTGCGCAGAGGTAACCGGGGCCGCGTTCTTGTTGGGCATGCGGACAATATATCTTCAGACTGAGGCCGCCGGCTCCTATCCTTGGTGCCATGCCGCATCTGCCGCGCCCGCCGCGCTCTGCTGCCCGCATCTCGGATGAGACGCACCGGGTCACCACCTTTGAGCTGTTCTTTGACCTGGTGTTCGTGTTCGCCTTCACCCAGGTCACCGGGTTCATGGTGCATGAGTACTCATTCCTGGGTGTGCTGCAGGGGACCGTCATCCTGGTTCTGCTGTGGTGGTCCTGGGCGCCCTTCTCCTGGCTCGCGAATCAGGCGCACGCCGATGAAGGACTCATGCGGTTCGGCCTGTCCGCCGTCATGGTGGCGATTTTCATTGCCGCGCTGGCCATTCCGGAGGCCTTCGAAGACCTCGACGGCGGACTCGACGGCCCGCTGGTCCTTGCCCTGGCCTACACCGCGGTCCGGATCCTGCACCTGGGCCTGTACGTGTATGCGGCCGGGAACGATCAGCCCCTGCGGCGCCAGATCGCCAAACTGACCGTCACCGCTGTCCTGGGAGCGGCGCTGGTCATCACCGGGGCGCTGCTGGGCGGACCCGCACAGACCTGGTTCTGGCTGGCCGGCATGGTGCTGGACACCGGCCTCACCTTCCTCATCTCGTGGCACGGGAACTGGCGGGTTCAGTCCGCCGCGCACTGGACCGAACGGTACGGGCTCGTGGTCATCCTCGCGCTCGGCGAATCCATCGTGTCCATCGGTGCCGGCGCGTCCGAGGTGCCCGTGAGCGTACCGGTGCTTACCGGTGCGGCGGCAGGAATCTGCCTGTCCATCGGACTCTGGTGGCTCTACTTCGACGTCACGGCAATCGCTGCCGAACACCGCTTCGCCGCACTGCACGGAGCCGCCCGCTCCTCGGCCGCCGTCGTCGCGTACACCTACCTGCATCTTCCCCTCGTGGCCGGGATTGTCCTCACTGCCCTGGGCGTGGAGGACGCACTGGCGCATGTGGAGGAGGGGAAAACCCTGGGCCGCGTCGGGGCCTTCGCGTTGTTCGGCGGGCCGGCGCTGTACCTGCTTGCCATTGCGGCCTTCTGGCGGCGGATGGGCGCCGGCTGGAAAAAGTGGCGCCTCGGAACGGCCGCACTCCTGCTGGCCCTGCTGGCCGCTCGACCCCAGCTCACTTCCCTGGCGGCCCTCCTGCTCGTCACCGTCATCATTGCCGCGTTGGTGGCCGTGGAAAGCGTGCGGTACGCCGGTCCCAGGGGCCGCATCCGGGGCAGAAGCCTGGAACCATGACAATTGGTCAGGACGGTACCGTGGCGGTGTCCCTTCCCTTCACCGGAAAGTGGAAAGTGGAAAACAGTCCCCTGCGCCGGGCGCCCAGCCACGGCACCCATCTGCTCGCCACCACGTATGCCATCGACTTCGTGGGAGTGGACGACGCTGGCCGGTCGGCTCCCGCCGTCACCTGGCGGACGGCGTTCGTTGGTGAGAACCATGGAAACGTGAACCTCCCCGCTGAGGAGATCCGCGAGGTCGTTAAGTGCACTGCCCTGAAGCGCCTCACAGAACCGGGGAGGGGAGACTGGCCCACCAAATCCGGTGACACTTGAGCCCCACACGAAAGGTCAACCGAAGCCAGACACCCCCAGTGCCGGCCTCTGACTCCTGGCAGCGCCCGCTGCTGGCTCACCTGTTTCCCTGGTGACTCCAGCTAGGCATCGGGTAGATCGGCTGCTTATGCTGTCCCCCCGGCGACCCAGTCGGCCGACACCTCGCCCGCCTGGCTCCCGCGTGCTGCACACCTATCAGGGTCGGACGCGGACCGGATTGGAGCGCGTGCCCACGACGAATTCGGCGCGGTCGACGACGGCGACCACGTCGAGATCCCGACCTTCCAGTTCGGGGTTGCGGTCGAGTACCGCGCGCAGATCGGACTGTGTATCGAACGTGCCGGAAGATCCCGTGACGGTCTCATCGACGATCACGTCGCCCTCAGGTCCGCCCGTAGCGACGATGATCACAGGGATGCCGGAACCCCCGGGGCTGACCTCCCCGTGCACTGCAACCGTCCCTCCACCAGATTCCGCCCGAATGTGCAGGCGGCAGGCGAACTTGGCCTTGCACCGGGCGGTCAGCCCGCCGATGGGAGAGAGGAATTCTCCCGGCTCAATCCCGTCGACGGTCTCGGCGTAACGTCGTTCGAGGAATCCATCGATACGGACATCGATCGGCGGCTGCTCAACATACCCTCCGACCTCGCCCGGTGCCGCGATAACGACATCGACGATCCGCTCCCCGTGTCCATCGACCCACACCCACTGATGCGGAATCTGCGCGAGGTAGCCCTCAGAGCGTCCCGTGACCCGTGCGCGTAGGTGGATGCGCTGGCGAACGGCAGACGGGTTCCGAATCGCGACCGGAAATGTAAGAGGATGCACAGGGCTGCCGCCCGACAGATCGAACTCGTCAATGTTCTCCTGCGTGTGGTTGTTGCCCCCCGTGACCTCTCCCAGCTGATGGGTGGCCGCAACTTTGAGGCAGGTGTGCTCGCCGACCTCCGGCACCCACACCGTCGTTGAGTCGAAGAAGGAGCCGCCCGCGATGGAGCCTACGGTGACCGTCTTTATCGGCACCCAGCTTCCGTTGTCCCCCACACCCGGAGGTGTTATGGAATAGAACGTCACCAGAACGTTGGTTGCCGCATCCGTCCCGTCGTTGTGGACGCGGCAGTAGAAGTCGTTCTTGGCATTGACGAGCGGTTTGTCCCCGCTGCCCAGTGGGCGACCCTCGGCATCCATGAGCTGGTCGTACAGGCCGTCCCGGTTACGGTCGATCCAAACGTCGGGCGTCTGGTAGTGGTCGTCCCACGGTTGGATGCGCAGGTCGAACTTGCCCGCCGGATCATTGGGGACATTCTGTGCCCACTCGACCTTCACCTTGCAGATCAGAGGCCACGCCTGCACATTGTCATCAACCACGGTGATCTTGAGGTCACGCAGCGGATCGACGACGACGCCGCCAGTGCGCAGTACGTTCGGCGCGTGCGGGAGGGTGATGAAGCGGGTTTGCTGGTTGTTATTGACCGAGTCAAGCAGCACGCGCGTGACGATGACTCCGCCCTGGTTCGGATTCGGCGCCCCGCCGAGGGGCAGCTCCGGGTCGAATACCAGCCCGGTCGTGCCCGGTCGCTGCCGCACCTCGACGTAGTACGCCAGGGAGGGAGTGACGATGATCTTCAGCACGTGATACCGACCCTGAACCGTGTTCTCCGTCGTGCCGTGCGCTTGTAGCTCGACATCCAAAGTGCGGGGGTTGCGGTCCCACTTGACGCGCCCGATGTTCGTCTGCCCGCTCAGGTTCTCATCGTTCGGGTTCGACGCGTGCGCGTCGGTGAACCACCCCAGGTTCTCTAGGGTCGATCCGCTGAACAGCGCGTGAAATGCGTCATGAGCGCCCATAATGTCGAAGGCCGCGGCGGTCGCCTCGGCGGCATCGATAAGATCGGACGCGTATATGTCCTCTCCCAGATGCGCACCCGCCACGAACTTCGGATCGATGATGTTGTGCCCGGTCTCGTGAGCGAGGCGCCCCCAGTCGGCGCCCTCGTGGACGGTGAGGTAAGGGGTGTCCTTGCTGAGGGTTTCGTTGATACTGAGTCCGGCCGCGGAAAAGGTGAATGTCTTGGCGCTCATGTTTCCCCACCCGCGCGTAAACTTTCCGCCGGTGTAGCACGTCACTGCGATCATGTCGGGCTGTGCGGCAGCAATCTCGGTCTTGTAAAGCTGCACCGCCTCGGCGACCAGCCGTGAGTTGTTCCAGAAGTTGTCGTAGACCTTGACGGTGCCGTCAGGGTTGGTCTGGGCCACGGCATTGCCAAAGGTATCCGTCTCGAACTCTGAATGGCCGTTGGCATCATAGACGGGGTTGCCGCTGGCATCGACTTTCTGCTTCAGCTCAGACGTCCAGTGGTAGTCCAGCAGATTCCCGCTGAGCGTCTTCCATCCGGCGGTCAGCGTGCCGCTGACCGCGCTCTTCGAGTAGCTCGCCTGATCGTAGTACGTTGAGACCGAACCCCTGGGGCCGTTCCAGCGGTCATCGATCGTTGTACGTGCACCCAGCGGCGGCGACGCCAGATCGGCCGGGGTCACCAGCGCGACAAAGACCGTGCCGCCTGACTTCGGCATCCCCTGCTCGCCAGGTGCTGTGGCCGAGGCTATATCTGCCAGCACTAACGGCGGCCCGTCGTCGAAGTATCCGGGGCTCTTGTTCAACGTGAATGCACCCGCATCGAGGATGTGAGGGCCGACCCCGACGATCACAGAGCCGTCCCGCGTGTCAGGGTGCGTGAGCACACGGAGCCGATGGTCCGAATGTTCCAACACGGTCGCTAGCGCCCCGCCGACCTCGACAGTAACCGGTGTCGCCCAGTCCCCGAACCCGCTGCCCGAAAGCACCAGCACGTCGCCGCCGTGCCCGAGTAGGGGCGAGATATCGGAGACAGCAGGTCCGGGCGGAACGGAAGCGAGGTCGTAGACGATAACCTCGCGCAGGCCGCTGATCACCACCCGATCCCGCATCATTCCGATACTCGTGGGCTGCACATCCCCGGCGTCGAACAGCGGCGCCGTCACACCGGCAGAGTCGATTTGCGCCACCCTGCCGCCTGTGCCGGGTTCCGCGTGTAACAGGACCGTCTCGCTGTCGTCCATCCAGGTGAGGCGGCCCGGGTTCTCAAACGAACCCGTGAACGGCGAGATCAATCCAGCCGAGGCATCGATCACGAGGATTTCGTCCCGATGCGAGACGTAGGCAAGCGAGCTGTCCGCACGCACCGCAAGGCCCACAGCGTTGTCGAGCGCATCAGACAGACGCGAGACATCACCCGTTAAGGGTGCGATTTCAATGAGAGATCCCTCTGGCCCCGTCTGCACTGCCCACACGGTATCCCGCCCCTGAACCCAAGCGATCTGCGCGACCTCGCCGAAATCTTTAGCGACAAGCTGAGGCGCCGAGCCTGGGGAGGTCAAGTCGAGCAGGTAGAGGCGGCCATCGCGGATAGCGACGAACGCTGCGCGACCATCGCTGGTGATCGCAAGATCCACGGCGCCGCGGAGGTCTAGGGTGAGTGCCTGCAGTGAGCGGTCCAGACCGACACTCGACACCCGGCCGGAGATCTCGGCGACATAGACCCTTTCGTCGACCGGGTTGTAGCGGCATCCGCTTGTCGGGGTCAATCCGTCTGCGATCGTCATGCCTGTGACCATTGCTGCCTCCCCAATTCACTTGGTTGTTCCTCCGAGGTCAGAACGTTCCAGATTGAAGCCCACACACTGGCTCTGCGTCCTCAAGGAGTCATTGTGCGCCGGCGGGGCCCAGACCGGTAGGGATGCGGCCAGTTGTGGTCAGTAAAATGCCGCCGTTGGCGTGCCCTGGTTCAGGGGTAGAGCAACGGCAGGAAGTCGGCAGCACCCGACCCGAGCCACCTGAACATGAGCCGTCCCAGCCGGACGGGCAGCCCCAGAAGGTGTCCTCTTTCCCGGCGGCTTCAATGGGCGGGGCTGTGTACCCGGCTGGCAACCGATCCGCCCGTCGTCCCCGCCTGCCCGCCCTCGCTGCGGCCACTACTGGTGCCCCTCGTCGTCCCGCTGGCTTTCTGGGCGGGCGGGCGCTCGCTGCTGGCCCGAAGCGGGGAGGCAGAAGCGCAACTAGATCACCACTGGCTGGCCGCCAGACGAGCCAGTGAGCGCGCCAGCGCTCCCACCGAACATGCTGCCGCAGGAGGCCTCCACGGTGGAGGCACCCTGAGGACGAGCCGTCAGTAACTCGCGCGGGAGCCGTCGTCCGCGGCGGGGAGATACTTCGCGGCCAGGGCTTCGCTGCCCCTGGCCAGGAGTGCGACGTCGGCGCCCACCAGGATGAAGTCCACGCCGGCGTCGAGGTAGCGCCGGGCGGCGGCTTCGGCGAAGGCGTTGACGCCCACCGGCTTCCCGGCGGCCTTCACGGCCCGGATGCAGTGCTCGACGGCGGCCACCACGTCCGGGTGACCCTGCTGCCCGAGATGACCCATGGACGCGGCGAGGTCCGACGGCCCGATGAACAGCCCGTCCACCCCGTCCACCGCGGCAATCACCGCCACGTTCTCCACGGCGGCGGCCGTTTCGATCTGCACCAGCAGCGTCACGGACTCGGCGGCGTTCTCGAGGTACCCCTCGATCCGGTTCCAGCGCGAGGCCCGGGCCAGGGCACTGCCCACACCCCGGATGCCCTGCGGCGGATACCGCACGGCCCGGACCAGCTCGGCGGCCTGCTCGGGCGTGTCCACCATGGGAATCAGCAGGTTCTGCGCCCCCAGGTCCAGGTACTGCTTGAGCAGCACCGGGTCGCCCGACGGCGGCCGGACCACCGGGCTAACCGGATAGCCGTGCACCGCCTGCAGCTGCGCCAGCAGCGACTCCAGCCCGTTGGGACTGTGCTCGGCGTCGATCAGCAGCCAGTCCAGCCCGGACCCGGCGCAGATCTCGGCCACCAGCGGGCTGCCGGAACAGACCCACATGCCGGCCTGATGCCGGCCGGCAGTGGCCAGCCGGGCTCCGAAGGTTTCCTCGGCGTTTACTCGAATCGGCATGTGATGGTTCCCAACGGTCCGTAGTCTGCGTAGACCGAATCCCCCTTGTAGACCCACATCGGGCGGGTAAAGGATCCGGCCAGGATGATTTCTCCGGCTTCCAGCGAGGTGCCGTGGGCCGACAGTTTGTTCGCCAGCCAGTACACGCCGGCGGCGGGATGGTTGAGCACTCCGGCGGCGACGCCGGTCTCCTCGATGCCCTGGTTCCGGTAGAGCAGCGCCGACACCCAGCGCAGGTCGACGTCGGCCGGTTTCACCGGGTTCCCGCCCACCACCATGGCGCCCATCGCCGCGTTGTCCGCGATGGTGTCCACGATGGTCCGGCCCTCCATCTCGATCCGCGAGTCCAGGATTTCCAGCGCGGGGACCACGTAATCCGTGGCATCCAGGACGTCGAACAGGGTGCAGTTCCGCCCGGAGAGCGGCTTGCCCAGCACGAACGCCAGCTCCACCTCGACTCGGGGATGGGTGTACCGGTCCCACTTCAGGGTGCAGCCGTTTTCCAGCACCATGTCGTCGAGGATGACGCCGTAGTCGGGTTCGGTGATGCCGGTGGCGGCCTGCATGGCCTTGGAAGTGAGGCCGATCTTGTGCCCGGCCAGGGACCGCCCGGCAGCGATCATCCGCTCCCGCCACAGGTTCTGCACCGCGTAGGAGTCCTCGATGGTCATGTCGGGGTAGCGCGCGGTCAGGCGCGGCACCGGGGTGCGGGTGCGTTGGGCTTCGAGCAGCTCATCGGCCACCGCCCGGAGAGTCTGTTGATCTAGCACGGCTCTGCTTTCTGTTTGATCTGACGGTCTAGAGCTGGGTGCCGATTTTGAAGCCCTGCGCGGCCTCGCCCTCGGAGCTGCCGGCGTCGTCGTCGGGGCGGGTGTAGGAGAACCCGTCGGCGCCGATGGTGACCGCCATTTCGGAGGTCTCGGTGCGGGCGGTGAGCGGCTGCGGGTTGCCGTCCAGGTCCAGCACCAGGGAGGCCTCGGTGTACCAGGACGGGACCACGGGGTTGCCCCACCAGTCGCGGCGCTGGTTGTCGTGCACGTCCCAGGTGATCGTGGGGTTGTCCGGATCGCCGGTGTAGTAGTCCTGCGTATAGATCTCGATGCGGTGGTCGTCCGGATCCAGGATGTAGAGGTAGAAGGCGTTGGAGACGCCGTGCCGGCCGGGGCCGCGCTCAATCCGGTCGGAGACGCGCAGGGCGCCCATCTTGTCGCAGATCTGGATGATGTTGTGCTTTTCATGCGTCGCGAAGGCCATGTGGTGCATCCGCGGGCCGTCGCCGCCGGTCAGGGCGGTGTCATGGACGGTGTGCTTGCGGTGCATCCAGGCGGCGTAGGTGACGCCGTCGGAATCCTTGATGTCCTCGGAGACGCGGAAGCCCAGGTCCTCCAGATAGGCGCGGCCGCGGGGCACGTCCGGGGTGACCTGGTTGAAGTGGTCCAGGCGGACGAGTTCCCCGGCGGAGTAGAGGTCGTAGCGCTGGGTGAGGCGTTCCACGTGCTCGGTTTCGTAGAAGAACTCGTAGGGGAAGCCCAGCGGGTCCTCCACCCGCACGGAGTCGCCGATGCCCTTCACGAAGCCGTCCTTGCGGCGTTCGGTGCGGCAGCCCAGTTCCTGGTAGTACGCCTCGGCCACGTCCACGTCTTCGGGGGTGCGGACGCGGTAGGCCAGGGCGGCGACGGCGGCCACCGGGCCCTTGCGCAGCACCAGGTTGTGGTGGATGAACTCCTCGAGGGAGCGCAGGTAGATGGCGTTCTCGTCCTCTTCGGTGATGTGGAGGCCCAGGACATCCACGTAGAACTTCCGGGACCGTTCCAGGTCGGTGACCACCAGGTCCGTGTAGGCGCAGCGGACGATGTCCGGCGGGGCAATGCTCGGGGTGGGGATGCGGCTTTCGATCTCCATGGTTTTGCTCCTTTGCAATAGGCGGGGGAAGTGTCGGGGACGCTTTAGCCGTCGACCTTGGCGGCGTCGTCGGTCCCGAACTTGGGGGTGTGGACCTTGCCCAGGGAAATGTGCACGGCCTGCTGGTCGGTGTAGAAGTCGATGGAGCGGTAGCCGCCCTCGTGGCCCAGGCCGGAGGCCTTCACGCCGCCGAACGGGGTGCGCAGGTCGCGGACGTTGTGGCTGTTGAGCCAGACCATGCCGGCCTCGGTGTTCTGCGCGAAGTTGTGCGCGCGGGTGAGGTCCTGCGTCCAGATGTAGGCGGCGAGGCCGTATTTGGTGTTGTTGGCCAGTTCCAGGGCTTCGGCTTCGGTGTCGAAGGGGGTGATGGCGACGACGGGGCCGAAGATTTCCTCCTGGAAGATCCGCGCGTCCGCGGCGACGTCGGCGAAGACGGTGGGTGCAATGTAGTTGCCCTCTTCGAGGCCTTCGGGCCGTCCGCCGCCGGCGAGCAGGCGGCCTTCGGTCTTGCCGAGCTCCATGTAGGAGGCGACCTTGTCGAAGTGTTCGGGGTGCACCAGGGCGCCCACCTGGGTCTTCGGATCGTGCGGGTCGCCGACGACGATGCTCTTGGCGCGGGCGGCGAAGCGTTCGCAGAATTCGTCGTAGATGCCGCGTTCGACCAGGATGCGGGAGCCGGCGGTGCAGCGTTCCCCGTTGAGGGAGAAAACCCCGAACAGGGCGGAGTCGAGCGCGGCGTCCAGATCCGCGTCGGCGAAAATGACGCAGGGGCTCTTGCCGCCGAGCTCCATGGACAGGCCCTTGAGGTTCTCCGCCGCGTTGCGGAAGATCGTTTTGCCGGTGGTGGTTTCGCCGGTGAAGGAGATCAGCGGGACCTGCGGGTGCCGAACCAGGGCGTCGCCGGCTTCCTCGCCCAGGCCGTTGACCAGATTGAACACCCCGGCGGGGACGCCGGCGTCGGTGAAGATGTCGGCCCAGAGCGAGGCGGAAAGCGGGGTGAATTCGGCCGGCTTGAGCACCACGGTGTTGCCGGTGGCCAGGGCCGGGGCGAGCTTCCAGGATTCGAGCATAAACGGCGTGTTCCACGGCGTGATGAGCCCGGCGACGCCGATGGGCTTGCGGTTCACGTAGTTGATCTGGGCGCCGGGGACCTTCATGGCGTCGTCGAACTGGGCGACGATCAGGTCCGCGAAGAAGCGGAAGTTCTCCGCGGCGCGCAGGGCCTGGCCCTTGGCCTGGGTGATGGGCAGGCCGGTGTCGAAGGTTTCCATTTCGGCCAGGCGTTCTTCCTGGGCTTCGACCGCGTCGGCGATCCTGTTGAGGATGCGGGCGCGTTCGCGCGGCTTCATTTTCGGCCACGGGCCGCGAACGAAGGCTTCGCGGGCGGCGGCGACGGCGGCGTCGATGTCTTCCTTCTGGCCCGCGGCGGCGGTGGCGTAGGTCTGGTTGGTGACCGGGTCCAGCACGTCGAAGGTG
The DNA here is from genome assembly GCF_030125545.1 of Arthrobacter sp. zg-Y1219. NCBI lineage: Bacteria > Bacillati > Actinomycetota > Actinomycetes > Micrococcales > Micrococcaceae > Arthrobacter > Arthrobacter sp. zg-Y1219. The sequence goes on from NZ_JASKLY010000023.1 coordinate 69,740, forward strand.
GCGCCGCTGGCGGAGTCCACGAACTTGCCGTTGATGAAGTGCTGGATGGAGGTGGGCAGGTTCTCCGGGACGAAGTGCGTGCTCATAGTTTCCTCTTTCGAGTCTTTAGATCGGAAGGCTTTTAGATCGGTGAGGGCGGCTGGTGGTTCTGAGCCAGGAAGGCGTTGAGCGTGTTGGTGCGGTGCGCGCGGGCGGCGTGTTCGACGTCGGGGGCCGAGGCGCCGGCGTCGATCAGATCCAGCAGCGCGTCGTGCTCCTCGACCGAAGCGTGGGCCCGGTCCGGGACGTACCGGAAGACGGAGGAGCGCATGCGGCCCAGCCGGTTCCAGCCGCGGTGGACCAGCTCCAGGATGTGCGGATTGGGGCAGCGGGCGTAGAGCAGGGCATGGAACTCGGTGTTCAGGGCGGTGAAGCGGACCGGATCGAAGTTGTCCAGGACCTCGCGCATCTGGGCGTTGAGTTCCCGGGCCCGGGTGAGTTCCTCGGCGCTGATGCTTGGGGCGGCCAGCGCGGTGGCGGCGCCTTCGATGATGCTGAGGGTTTGCATGGTGTGCAGGTACAGGTCCGGGTCAATGCCGGCCACAGTGGCGCCGACGTTGCGGACAAAGTGCACCAGCCCTTCGGCTTCGAGCCGGCGAATGGCTTCCCGGACGGGGACCACGCTGCAGCCCATCTCGGTGGCGATGCTGCTGAGCACCAGCCGGTAGCCCGGACTCATTTCGCCGCCGAGGATCCGGTCCTTGAGCAGCGAATATGCCTGCTCCGATTTGGAGCCGGCGCCTGGGGCGTTGGTGCCGGCTTGCCCGGTGCTGCTGGCCGTCCCGTTCACGCTGCTCATGACTGTTCCGCTGCCCAGGCCTCGTACTTTTCCTTCCAGGCGGCGTTCATCGGGTACAGCCCATCGACACCGTGGCCGGCCTTCACCATTTCGGCGATGAACTCTTCCTGATGTTCCTGCTTGATGCACGCCGCCACCAGCTCCTCGGCGATGGCCGGCGGGATGACGAGGATGCCGTCGTCGTCGGCCACGATGATGTCGCCGGGCTGCACGGTGGCGCCGCCGCAGGCGACGGTGATGTCGGTGTCCCAGGGGACGTGCTTGCGGCCGAGGACGGCGGGGTGCGGGTTGGCGCAGTAGACCGGCAGGTCGATGCCGGCGACGGTGGAGTAGTCGCGGACGCCGCCGTCGGTGATGATGGCTGCGGCGCCGTTGTGCTTGGCGCGCAGGGCGAGGATGTCGCCCAGGGTGCCGGTGCCCTTTTCGCCGCGGGCTTCCATAACCAGGATTTCGCCGTCGCCCACGGAGTCGATGGCGCGCTTCTGTGCGTTGTAGCCGCCGCCGTGGGACTTGAAGAGGTCCTCACGGTTGGGCACAAAACGCAGGGTGCGGGCGGTGCCGACCACCTTGCGGCCGGGGCGGGTGCCGGTGAGTCCGTCGATGGAGACGTTGTTCAGTCCGCGGGCGCGCATCTGCGAGGACAGGGTGGCGGTGGCAACGGATTCCAGCTTCGCCCGAAGTTCCGGGGTGAGGGCTGGCTGCGTTTCCTGCTGCGGGGCGAGGCCGGCCTTTTCCGCGGAGCCCCAGGCTTCTTCGCGCTGTTTGTCGTCGATCTTCGGCTGCGCGCCGAAGGGGGCCAGAGGCGTGACGCCGTCGGTGACGGTGGTGGCGAGGCGGCCGGTGGTCTTATCTGTGCCGGGAACGTCGACTTCGACTTCGAGGCGGTCGCCGGGGACGGCCACGGAGGCACCGGCGGGGGTGCCGGTGAGGATCAGGTCGCCCGGTTCCAGGGTGAGCAGCTGTGAGAGGTCGGCGACCAGCTGACTAAAGGGGAAGAGCAGGTCTGCGGTGGTGTCGTCCTGTGCGAGTTCCCCGTTGACCCAGGTGCGGACGCGCAGTGCGGCGGGGTCGACGTCGGCTGCGTTGAGGATGGCCGGGCCCACCGGGGTGAAGCCGTCGCCGCCCTTGGAGCGGAGGTTGGAGCCTTTGTCTGCCCAGCGCAGGTCGTACACGCCCAGATCATTGCTGGCGGTCACTCCCCCGACATAACTCCACGCGTCTTCGACGGTTACGCGGCGAGCGATCTTGCCGATGACGAGGGCGATTTCGCCTTCGAAGCCGAGCAGTTCGCAGCCGGCCGGGCGCTCCACGGCGCCGCCGGTCAGGGCCAGGGAGGAGCTGGGCTTGAGGAAGTAGGAGGGCTGTTCCGGGGTGCGTCCGCGTTCTGCTGCCCGTGAAGGGTAGTTGATGTGGACGGCAATGACCTTGCCGGCCTGCTTCAGCGTGTCCTTGGTGGCGTCGTTGCCCATGTCACTCCTGGATCAAGTACGAAATCGTATATGATCAGGGTCACATGTGGTGCGGGTCGCGTCAAGGGGCAACTCGTGAATCAGTATCCGCACACGCACCTCACGTACAGATGCAGGGAAGGCTCCTCGCCAATAACCGTCCTTTTGCAACTTACGGGCCTTATCCTTAAGAGATACAGCTCGAGTTGTCGAATCGTAGAAATATGGGGAGTAATTATGGAGTGGCTCTTTGACGGTCTAGGAACCATGCTCATCGGTCTAGTGCTCGGTGGTGCCGCAGGAACGGCAGGCGGATGGAATCTCGCCAAGAGTCGCCTCCAACAGCAGAGCCAAAAATCAGGAAACGAGGCCAACCAGGTTCAGGTTGGTAGAGACTATAATCAGGGCTGACGGCGTTGACACAGAGCCAGAAGGCAGGATCCGGATCCCAACAAACACAAATTCTGGGTGATTTGGTAATCCACCAAGGTGTGACCGAAGAACGGGCTGCAGAAATTGCTGACAAAAGAGCGCGTCTTGTCCTCGAAGAGTATTCAAGGGAGGCCGCACCGAAGGCTTTCGCTAGGATACAAGAGCTCGATCAGCGTGTCGTTTCGATTTTAGCCAACGAAGGGAAACTGGATGCGTTACGCGAGCCTAGTTACCAAATCGCTTTACAGAAAGCACAGATAAGCGCGGCTTCCACCGAACGTGAAGGCGATTACGACTTGTTGGCGCGCTTACTCGGGCAGCGCGCAAACCAGGACAGTCGGTTTGTCAGAGCCAGCGTGGACAGGGCAGTGCAGGTGGTCGATATGATCGACGACGCTGCCCTACGGGGTTTAAACATGATGTGGGTAATTTCGGCGTTCACTCCGGGAGGGAATTCATTAGGTCAGGGTGTAAAACTGCTGGAAGGCCTACTCGGGAAGTTCCCCTCACACGAACTGCCGCGCGGGCAACGATGGCTTGACCACTTAGATATAATAGATCTGGTTCGCATCATTCCGGGCAGTCTGACAACACTAAAAAAATTTGTCCCGTTGTATGCGGATAAATGGCCTGGCTTTCTTAGCATGGGAGTCGAAGAGGATGTAGCCAAAAAGGTGCACGGTCAGAGCACTGAGCTAGGTGTAGCCGCACTTCAGATGGTGGCGCACGACCTAAAACCCGGTTATTATCGCCTACGCTTTCACAGCACTAATCAGATGCGCAACGTAATGCGCGAACAGAAATTACCTGAAGATAAAATAGAATCTGCCGTTGAGATCGCACTGTCTGTGTGCAATCTCGAAACCAAGGATGACGCACTCGTTCCCAAGTTGGAGGAACTCGTTGCTGCCAGTGACGCACTTAAAGAGATTGCTGACTGGTGGGACCAAATACCGGACTTCCCCCAACCCACGACAGCTGGTATCACAGTCGCCTACGCAAATTCTCGTCGCTATCATCAGTTTGAAAACACCACAGGACTTGCGGAATATCTAGAACAGAGCACGTAACCCGTAATGCCGTCACAGGCGGGCGGGCTCTGGATGCAGTGGATAGTGAATTTTGCGAGGGTGGAGTGTTCTGCCTTGCTGGATGGCGACCCAGTCCTTGACTCCAAGCTCGGATGACCTCGTGTCAATGCCGACGAGGTCATCCAGTTGTGAAATCGCACGCTCCTGGTGGACGGCATCGCCGATCTGAAGCCGGCCTACCTGAGCATCCTGCACGCGGATCCGGCCGACGACATGGTCCAGAGCCTGCGCCGCCGCTTCGCCGGCCCGGTACTGATGAACACCGGCTTCGGCACGGTCACCACCCGTGACGACGCCATCATGCTGCTCGAAGAGGACCTGGCCGACGCCGCCGTCGTCGGCCGCCCCGTGATCGCCAACCCGGACCTCGCCCGCCGCTGGCAGGGAAACCACCCGCTGAACGAAATCGACCAGAGCACCGTCTACACCGACGGCGCCGCCGGCTGCACGGACTACCCGGAACTGGCTCCGGTCTCCTAACCGAAATGAACGACGGCGGGCCCTCCGCATAGAGCGGGAGGCCTGCCGCCGTTTCGTTTCTTACCGTTTTGACGGCTGCGACGAGCGCTCCTCACCGGAATACTGCGCTTCTATATCCTTACTCCAGGCAGACGAGTAAAGGCCAAGGGCCGCCTGCTCCCTCAACGAAAAGCCCAGCACGTTGAGTGCCATCTGGCTAGCCCCCATGGCCAGCTGCAGCGCACTGCGACTGACGCGTTGTTTGTCCGCCCGATACAAATACTCATCGATGGCCCGCGCCCAGCGCTTCCGCCAGATATCCACCGCCGGCTCCGAGGCGAGGGCGGCCATCATCCTGTGTACGGGCACAATCCGTGGTGCATTCCGGGCCCTCATTGCACTGCGCGCCTGCGCAGCGTGCGGACCAAAAGAACCCGTACAGGCGTGGAGATGAGCGTTCCAATAGTAGTCCCAGCTAGTGGTTCTGCGGTCGGGCCAAACCGCGGACCGGGGGCCCCGCATCATGGCGTGGCCGGTGTCGAAGAGAATTAGGGCAGCCAGCATCGAGCGTATGTTGAGGCTGGGAAAGCGGTTGACCGCCCACAAAGCCAGATCCGAGGACACCTCAGCAATCTCCGCTGCCAGGTCCAAGCCCTTTGGCCCACCGAACCGTGCAAGTCCCGCTTCCACCACCCCGGGTACCGGTTCGCCCGGCCGTGGCGGATAAACGAGCCCCGGCGAGTGAAAGGTCTTCACGGTACCCAGCGTGGCAACGTTTTCGATCGCCAGCGCGTCCGCAAACTTCCATAGGCGCTGAGCGACGTCGTCGGTGGCAAGCAAATGCAGGAGCACAGCCTGATGGTCGGATTCCAGCGTGCGTGACAACCGAAACCGGTATCCCTCCCCGGCCGGCACTTGGGAAGACAAAGGGGCAACAATATGGCGGATAATGTCGTCGCCGACATCCTTACGCTCCGGCTCAATAGTCAGGATGGACCACAAGGTAGTTGTGCTGGCGTGTTGCTGCACAGGACGGGTAGCTGCTCCTCGATGAACAGTGGTCGATTGCATGACGTGGCTCCTATAATCCCCAAAACTGATCGTCTTGACTTCGGTAGGTGAGTTGCCAACAGTGTGTTGCCAAAATGTGTGGAATGTCCATACGGGCCTTAGGAAATTTCCCATTTGTGCCAGGGGGCTTTTCCTGCGCACGCAGAGCGACTATGGGGTTTGTGAACCAGCGACGCGCGCTGCATCGCTCCTTTCTGGTTGACGACGGTGGCGAGGCCATCGGCGCCGAACACACCGCAATCCGCTTCTCCCCGGAACACAACATCCAGGGCGTGCTGGAAACCGACGGTGCCGCCGACTACACGGACTACTCCGAGCTGGCCCCGATTTCTTGGCCGGAAACGCACGACGACGGCGTGCCCTCGGCATGCAGTGGAGGGGCCGTCGTCGTTTCTTACTCGGATGACTTAGCGGGGGCGAGAGCGCTCCTCACCGGAATACTGCGCTTCAATATCCATACTCCAGGCACGCGCATATAGTCCAAGGGCCGCCTGTTCCCGGAACGAAAAACCCAGCCGGTTGAGTGCCAGCTGGCTGGCCCCCGTAACCAGCTGCTGCGCACTGCGACTGAGGCGTTGCTTGTCCGCCCGGTACAAATAGTCATCGATGGCCGGTGCCCACAGCTTGAGCCAGATATCCACTGCCGGCCCTGAAGCTAGCGCGGCACGGGCATCCGCCTGGGGCGATGCGGTGATGGCGTCGTCGAGATCAACAATGACCGCATCCACCCCGGCCCGCAGCGCCTTTTCGAACCGCTCGGGCCGGTCGGGCCGCTCGGGCCGCTCGGGCCGGTCGGCGGGTGCGTAGAGTGCGACGACGATGGGCCGGCTCGTCCGATGCTTCCGTCGTCGTACGGCGCCGCTAATTCGTCGGCTGTGTAACCCAGCTCGGTCGGCACGGCCTCGGTGTCCGCGCCATGCACCCGCCCGGTGAACGCGATCGTCGCTTCATCCCTGGACATCCGAAACAGCGGTCCCTGCATGGCCATGTCGCCGGTCGGCGTCCTTAATCCGGTGGATGGTTCCGAGGGCATTGAACTGCGGATCGGCAACGATGTCCGAAGGGTCATAGATCAGTGCCACTGCGGCGTCCGCAGCCTCGAACGCGGTGATCACCTCCTCCCGCGAGTGCCGGGCGATCCATGCGCCCACGGCGTCGTCGAGGAGGTCGGCGTGCTCGGCACGGGTTGCTCCGCTGGCGAGCCGTTCCTGTCAGGCTCACTGAGGGTATTTCGAGCGTGAGTGCCTCGCCTGAGCCGCGCTGCGCAGCTCAGCGAATACTCTCGTACGCCTCAAGCGCGTGCCGGCGGGACTCCAACAGGTCCACGAGCGGCTCGGGATAGGCGGGAGTCAGTGCGTCCGGCACCCAGTGGGCGACGTACTCACCTTTGGGATCAAAGCGCTTTGCCTGTGTCTGGGGATTGAAGATCCGGAAGAATGGTGTTGCGTCCGCGCCGGAGCCCGCGACCCACTGCCAGTTGGCGGGATTGCTCGCGGGGTCTGCGTCCACCAAGGTCTCCCAGAACCATTCCTCGCCCACCCGCCAGTGGATGCCCAGGTTCTTGATCAGGAAGCTGGCGGCGACCATCCGCACCCGGTTATGCATCCAGCCAATGCTCCAAAGCTGCCGCTGGCCGGCGTCGACCAGCGGAATTCCTGTCAGCCCGGCCTTCCACGCATCGAGGGAGTCCAAGCCATCAGGCCGGGATCCCGACGGCGCTTGCCCCGCCCTCCCCCGCAGGATTGCCGGGGTTTGCGGTCCGGAGCCCTTTGGATGTTCCCAGGGGAAACCGTCGAAGGCAGGCCGCAGGTTCTTGGTGGCCAGATCCGGGTTGTGAAAGAGCTGGTGCCAGCAGAACTCACGCCAGCCAATTTCGGTGCCGAACACATCCGGCCCGGGCCCGTTCCCGCGGACGCGGGACAGCGCGTGCCACACCTGGAACGGACTCACATGCCCCCACCGCAGGTACGGGGAGAGCCGGCTGGTTCCGGGCTTCGCCGGGCGGTCGCGACCGTCGTCGTAATCCTGCACCGGGCCGGCCAGGAAGTCGCTGAGTGCGGACAAGCCGGCTTCCTCGCCTGGGGTCCAGGCTTCCGCCAACCCGGTGGCCCAGTCCGGATTCAGCGGCAGCAGGTTCCAGTCCTGAAGGTGCTCCCCGGCGGGGATGCCGTCCGGCGGGGCAGCATCCTTGTCCGGAGCCGGAAAGGGCGCCCGGAAATCCATTGCGGACACCGTTCGCCAGAAGGGAGTGAAAACGCGGTACGGTCCGCCGCCGCCCGTACGCACAGTCCAGGGTTCATGCAGCAGCGAAGCCTGAAAGCTCTCCGCCTGCACATCCGCGCCCGCAGCCCACTCCTTGATCGCTGTGTCCACCTTCCGCTCCGGCCCGCCGTAGCGCCGATTCCAGAAGACCCGCTCCGCGTCCACCTCCTGCGTGAACGCAGGAACGACGTCGACTGCCGGCCCCCGCAACAGGACCAACGGAATGCCCAGGGCCTCAAGATCATGCCGCAGGGTCTTCAGTGCGTGATGCAGCCACCATTTGGCGGCGGCGCCCAGCGGCCGGATGCCCGGTGATTCCTCATCCAGAATATAGAGGGCTACCGCGCCGCCGTCCTGCGCTGCGGCCAGGAGGGCAGGGTTGTCAGCTGTGCGCAGGTCGTCGCGGAGCCAGGCGATGGAAACCACGGGCAGGTCCTCTCTTTGGATAACACGACCCTACCTGTGGACCTTGGCACCGGTCCCGCCCCTCAGCCGCACCTCTCACGAGCGTGATGAACCGCCGTGGCATCGTAGAGCAGCGAGGGTATAAAACGGAGCGTGGATCTCCTGCTGCGCTGGCCGCGGAGCGCTTCAATTGCTGGACGGAGTCTGACCGGTGCCAGAGTCGCCCCGTGCCCGGGAACGATTCGCGCCCCTTGACCCCGGTATACACGGTTGCCCCTAGACGGAGATTGCCCTGTGCGCCAGCCTGTGGTGGTAGGGGCCGCCGGGAAGAAGCAGCGGAGCCCGGACTTTAGCGTCGTCGTCCCCTGACAGCTGTGAGGCCCCATGAGCGATCGCGAGCCACCCGGGCCACCCGGACTTGCAAGACCAACACGGATTCTGCTGACTCTGGCGGCTGCGGGTGGTGCCTGCTGGACGGTATGGGCAGGCCGATCGCTCCTGGCGCCGCTGGTGCTGGCCGCGGCGCTCATCATTATCGCTATGCCCGCTCGACGACCATTGGATCGGCGCGGCGTCCCAAGCTGGGTAGGCACGCTCGTCGTCGTGGCGATCGCGTGGGGCATCCTGGTGGTTCTGGCCGTGCTGGTCCTTCTGGCTCTGGGGCAATTCGGGCGCATTCTGGCCGACTATGCAGGCCAATTGGACGAGAGCGCCGAGACACTTGAGTCGTTTTTCCAAAGCCTCGGATTCAGCACCGTATCGATGGACGAGGTTGCCGGGGCAATCCAGCCATCTACACTCCTGACGACCGTTTTCAACGCCGGCACGCAACTGTTGGGTCTGGGCACGGCCGTCTTTTTTGTCTTCACCTACGCGATGTTTCTCGGGATGGATGCTGCACGGTGGCAGAACCCACCGGCGGAGCTCGCGGAGGCGAGCGGCCGGCGACTGCAAGCTTTCAATCAGTTCGCCGCCGGAACCAACCGGTACTTCCTCGTCAACTCGATATTCGGGCTGATCGTCGCGGTGATTGACGGACTCGCCCTCTGGGTTCTCGGCGTACCCGGTCCATTCGTCTGGGCGGTGCTCGCGTTCGTCACCAACTTCATTCCCAACATTGGTTTCGTCCTCGGCGTCGTGCCTCCCGTCGTGCTCGCTGTCGCGGTTGGCGGCTGGGGGCTGGGACTGCTGGTGCTGGCCATTTACTGCATCGTCAACGTCACTCTCCAAGTGCTGATCCAGCCCCGGTTCGTTGGGGAATCAGTTCGGCTGAGCGTCACGCTGACCTTCGCCTCGGTGGTCCTCTGGACAACCCTGCTGGGAGCGGTCGGCTCGCTCCTGGCTGTGCCGCTTACCCTCTTTGCCCGCTTCCTGGTGATCGGCGGGGATCCCGGTGCGCGCTTCGCACAGTGGATCAGCGGCGATGACGGCCCGGAGGACACCCCGGCACCCCCGGATGAACCTCGTCGCAGTTAGGCATGATGCACTCCCCGCGCGCCGGAGGGCTTCAGTGAGAGTCGAAGGCTGAGGGCTGGCCCCCGCCGTCGCCCCTCCGCTGCTCGACGCCGGAGAGACCGGAAGCGGGCGGTACGCGGCGCCAGGGACGACGGTCATAGATTGCCAGCAGCTGCGCACCAAGTCCAAGGAACACCATGGCCAGCCATACGACGATGTTCAGCCACGGAATATGCAGCGCGACAATGAGGATCAGACCCCCGATAAGCGCCTTGATCACTGGATGCTGGTTGCCGCGGAAGATCAGCCTGCCAATGAAATAGGCGCCGAGGACGAAGGTGGCGAGCGTTAGCGTTATCCAGACCAAAAGGACTGACAGCGCCAGGGGCGCCCCGATGACCGTGGCCAGAAGGAGCAGCACCACAAGCGGAACGGCGATTGATGCCACGAAACCGACCAGCAGCGCATGCCATGGCCGAGGCAGGAGCCGGTCGGTCACCCGGTGCAGCAACCTGGGGAAGAGCCAGCCCGCGAGCACCGTGATAAGGCTCAGCGCAACCAGCGCATACAGCAACCCGAGCAGCCACCCAACGAACTTCTCCCCCGCCGAGGGCTCTTGCTCGGGCTCCGGGGCGATGCGCTCCACGGTGCCGCTGACCGCATCCGCGGAGATGCTTGCCTCCTCGTCGGAGTTGTACGTGAGGTTGCCCCCGACCGTCCCGCTGATGGTGAGGTTTCCAACGCCCACCTCGACATCACGGCCGATCGCACCGGAGATTGCGATGTCGCCCGCGGCACCCACCAGGTCGTCCCCGAATGACCCGGCATCGGTGATGGTGACGGTTGCCCCGAAGATCGTTCCACTGCGCGCAACGTCACCGCTTATGGTCACGTCCTGCCCGGCGAGCCGCACGTTTCCGTCGACGTTGCCGGTAATGGTGATCGTTTGGGCTGCCGCGATCACATCCCCCGTGACATTTCCGCTGATGGTGACGCTCTGCCCCGAGGCGTACACGTCACCGGAAACGTCATCCTGGACGTCGATGTTCAGTCCGCTGTAGAACTGCGGACCGGTGCCGTCGTTCACCACGGCAAAGGGCGCGGACTGTGGGCTTGACACCGGGGACGAGGCGAATGCACCTGACCCCGTCGCCAGAACCAGAATGCAGACGGCGAGAACTGCGGAGAAAGCCCGCCGGGCAGGAGAAGGAAGTCTCATCGGAATGCCTTTCCGGGGTACGGTGTTCGCCTGTTCTTCCTCGTCAGAGGGCTGGTGCAGCGGCATCCCGCGGCTGGGCTGATGCGTATCCGCCCCCGCGGTCCCGAGGCCAATGTGTTCAGTGTCCGGCAGATGTCCGCCGAGCAATAGAGCCGACGGCCCCGGGACGGCACTGAGGATGATTTACGGAGTCAGCAGGACCTTTACCGCCCGGCGTTCGTCCATGGCCCGGTAGCCCTCCGCGGCGTCGCCTAGCGGAAGTGTGAGGTCGAAGACCCGGCCCGGGTCGATCTTCCGGTCCCAGATCCGCTGAATGAGGTCGGGCAGAAAGCGGCGTACGGGAGCGGGGCCTCCGAGCATGTGGATCTCGGCGAAGAACAACTCCAGCCCGGGAAGAGCGACGTCATGAGAGACGCCCACAAAGCCCATGTGGCCGCCCGGCCGGGTGGAGCGCACAGCCTGCATCATTGACTCCTGCGTGCCCACGGCCTCCACTACCGAATGGGCGCCGAGCCCGTTGGTCAGGTCCTTGAGGGCGGCCACCCCCGCATCACCGCGTTCGGCGATGATATCGGTGGCTCCGAAGTCCCGGGCGAGCTGCTGGCGTTCGGGGTGCCGGCTAAAGGCGATAATCCGCTCGGCGCCGAGCTGTCGCGCGGCCAGGACGGCCAACACGCCGACGGCGCCGTCCCCCACCACGGCGACGGTTTTGCCGGGGCCGGCCTCAGCCGCCACGGCGCCGAACCACCCGGTGCCCAGCACATCAGAGGCCGCCATCAGTGAGGGCAGCAGATCCGCCGGCGGGGATTCCGGCGTGGCCACCAAAGTGCCATCGGCCAGCGGAATCCGGGCGAACTGCGCCTGGGTTCCCATCATGCCCATCGGCACGGCATTGACGCATCGGCTCTGGTAGCCGGCCCGGCAGATTTCGCAGGTGTTGTCGGAGGCCCAGAAGGAGCCGACGACGAAGTCCCCGGCCTTGATGGTCCGCACCTCGGGGCCAATCTCCTCCACCCAGCCGATGTACTCGTGTCCCATGGGTGCGTTATGGGCGTCCTCCACGCCCCGGTACGGCCACAGGTCCGATCCGCAGATGCAGGTCGCTGCGAGCCGGATGACGGCGTCAGTCGGTTCTTCAATCGCTGGATCGGCCCGGTCCTCGACGCGCACATCTCCTGGGGCATGCAGTATTACGCCACGCATGGTGTCTCCTTCTGCGGTCGAATCCCTTCCCTTCCAAGGACAGCACCTGCGCAGAAGCATGGGTAGGCCCGCGACCCTCGAGTTCCTATTAGGCACTCGGAACAGGCATCGCCGCGTTCAGTTCATCACGAGCATTTCCGGCTGGATCTGGCGTCCATATTATTGGTCGGTCGGCCTCAAAGGCCGGAGCGGGCGTGGAAACCGATGTCGACAGCAGACAGCAGACAGCGTAAATTCCCGGATGAGCTGAATCACCGTTCCGCCGGGGCCGCTCCCCGGCGGAACCGCAAGAACCAGTGGTGAGGAGAAGGCATGCGCGGTTCGGCACTGATCGTCGGAGCGGGCATCGCGGGAACCGCTGCTGCCCGCGGCCTGCTGCGGGCAGGATGGTCGGTCCAGGTGCTCGAACGCGGCGCAAACCTGCCCGGCAGCGGAACGGCGCTGGCCATGTGGCCCGAGGCGCTGAGAGCACTGGAATCGCTGGGTGCCAGTGACGCGGTCCTCGCCGGTTCGATGGAAGAGCACGGCGCTCGAATTCTGAAACCCGACGGAAGCAAGATCGCAGCCATGGGTCGCAACCGGACCGCTCGGTTTGTGCCTCGCACCGTCCTGCTGGAGGCCCTTTCCGGGGACCTTCCCGACGGGCTTATCCAATGGAATTCGCCGGTCGCCGGGCCTGCATCCCTGCCCCAAGCCGATGTTGTCGTGGCCGCCGACGGCATATCCAGCCGGCTGCGCACCGCCTGCAACGCGGCACCACCACGGTCGCTGCGAACGGTGGCCTTCCGCGGCGTTGTTGCCGGCCCGGCCGGCGGGGTCACCGAGACGTGGGGGCGCGGCCGGTTGTTCGGCATTACGCCGCTGGATGCCGTCAGCACCAACTGGTTTGCCTGTCTCCGCTCGGCGGACCTTCCCCCGCTGGGTTCCCCGGAGGCCTTCGGCGCCCAGGGTACCGGCCTGCTGCGCAGCCTGTACGGCGGGTGGCACCCGGACGTCGCCCGGGTCCTTGGAAAACTGGACGGGAGCCCGATAGATTACCGCGAGCTGTTCGACGTTCCGCCGCTCCGCTCCTATGTGTCCGGCAACGTGGCGCTGCTGGGCGACGCCGCGCACGCCATGGCGCCGAACCTTGGCCGCGGCGCCTGTGAGGCACTTTTGGATGCGGTTGCGCTGGTCGATGCCCTCAGCTCGGCGCCCGATGTTGCCGCCGGGCTGCAGCGCTACGACTCCATCCGGCGTCGGCGGGGAAACGCCATGGTCCGCGCGGCACGTCTGCTGAACCGGCTGGGCACAGCCGAGCACTTCACCGACCTCCGCAACCTCGCGATGTCCGCGGGGTCACGGTTCGCCTAGAACTTTCGCCGCCCGGCAGCCGCCGTCGGGCGCCTTCATTTCCGCGAATACTCTCACCCTGGACCCATCTGCGCCGTCCTGACTGTGGGTGGCGGGCACCGGAACCGGTTGACCCGCTAGGACTCCAGCGTCCGTTATGCGGCTCTTGTGCCTCGCGGATGCTTATGCAAGCATCGGCCAACGATGCTTTTTCACCGCTTATCGATACATGGGAGACCCGGATGCGGTCAGCGGCAATCACTGAACTGAAAGTCCTCATCGGCGCAATGCTCGCGGTCGCGGTTGCGGTGCAGGCGGTGGTCCTTCCGATGCTTGCTGCGGAGGCGGCGGCCAGTTTTCCCGAAGTCGCCTATCTGCGGACTCCCCTTACCGTGCTGGCGGTGCTTGCCATCGTATGCGGCGAGGCGGCGCTGCTCTGTATCTGGCGGCTGCTCACGCTTGCCGGGCGCGGAGCCTTCCTGACCAGCCGAACGACGCGCTGGGTGGACGCCCTGATCCTCTCGCTGGCCGCCGGCACGGGAATGCTCGCCGCCATCACCGTGGTTCTGGCCGCCGATCCGCAGACGGGCGGCGGGGGCCCGACCGTGGGCTTGGGCCTGATGGCCGGAATGTTTCTCGGAGCGGCAGCGATCCTCGGGGTACTGGTATGGCGCGGCCAGTTGCTGCAGCGTGTCCGAGACGCCGCGAAGCAGCAGCGGCGCGCCCAGCTTTAACGGATCTCCGACGAGTCTCCCCCGTCTAAATCCGGGACACAGGCCGGTGCCGCCTACACCGTCATTTCTTACCCGCCTGACTTGTACGGGTGCGAGAGGACTCCTCGCCGGAATACTGCGCTTCAATGTCCTTACTCCAAGCACGCGCGTATAGGCCGAGGACTGCCTGCTCCCGGAACGAAAAGCCCAGCCGGTTGAGTGCCAGCTGGCTCGCCCCCATAGCCAGCTGCTGTGCGCTGCGACTGATGCGATGCTTGTCCGCCCGATACAAATACTCATCGATGGCCCGTGCCCAGCGCTTCCGCCAGATATCCACCGCCGGCTCGGAGGCCAGCGCGGCCATCACCCTATGTGTGGGCATAATCCGGGGTGCTATCCGGTCCATCATTGCCCTGCGCGCACGCTCAGACTGGGAGCCAAAAGAACCCGTGCAGGCGTGCAGATGAGCGTTCCAGTAGTAGTCCCAGCTTGTGGTTCTGCGGTCGGGCCAGACAGCGGACCGGGGTCCCCGCATCATGGCGTGGCCGGCGTCGAAGAGAAGCAGGGCGGCCAGCATCGAGCGCATGGTGAGGCCGGGAAAGCGGTCGACCGCCCACAAAGCCAAATCCGAGGACACCTCAGAAATCTCACCTGTCAGTTCCAAGCCCTTTGGTCCACCGAACCGTGCAAATATCGCTTCCACCAACTCAGGCACCGGCTCGCCCGGCCGTGGCGGATAGACGATGCCCTGCGACTTGGAGATCTTCACGGTACCCAGACTGGCAACGCTTTCCGCCGCCAGCACGTGGGCAAAATTCCACAGGCGCTGAGCGACGTCGTCGGTGGCCCGCACATGCAGGAGCACGGCCGGATGGTCGGATTCCAGGCTGCGCGAAAAACTAAACTGGCCCGCTTCGAGCCGCATTTGGGAAGACAGCGGGGCAACCATGTGGCGGACTATTCCGTCGCCCACATCCTTACGCTCCGGCTCCATGGTCAGGACGGACCACAGGGTGGTTGGGCTGGAGTGCTGCTGCACAGGACGGGTAGCTGCACCTCGGTGAACAATGTTCGATTGCATGACGCGGCTCTTTTCATCCCCAAAATGATTCTGACATTGTTACGTGTACTGCCTACACAGTGTCGTCCCAGAATGCGAAGGCTATCCCGTCTCCAGAAAATTGCCCATTTTTGTCAAGTGCTCTTTTCCTGCGTACGAATATCGACTATGGGTTTTGCGCAACGGCGCCATGCAGCGTCTGGCCGAAGAGGTAGAGCCCTGGCGCACAGCTCGACGACGACGGCGCCGGTTCTGCCACGCCATTGAGCATCAGGACCTTGCGGCATTAATGGGGTAGCCGGCCCCTATGCTGGCACCAACAGCAACTGACAAATCGCAAACACGGCTACGAGCCGCAGGGGGAATACATGGACAACCTCATCACCAATGCCGAAAGCGTGGCACGAGCTGCGCACGAAGGCCAGACCGACAAGACAGGAGTCCCCTACATCACGCATCCCGAGCGGGTCGCCCGGACCGCGGCGCAAAGGGCGCCGGAGGATCTGCGCGAACAGGCGCAGGCTGTGGCCTGGCTGCATGACGCGGTGGAAGACACCGGCGTGACCCTGCAGGGGCTGCGGGAGCAGGGCTTCCCAGAAACCGTCGTCGCCGGCGTGGACGCCATGACCAAACGTCAGGGAGAACCCGTCGAAAGCTACTTCGAACGCGTCCGGGCCAACAACCTTGCCCGCATCGTCAAGGCAGCGGACATTGATGACAACACCAACCCCGAACGCGTCCAGAAACTGGACCAAGAGGACCGGACCCGCCTGGCCGCCAAATACCAGCGCTCACGCGAGCTGCTCGCGCTGGAGTAATTCCGAGCCGCAAAAGACTGCCCTACTTGGGGTCCGAGAACATCACCAGCAGCACACACCCGGCGGAAAAGCCGGCCTGGGCCAGCAGCAGCGCTGCGGGCGCATAGCCCAGGAACATCCCCAGCAGCAGGGGAACCAGGGCCAGCAGCGTGGTGTCCGGTCCGCGGACCATGGCCCCGGTCTGCGCCGACGGCACGGGTCCGAAAACGGTGTCAGTGGGCGGGAGCGTCCAGTCCGGCTCCGGCCGGTACGCACCCCGCACCGCCGATGCGCCGAAGCCCACGCCGGCCAGCGCGCCCAAGACGATGAGCTCCGCACTTCCCGCACCCAGCAGCACGAGCACAGCCAGGAACGCCGCGGCCCACAGTGCCAGGACCGCTGCGGGCAGAGCCATCCGGCTCAGCCGAACCAGGGCCGGCGACAACGGCAGCAGCACGTCCAACCCCGGAGTGATGGCGGTCTGCCGGGCCAACGCTCCCGCTGCCGGAACGGCAGCGAACACTGTCGCCGAGATCAGGGCCAGCTGCAGCGGCACCGGCTGCGTGCCGCCGGTGAGCAGGAGGACGACACACAGCAGCCCAAGCAGCACCGGCCGGCCCAGCCAGCCCCGGGCGCGCAGGAAGGCTGCGGTATCGGCGCGCAGCAGCGCCCCGAACGGGGTCCGGCCGCCCCGCGCATACCAGCGGCCGGCACGGGTGGAGACGATCGCGCCGTAGTTCCGGGACAGGGCCCGCCCCACTTCGTTCGGGTCCATCAGATACAGGGCGGCACCGGCATGCCCGGAAACGCCGCCGGCGCTGATGAGATCCCGGGCGGGAATCGTCCCCAGCCGCGGAAAGACAATGAGCCCGAGCCCGACGGCGGCCGCCAGAGCAACAAGGGCCGGACCCCACTGACCGGCGGCGGCCTGCCGCGGCACGAAACTCAGCACGGCCAGCAGCAGCAGTCCCGGCAGCGGACCGTTTGCTGTTCGCCCAAGCTGCCCCGCACCGGCACCGGCACCGCCCCCGGACCCCGCAGGTCCGGCGCCGATCTGCCGCAGGGCCGCGAGCAGCACTGCGGTGACGGCAGCCGCTCCGAACACTGCCGCCGCCAGAAACTGTCCTGGCACGCTGGCTTGGAGGTCGGTGATGAAACCAACCGGCAGGTACAGCATGAACGCACCCGCCCACACCAGGCCCAGCCGGCGGAGCAGCCGTCCGGTCACCAGCGGACGACGCTCCAGGGGCAGGTTCAGCCACCAGTACCCTTCGGCTCTCGTCACCGCCGCCGGACCCAGTTTCCGGGCCAGGACCATCGCTGCCGCCAGGACGGCGAACAGCAGTGCGGTCGCTGCGGCACCGTCGGGCAGGGCGAACGACGGCGGGGGCAGCAGCGTGCGGCCGGCGGCTTCCGCATCCCAGGCCTGGGCAACCTGCTCGCGCAGCGCCAGGACCAGACCGGCAGCGAACGCCCCGATGGTTCCCAGCGCAAGAACAGCGGTATAGGCGTCCACGAAGACATCCCGGATCCGGGTCCGGGCGCGGGTGAAGGTTCTCGAGGCGTGCCGGGTGTACCGGACCGGGTTGAAGTCCGCGGAAACTCCTCCGACGGCGGCGTCCTGGGCCACGGCTACCGCCCGGCAATTTCCGCTGCGGCGTGCTCCGGTGCGATCTCCCGGACGTCGTCGTCAATAAGCAGGCAGCGTCCGGCGGTGGCCAGGAGCAGCGCCGGGTCGTGGGTCACCAGCAGCACCGTGCCGCCGTCGTCGGCATAGGTCTTGATCCGGGTGCCCAGCCGTTCGCGCATGGCCGGATCCAGGCGCTGCTCCGGTTCATCCAGAATCAGCAGGGACGAGGGCCGGATCAGGGCGGAGGCCAGCAGCAGCCGCCGCCGCTGCCCGGAGGAAACGGCGGCGGGAACGGCGTCGGCGCGCTCCCCCAGCGCGAAGTACTCCAGTTCGGCGTCGACGGCGGCATCGGGATCCGGCAGCGAGTGCCCGCGCGCCACCAGCTGGAGGTGCTCCCGCAGGGACAGGGAGGGGAAGAAGGCATCCTCGTCGAACAGGGCTGCGACCTGCCGGCGGAACGGGATGCCGTCCTCGTAAACGGGCAGCCCATGGACCCGCACTTCTCCGCCGAGCATGGCCTGCTTGCCGGCGATCGTGCGGGCGGCGGTGGATTTGCCGGCGCCGTTGAAGCCCACCATGCCGAGGATCTCACCGGCCTCCGCGCGGGCCGTGATCGGTCCGCACACCGGAGTGCCGCCGTATCCCACGGACAGATCGGAAATCTCGAGCACAGCCCCCGCAACAGTCATGGAATCAATCTAGCGGAGTGCGGTTGGCCGTCGTGGGAGGACTAACCCTGACACCACATGTGCATCTGCATCAGGACGTCTGGCGACGGCCCAAGGATCCGCCACCCTAGCCGCGCCTGCGCCCAGTCGCCGTATGGCCGACCCTTCCTGAGCATCCTGCACGCCGATCCGGCCGACGAGATGGTCCAGGGCCTGCGCCGCCGCTTCGCCGGCCCGGTACTGATGAACACCGGCTTCGGCACGGTCACCACCCGTGACGATGCCATCATGCTGCTCGAGTAGGACCTGGCCGACGCCGCCGTCGTCGGCCGCCCCGTGATCGCCAACCCGGACCTGGCCCGCCGCTGGCAGGAAGACCACCCGCTGAACGAGATCGACCAGAGCACGGTCTACACCGACGGCGCCGCCGGCTACACGGACTACCCGGAACTGGCTCCGGTCTCCTAGCCGAAATGAACGACGGCGGGCCTTCCGCTTACGGCGGGGGGCCGCCGTCGAACGTGGTTATATTGCCCCATGTCTTCCCGATCTTCGGCAGCGGTGTGGCCGGCCGTACACAACGAACGCCAAGCCCTCATCAGGGAACTTGAGTCGCTGACCCCGGAGCAATGGACCCAACCCTCGCTCTGCCCCGGCTGGGACATTCACGATGTCGTAGCTCATCTCGTGGATTCCGCGAAGACAACTCGTCTTAGTTTTCTCCGGCGGATGATCACCGTGAAGTTCGATTTCGACAAAGAAAACGCGAACGGCATCATCAGGGAACGCGCTGCGACCCCGGAAGCCACCCTGGCTGAGTTCCGCCGCGTACGCGAAGCAACCAAGACGCCGCCCGCTGCTCTGGCAACTCGGCTCGTCGAGGCGATCGTGCATGGTGAGGACATTCGGCGTCCCCTGGGGTTCGTGCATTCGTATCCCAGTGAGGCAGTCGATTCGGCCTTGCGTTATCAGCTTGGAACCGGTGTCTTTATGGGCGGCGGCAAGGAACGCGCAGCTGGATTTTGTCTGCAAGCTTCCGACACAGGGTTTGAGCACGGTTCTGGACCGGTGGTCAGAGGAAACTCGCTGGCACTCCTCATGGCCATCTCGGGTCGCCCCGTCAATCACGAAGATTTCTCAGGTGAAGGTGCCGCAACATTCGTACAAAAGCTAAAACAAACGTTTCAATGAGCGGACCCGCGAATCGGCAGTCCCCTCTCAACTGTGGTTGGGTGGGCCAATGGATACCTATGTGGATTTAGGCTGGTTCTGCTTTACCGTTGCCATCATTAATGCCGGTCTCGCTGAACAAAAGAACCGTTCCCGCTGGAATTGGTTCCTGCTTTCAGTGCTGCTGGGACCGATAGCCACCGTGTTAATTGTCGTGTGGCGGGCCCCGGAGCCGGTTGAACCGTCGATGACGCACCGCGGAGGCTGGACAAACCCCGATCCGTCTCCGGAATCCGGCGCCTAGGCTGCCCGGGACGGCAGCTTCACCACGACGCCTGAATGCGCCGGGCCCGCCGCCTCACAGCCGCATCCGAGCGCGCCTTAGCTGCGGCAATGGCACCGCCGCCCAGCCTCCGCGTTTCCCTCCATGCACGCTTTTCTGCCCTCCCCCGGCGCCGTAATACGGCCCCGGCTTAACCGTTTGGCGTCGTGCCGCCGCTGTGCCAGGAACCCCGCAGAGCCTCGATGCCGTCCAGCAGGACATCGAGCCCGACGGCGAATTCGGCGTCGTAGTCATAGCCTTGCTTCGCCAGCTCGCCCACCACTTCGAGCAGGTACGGATATCTGGCCGCTGTCTCTGCGGATTCGGCATCGTGTGTTGCTGCGGCAGCCGCGGCCGACTCCTCCGGAGTCTCGAAAGAGAGTGTTTTCTGCTGCAGGGCGAAGCCGTACACGTAGGCGTCCAGCAAGCTCATCACGTGGACGGTGGTGCGGAACGAGAACCCGCTCTGCCGCAGGCATCCCAGTATCGCGTTGTGCTGTCGCAGGTTCTCCGGGCCCGGGCGTCCTGCTGCCTCCATCCGCCCCACCGCCCAGCGGTGCCGGACCAGTGCGGCCCGGAGCGAGACGGCCCGATCACGCATGGCCTGCTTCCAGCCGTGCCCGGCGTCAGGCTCCGTGACCTCGTTCCAGACGAGATCCACCATGCCCTCGAGCAGTTCCTGCTTATTCGCCACATGCTTGTACAGCGCCATGGGCACCACGCCGAGCTGCTGGGAGAGGGTGCGCATGGTGAAACCCTCGAGACCCACCTGGTCGGCCAGCTCGACGCCGGCGCGGAGTACGGATTCCCGGTTCAGGCGCGACCGGCGTGAGGCCGGTTCCTGCTGCTGGTCCTTGGATTCCTGTGCCAAGCGGCCACCTTCCTGAGAATTGATGCTTGACAGAGTGTACGTCATACACCTAGGTTCATCGCATCCGGTGTACGCAGCACACCTTTGGCCGACAGGGAGCACCATGCAAGCCTCCAACCGGACCGCCCGGACCGCCGGGATCCTCTTTCTCCTCACCTTCGTCTCCGCCATCGCAGGCGCCATTCTGTATGCACCTCTGCTCACCGACCCGGACTACCTCACGGGCCCTGGTGCGGACACCCGGATCCTGCTCGGCGCGGTCTGCGAACTGGTGCTGATTATCACCAACATCGGCACCGCCGTCGTGCTGTATCCCGTGCTGCGGCGGCACAGCGAGACCGCCGCGGTCGGCTATGTCGCAGCCCGGATCATGGAATGCGCGCTGATTGCCGTGGGCATTCTCAGCGTGCTCACCGTGGTGACGCTGCGGCAGACCGCCGGGGCCGACGCCGGGGAGTACCTGCCCATGGCCCGGGCGCTGGTGGCAATGCACGGCTGGACCTTCCTGCTCGGCCCGGGATTCGTGGTGGGCATCGGGAACGGACTGCTGCTGGGGTTCCTGATGTACCGCTCGCACCTGGTGCCGCGGCCGCTGGCACTGTTCGGCCTGATCGGCGGTCCGCTGATGTCACTGTCCGGTATTGCCGTGCTTTTCGGCGCCTACGGGCAGTCCTCGGTGCCGTCTGCGCTGGCTACGCTTCCGGAGATCATTTGGGAGGCCTCGCTGGGGATTTACCTCACGGTGGTCGGCTTCCGCCGGACGGGAACCACCGGACCTAACCGAGCCAGCGGCCGAGGGATCCCCGCCGGGATGGGGCGGGACTGACCTCCGCTTTGGGCAGATCCGTCCATTGTGGGCAGATCCGTCCGGTGCGCAGTGGCAGAAATTTCCCAAATCGGTCGATGTTCCCCAAACCGGACGATTCTCCAGAAAACGGACGGAAAACCGGTCCCTGCATCCCCCACGACCGAGCGGCTAGGGTGAAAAGATGGCACACAGCTTCGACAGGGACTACTGGGAACAGCACTGGCACGAGACCCCCGAGCGGACAACCGCTGCTCCGGCAGAGAGCCAGCCGAACCCCTACGTCACGCGCATAATCCGCGCTCTTCCTCCGGGCACGGCGCTCGATGCCGGCTGCGGCACCGGCACCGAAACTTTGGAGCTGGCCGCCAGCGGCTGGGACGTCGTCGGCGCGGACACTTCCTCCACAGCCCTTGCCACGGCCGCCCGGAACGCCGCAGAGCGGACCCTGCCCGGCAGCGTGACTTGGGTTGAAGCCGATCTGGTGTCCTGGGAACCGGGCCGGCGGTTCGATCTCGTGATGACCAGCTATGCGCATCCGGCCATGCCGCAGCTGGCGTTCTACGAGCGGATCATGGACTGGGTCTCCCCCGGCGGCACGCTGCTGATCGTGGGCCACGCCCATGATCCCGCGGCGATGACCGGCCACGGACATCATCCGCCCGCCGAAGCCACCGTCACGGCAGCGGATGTCGCGGCCCTGTTGGATCCGGCGCAGTGGACCATCACGACCGCCGAACTGCAGACCCGCACCGTCACGGCGCCGGACGGGCAGACCGCCACCCTGCCCGACGCCGTCGTTCAGGCCACCCGGCGGGCCTAGGCTCCGCGCCGGGAGCCGCTACTCGCCGGTTTTGGCCAGGTTCCTGCCGCCCCGACCACTGTTGCCGCGGCCGCGTTGCACGCGGGACCGCAGCGTCGATGCACCGGGTCCGCCAAGCTGATCCAGGTAGGCGGAGCGGCCCGCTATGCTCATGACGAGGGCGAGGATGGGGCCGTTGACCAACAGCCCATATCCCGCGGTGAAGCGGCAGTCGGTGGCCCGCAATTGCAGGTCGTCGGAGTAGGACCGGCTGGGAACGGTGAAGTCACGGGCGGTAAAAAACTCAGCCACCGGAACCAGCGCTTCCACCGACGGGGTCCGCGGCAGCCCCAGCGGCTGGCGGATGTCCTGGGCGTGGACCACAACTTCCCCCAGGTACGCCGCCGTGTGGGATGAGGGGGCGGTGGTGGCACCGATGACGGCGCGGAACCGCTCGAGCGTCTGGGCGGGAGTGCTGCCCAGGTGTTCAACGAGGCGACGCTGGTTATGGACGTCGGGACGGAAGCGGGCGGCCAGCATGCTCTGCAGCCACCGCCGCTGATTGAGGCTTGCCCCCGCGGTGAGGTGGGCGAGAACCTGCTCCACATTCCATTCCTCGCACAGCGTGCTGTGCCGCCATTGTTCGGCGGTGAGGCCGGCGAGGTCCTCCGCAAGTTTTGCCCGCTCGGCGTGGATCAGCGCCCACAGCGGGTCCTTGTCGCTGCTGTTCACATCGGTCGTGTCCTCCATGCCCCCACGTCTTTTCAGTTGCCTGCCTCTTCAGCTGCCTCAGCCGTTCCGCTCACAAACCCGTCCAGCGAACGCTCACGCTACTCCCGGACTCCCGCCGTCGCCACGGTGCCCACCCGTTTGGGACGGTTTTGCCGGCGGATCGGTGATCTCGTTGATGTCCGCGAGCGCGTTGAGCGTGCGGGGGTAGCCGATGTACGGCAGCAGCTGGGTGACGACGTCGATCAACCGTTCCCGGTCGTTGCCCACCCGGACATTCGCGGCTATGTGCCCCTTGACCTGCGGGTCACAGCCGCCGAGGGAGACGAGCATCGCGAAGGTGAGCAGCTCCCGGGTGCGCAGGTCGACGCCGGTGCGCGTGTAGGTGTCGCCGAAGCAGTTGTCCGACAGGAAACCCTGGATGTGCAACTCGTCAGCGGCCGCGGCGGCGTAGAGCCCCTCCACCCGGTCGGCTCCGATGACGGCCTTCTGCACCCGGAGGCCTTCCTCCAGCCGGGTCTCCGGCGTGGTGGCTGACTGTCCGGGCAGCGGCAGGGCAATGCCGTGCTCAGTCAAAACCTCGTTGGTGGCATGGAGGAAGTCAAAGACCTTGGCCATCCCCACATAGGGCACTGCCTGATAAACAAGCTCCTTCACCTGCACCGGGGTCACCCCCACCCGCAGCGCCACTCCCAGCATCACCCGGTACTCCTGCACCGCCTGGCAGGCAATCATCGCTGCCAGCTGCACCATCAGGCGGGTCGGGGCGTCCAGCCTGCTGTGCCGCAGCACTTCGTCAAAGGCGAAGTTGCCAAAATAATCAACGAGCTCCGGATCGGTGTCTTTCAATGTGGAAGTGTTCCCGGGGAACCGTTCCTCGTACTGGCTGCGCGCCGCTTCTGTCGGGGCCATCGCAGGTCTCCTTCGTCTTGTCGGCTGGTATCAACTCAACACCACTTCCTCACCCATCGGCAGTGCCGGCGGTTTCCGATGCGAGCTGACCCTCCCAACGGCCGGGCACCACTTGTAGTGTCGGTGACCTACACCGGGCAGCACCGCGGGGCGGTCCGGATCCCAGCCACCGCGATCGTCCGCCAAGGAGCAGCCATGCGAGTCGAACCGAAGCAGCCCTCAGTCAAGGGCCCGGAGAACCTGTTCACCGGAGACGTCTGGTTTGACGTCATCGCCGCTCCGCAACCGGCGCCATCCCGGATGCGCGTGAACGCTGTGCACTTTTCGCCGGGAGCGCGCACGGCCTGGCACAGCCACGCCGTCGGGCAGACAGTGCACGTCACCGAAGGAAGCGGGCTGATCCAGTCCCGCGGCGGCGCGGTCCTGGAGATCCGGCCGGGCGACACCGTTTACACGCCGCCCGGTGAATGGCACTGGCACGGAGCCGCTCCGGATTCCTTCATGACTCACCTGGCCATGTGGGAGGCACCGGCCGACGACGGCGACGAGGCGCAGTGGGGTGCGCACGTCACCGACGAAGAATACGGTTCCCGGCCGTAAGGATTTGACCGACTGTGAGGCCCCGGGGGCACTCACGGGATTAAATCGCTGCGGAGCGCTTATGCCTCGGCAGGCCGGGGGAACCGCTAGGGTGGGACGACTGTCTAGGATTTCCGGGGGAAACCATGAGAAAAGCTGTCACCAGCGCTGCCATCGCCCTGCTGCTCGCCACCGGCTGCAGCGCGGAAGCCGCGGAGAGCGGTGCGCCAGCTGCCACGGCAACCTCCGAGCCTTCCGTCGAACCGGTGGCACTGAACGCGGAGGAGCAGGCCTGCCTCAAGCTCCTCGGGACCGATGGCAAAGGCCCCCTGTACGACGCCATCTACCTCGTTAAAATCGGCGGCGGGACGAGCGGTTTCCTGGGCACGGCCGAGACCGCAAGCCTCCTCAACGAGGAAATTGCCGGCATAGCTCGGAACGCCCCGGAGGGCATGGAGGCGCTGCTGGAGGAGCTGTCCTCCCCCATGGAGAACGCCGCGCTGCGGGCCGAACACCCCGATTCTCCCTGGAGCCTGAACGTCGCCACTTGGACAGGCGCGGTCGCACAGCTCCTGACCCGTTGCGCGTCCTATGAGACCGGCACGGGCAGCGCGGCATCGCCCGGGGCGCCCGCCCCGTCAGCGGTGGAGGGGATCGGCGCCGCCTACCCGGGCTATCCCCTGGTCGTGAACGTCGAGTCGTTGGACTACCGCGTCGCTGCCTGGTTCGACGGCAAGCTCGTGGACGGCCAGGTTGTTGCGCTGGCACCGGGGCTGTACGCGCCCTACGATCCCAACATCCCTGACCTGTTGACCTACTACGTCGCAGACGGGGTGGCCGGGGACAGCCCCACGAAGCAAGCCGTCTTTCCCGGCTCCGGGGCTGCCGCCACCTGGTCGAACGTGTCCCCCGGCCCCCAGGAACCGCAGTAGATGGTCCCGCCGTGCTCAGGGTGCATCCCGGTGCGCTGACGCGGACGCCGAACCTACCGCAGCAGCTGCTCGATGGCGGCGGCCGACTCCAGCACGCGGGCGGCCAGCTGTTCGGCCGGCACATCGCTGGTCAGATAAACGACGGCGAGGGCGGCCGGAAGCTGGC
Source organism: Arthrobacter sp. zg-Y1219 (assembly GCF_030125545.1). Taxonomy (NCBI): domain Bacteria; kingdom Bacillati; phylum Actinomycetota; class Actinomycetes; order Micrococcales; family Micrococcaceae; genus Arthrobacter; species Arthrobacter sp. zg-Y1219. The sequence goes on from NZ_JASKLY010000023.1 coordinate 95,111, forward strand.
CGCTGGCCAGAACGGGCACGGCCACGGAGCTGACCCCGGGAATCACCTCATCGCGGCTGAACGCGTAGCCGAGCCGGGCCGCCGTGCGCGACTCCTCCCGGTACGCCTCCCCCGGCGCCAGTTCCTCCCACTCAGCCTCCGTCACGGCGGACTGAATCGCGATGCCGGTCGCTCCGGCGGCGAAGGAGTGCCGGGTTCCCGGGCGCTGCACAATGGTGCCGTCGCCGCGGGGCGGCTCCACCGAGACCAGCGTGACGCACTGGCGCCGGTCCCACACGGAGATGAAGGCCGTCATCTGCAGGGCGGAGGACAGGGCGGTGAGCTCCGGGATGGCCACTGTCTGCAGCCGGTTGCCCACGCCGCGGGCCAGCGTTGCCATGCCGGGACCGATGGAGAACCTGCCGGCGTCGTCGCGCAGCACCAGCGAGTGTTCCTCCAGGGTGCGCAGAATCCGATAGGAAATGGAGCGGTGGACGTCCAGCGCGGCCGCGATCTCGGCGATGGTGAGGCCGCCGGTCGCATCAGCCATCACTTCCAGCGCCCGGATGCCGCGGGAGAGCGTCTGGCTGGTGGACGCCGTCGGACTCACGGCGATTCCACGGCGGCGATCCGGCGGGCCGGCAGCAGCGGGGCAAAGAACTCGGCGAGTTCCGCCGTCGCGGTCAGCGGCAGGACGTTGGCAACATACTGGTCCGGGCGGACCACCACGACGACGCCGGACCGGTCAATGCCGCGCTGGTCGAAAATGTCCTCTCCGGGGTTGGTGCCAAAGACCTTCGCGAGGTCGGTGAGCTGGAACGGTCCGGTCTGCGGCTTGAACACCGCCGGCACGGCGCCGATCTCGATGCCGGTGTGCGGCTGCTGGTAGATGACTTTCACATCGAACCAGGCGCTGCGGTCAACACCCTCCGGAACCGCGGCCAGGGGTGACTCCGGCGCGGTGGCCAGCCAGTCGGCGAGATCGGTCACCGCCGACGAGGTTCCGGCCGCCGCAGGATCGGCGAAGACATAGATCCGCCAGGCGCCGTCGGCCTGCGCCAGGTGGCCGAGGTGGACCGTGTTCGCGTCGCAGACCCGCCGCACCGGTACCGACCGGAAGCGCTTGCCGACGGGAAAGCCGGTGGCCAGGTCCTGGTGGGTGGGCTCGGCAATGAGGATGGACGGCGTGTACTGGGTCATGAATCCGGCCGGGAATTCGGCGGTGCTCACGTAGAAGTCCTCAAGGTCCGAGGGGTTTTCGAACTCCTCGGGCCGCTTGGCCATGAGTGTTGACCACTCCTTGTCGAAGTCGATGAGGTTCTTGGCCACCACCTGGCGTTCGGCTGAGTAGGTGGACAGCAGGCTTTCCGGGCTGCGGCCGTCGAGCACGTGGCCGAGCTTCCAGCCCAGGTTGAAGCCGTCCTGCATGGAGACATTCATGCCCTGCCCGGCCTTGGCGCTGTGGGTGTGGCAGGCATCGCCGGCGATGAACACGCGCGGGGTCCGGGTGCCCAGGTCGGCCGGCAGGACGTCGTCGAACCGGTCGGTGAGCCGGTGGCCCACCTCGTAGACGCTGTGCCAGGCGACGTGGCGAACATCGAGCGTGTAGGGCTGCAGGATCTCGTTGGCCTTGCCGATGATTTCCTCGACGGTCGTTTTGCGGACCGCACCGTTGTCATCCTCGGGAACCACGCCCAGGTCCACGTACATCCGGAACAGGTGGCCGCCCTCGCGCGGAATGAGCAGGATGCTGCCGCCGTCGGCGGACTGGATGGCGCACTTGGTGCGGATGTCGGGGAAGTCCGTTTCGGCCAGGACGTCCATCACGCCCCAGGCGTGGTTGGCTTTGTCGCCGGCGAGGGTGCAGCCGATGGACTGGCGGACCTTGCTGCGCGCGCCGTCAGCGCCGACCACGTACTTGGCGCGCACCGTTCGCTCGGTGCCCTCGTCCGGGCCGGCGGTGTGCTGGAGGGTGACGGTGACCGGATACTCGGCGTCGTCGTCGACCTCCAGGCTGCGGAATTCGAAGCCGTAGTCGGGCGCCATCCGGGTGGGCGAGTTGGCCATGTACCGGGCGAAGTAATCCAGCACGCGGGCCTGGTTGACGATCAGGTGCGGGAATTCGCTGATGCCCGATTCGTCGTCGAGGGCCCGGCCGGACCGGATGATGCGTGAGGAATCCGCGGGGTCCGGCCGCCAGAACGCCATTTCGGTGATCCGGTAGGCCTCGGCGGTGATCTCCTCGGCGAACCCGAAGGCCTGGAAGGTTTCCACGCTCCGGGCCTGGATGCCGTCGGCCTGGCCGATGGCCAGCCGCCCGTCCCGGCGTTCCACAATCCGGGTGGTGATGTCCGGGAACTGCGACAGCTGGGCTGCGGCGAGCATGCCGGCGGGTCCGGAGCCCACGATGAGCACGTCGACTTCCGCCGGAAGGCCGCCGGGGCGGTTGATGCCGACGCCGGCGGCCGGCTGGATGCGCGGATCGCCGGATACGTAGCCGTGGTGGTGGAACTGCACGGGTGTCCTCACTTCGTCGTGGATGGTGCCCGCCGGACGGTGTTCGTTATTTGAACACTACGTTCGATAGTCGAACCGCAAGCGGTGTAGTCACCATACTGGGATATGGCACGCATCACAAGCAGAGCGGCGCCGGCCTGCCCGCCGCCCGGCGCGGCAGGCTGTGGAGGACTATATTCAGGCCTAGTGCGACAGGACCGACGGAAAGGCACCACCATGGCAAAGCTGGATCTCCGAGTGCGGCTGGTCGGCAAGGTGCTGGCCAGAACCTCTGTGGCGCACAAGAGCGAGGAGCAGATCCTGGCCGACCAGCAGCGCACCATCAAGCACAACCCGGTGGTGGACTGGGTGCTGGGCGGCAGGGCCCCGGGCGTGAAGATCAGGAACGAGACCGCCGCGGGAGCCGAGGGCCGGATCCCCGTCCGGGTGTACCGGCCAAAAGATGCCGCCGACACGTTGCCGCTGGTGGTCCTGATCCACGGCGGCGGCTGGACAGTCGGCAACCTGGACATCTATGACGGACTGGCCAGCACCATCGCCCGGGACGCGCGCGCCGTCGTCGTTTCCCTCGAGTACCGGCTGGCACCGGCGCACCCCTGGCCCGCTGCCGCCGAGGACTGCTATGCCGCGCTGCTCGAGGTGGCCGAACGCGCTGCGGAGTGGGAAGCCGACGCCGGCCGGCTCGCCGTGGTGGGCGACAGCGCCGGCGGCAACCTCGCGGCAGTGCTGACGCTGATGTCCCGGGACCGCTCCGGCCCCGCCATCGCTTTTCAGGGCCTGATCTATCCCGCCACCGATCTGACCCTGGGCAGCGCATCCATCGAGGAGAACGCCCACGCACCCATCCTCACCAAGGAGGACATCCTCCGCTACGGCAGCCTCTACGTCCCCGACCTGGCAGACCGCAGCAACCCGTACGCCTCGCCGCTGCTGGCCCCGGACCACACCGGACTGCCGCCGGCACTGGTCCAGGTGGCCGAGCATGATCCCATCCGCGACGACGGACTGCGCTACGCCGCTGCCCTGCGTGCGGCCGGAGTCCCGGTCCGCGTCACCACCTACGTGGGCATGCCGCACGGCTACCTTGCCTTCCCTCGGCTGTGCCGCAGCGCTCCGCAGGCACTGGCGGAGCTGTCCGCCGAGCTGCGGCGGCAGCTGACTCCGGCGTCGGTGCGGTAGCCCGTACCTTTCGGCCAGGGATTGCCGAAGGCCATAACCCCGACTCTAAAAAGAAAGTGTCAAGAAATACTTGACGTTTCGATGGTGTCAAGCTTTGATTGACACCATGAGAACTTTCCGCATCTTCACCGCCGTTTACGCCGCACTGATGTTCCTGGTTGGGGTTGGACTGTTTGCCACCTGGCTGCTGCTCGACCTGCATGGTTTCCCCAAGGGCCTGTGCCAGGGCGCCGGCGGAACCCTGATCGTGGGCAGCGTGTACCTTGCCGTCACGTACGTCTGGCGGGGAAACACGGACAGCAGCGGCAAGGAGTACTGGCTGCCCAGCCGCGATGCCGGGGAACAGCCGTGATCCGCGGTCCGGTTACCGACCTGCAAGAGCAGATCGGCGCACTGATCCTCGGCGACTACGACGACGCCGGGACCCTCACCGAGGAGGACCACCTCGCCCTGGTGGCTCGGGCAGGGGCCGCCGAGCAGGCCAGCCAGCAGCTGCAGCACCGGGCCGTCGCGGCGGCCCGGAGCGCGGGAGTGAGTTGGGCCGCACTGGGCCGCGAGCTGGGGATGACCCGGCAGGCGGTGCAACAGCGTTTCGGCGCCCGCCCGGAGGAACAGGCCCCCGGTTCCCGCGAGCGCTGGCTCGGCCCGGTCACGGCCTTCGATGAAATGCCCGAGCTGGAACTGGCCGGACGGCTGGGCTGGCGCACCATCGGCGTCGACATGCTCCGGCACCGGATGCTGCAGACAGACACCCAGTGGGAACACCGCCGCGTGCTCTGGACCCGGCCGTCCTCCCACTACGAAACGGACGGCTGGCAGGTGGGCAGCCGATCCTTCCCCTGGCTCTACCTGGTGCGGGACCTGCAGAAGGCGCCCGAGACCAAGCAGGGCACGCCGTCCCCCGGCCCTACTCCAGAGTGACTCCGCTGAGCCGGGCGACGGCTGCCGGATCCCGGTGGTCGAAGAACATGGACTGCCCGGTGTCCAGATCCGCGATCGACGCCATTTCCTGGGGGCTGAGCTCAAAGTTGAACACGTCGAAGTTCTCCGCCATCCGGTCCGGCCGGACAGACTTCGGGATCACCACCACCCCGCGCTGGATCAGCCAGCGAAGCACCACTTGGGCCACCGACTTGCCGTGCGCGCCGCCGATGGCGGTCAGCGTCGGATCCGAGAAGAGGTTGTTCTTCCCCTCCGCGAACGGTGCCCAGGATTCATGCCGGACCCCGCGGTCGGTCATCAGTTGGTTTTCCACCGCCCGCTGGCAGAACGGATGCGTTTCGATCTGATTCACCGCCGGAACCACCTCGTTATGCAGGATCAGATCCAGCAGCCGGTCCGGGGTGAAGTTCGAAACCCCGATGGCCCGGGCGGCGCCGTCCTTGTAGATCTGCTGCATCACCCGCCACTCGCCGTACACATCACCGAAGGGGTGATGGATCAGGTACAGATCCACGTACTCCATGCCCAGTTTCTGCAGCGAGGTTTCGAACGCCCGGGCGGTGGTGGCCTCGCCGTTGTCCTGGATCCAGAGCTTGGTGGTGATGAACAATTCGCTGCGCGCCAGGCCGCTCTTCCGCACAGCCCGCCCCACTGCATCTTCGTTTTGGTAGGCCGCGGCGGTGTCCAGCGAGCGGTATCCGGCGGCCAGCGCGTTGGTCACTGCCTCTTCGGTCTCATCCGGCGGAACCTGGTACACGCCGAAGCCCAGGATCGGCATTTCGACGCCGTTGTTCAGGGAAACACTCTCCATCGGTTTTCCTTTCGTCGGTGACGTGCGGCGATCGGCGCCGCCCTCGCCCCTTTGAGGTTACAAGCGGTGAGCGGCAGGCGGGAGGGTCTCCCCGCGGTCCCGTCTGCCGGACGGTGACATTATGGATCCTGTCGGAATGGGCCCCCCGCCCCACCCAGCGGGACATGCCGGACAAACCGGCGATTCAACAGGAGGATGCAACCGTGAGCGAACGACTCAAAGACAAAGTAGCCCTGATTACCGGCGCAGCCAGCGGCATGGGGGCCTCCCACGCGCGGGCCTTCGTGCGTGAAGGCGCCAAGGTGATCATTGCGGACATCAATGACGACGCCGGTGCCGCCCTGGCCGCGGAACTGGGCGACGCCGCCCGCTACGTGCATCTGAATGTCACCAGCGCCGAGGACTGGGCCGGGGCCGTGGCGACCACGCTGGATACCTTCGGCCGGCTCAACGTCCTGGTGAACAATGCCGGCATCCTCGACGGCGGCCCCCTCGGCCAATACCCGGTGGAGCGCTGGCAGCGGGCACTGGACATCAACCTGACCGGCCCCTTCCTGGGCATGTCCGCAGCCGTCGAGGCGCTGAAGGCGTCCGCGCCGTCGTCGGTCATTAACATTTCCTCCACCGCCGGGCTGGAGGGCGTTGCCGGCATGCACGGTTACACGGCGTCGAAATTCGGCCTGCGCGGGCTGACGAAGTCGGCCGCACTGGAGCTGGCCGCATCCCACGTCCGGGTCAACTCGGTGCACCCGGGGTCCATCCAGACCCCGATGACCGCCGTGATGGGCAGGCAAAAACCGATCGACTTTACCGAAACCACCCTCACCCGGCCGGCCGCACCGGAAGAGGTGACCAGTGTTGTCCTCTTCCTGGCCAGCGATGAGTCCAGCTTCTCCACCGGGGCGGAGTTCGTGGTCGACGGCGGAATCACGGCCGGCAAGATCTACAACGTTTAGGCTGTCCGGGGTCAGGCCCTCTGGGAAACGCTGCGCGGGCCGGCTTGTCCGTCCCGCCCGGACAGGCGCCGCCAGGACCAGGCAAAGAGTGCGACGGCGGCCAGCGGTGCGGTGAATCCAGCGGCCGCCACGAGGAACAGTCCGGGCACCAGACCGCCGAGGCCGAGCAGGGCGGTCACACCCACACGGAGCCGCTTCCCGCCCGGCAGGAGCCGCCCACAGGGAAGGGCCAGGGCGACACCCGCCAGGGCTGCCGCCGCCAGGGTCAGCGGCCACTGCGCGGGATGCCCGGCACCTGCGAATTGGGCGGCCGCTTCCAGGACAAGACCCGCGGACAGCAACCCGGCCGACCAGTGCATGACGCTGCCCAAACCCGCGGCCAGAGCCGCGCCCGCAGCAAGGGCCGCGGGAATGGCTGCCAGTGTGCCGCCGGCCAGGCCAATGTTCATGGCCTGCGTGCCATCGGTGGCCAGTGATGCCCAGCTGCTGCCGGTGAGGGCAAACACGGCACAGCCGAGTCCCACGGCAGCGCTGGCCAGCGCCGCGGCACCAACAGCGGCATCTCGCCGCCGGGTCTCTGCCAAGGTGCGCCCCGGCGAGAACGACGGCCTCTCCGCCGGGGAAGGCCGGGGAGCCGCAGCGGGCTGAGTCGTGCTGCCCGAGCGCAGGACCAGGACCAGCAGCAGGACCGCCGCCAGGGAACCGACCAATTGTGCCAGCAGCAGCAGTCCCCCGAGGGCAAGGGCAGAAACAGCTGCCAGGACCACACCCTGCAGACGTGGAACCGGCCGGCGGCGCATCTCGTTCAGCACCGATCTGACCGGTGTGTACAGGCTGAACGTACCGGCAGCCCAGGCGAGAAAAAAGAACAAAAACGTCGATGATGCAAACCAGCTGAGTTCACGTCCCGCATCGGCCGCGTCGAAACCAACCGACCAGCTGGCCACGCTCGCGGCCGCCAGCCCGCCTGCCGCTGCCGCACCTGCCGCGGTCCGGAATGCCGCCGCGCCGGAGAGCCGCTCGGATGAGTACAGCACCAGGACAACTGAGACGGCGAAGGCGAGTGGCCCAACAAACGCCGCCATGAGGAACCGGAGCATATTGACGCCGGGGAGCAGCATGGCATCGCCCAGGAACAATCCGGTGGCAACAATAAACGCGATCAATGCTGTCGCCGCCAAAACCACGGCCCAGCCATGCGCTGCCCGCCGTTGCGAATTAGTCATGGCGCAATACTCACACGGCCTGCCCCTTGCCTGTGGTGGACACAACGCCGGAGACCCCATTCAACCCCCGCGTAATATTCTGGTCAGGGACATTCCCGGGAGCACCAAAGGAGAACACCGCTATGAAGGCTGTTTACGTCACCGGTCCAAACACCAACGAATGGGTTGAGGTGGACCGGCCCGCGGTCGGCCCCCACGATGTCCTGCTGAAGATCAAGGCCTGTGGAATCTGCGGCTCCGATGCCATGTACAGCCAGATAGGCGGGATTCCGCCGCGGCAGGGCGCCACGCCGCTGGGCCACGAACCTGCCGCCGAGGTGGCCGAGGTAGGGGCCGACGTCGACGGTCTCGCCGTGGGCGACCACGTGGTCATCGACACGATGGCCTTCACCGACGGCCTGCTGGGCAGCGGTGGCGCGCAGGGCGCACTCTCCGAGTATGTGGTGGTCCGGGACGCAGAGCCCGGACGCCAGCTCAAGGTCATCCCCAAGGACATTCCGTGGGAGGTGGCGGCCCTGAACGAACCGATGGCGGTGGCCCTTCATGCCGTGAACCGCACCGAGCCCAGGCCCGGTGACAAAGTGGTCATTTTCGGCGCCGGACCGATCGGCCTTGGGGCACTCCTGGGGTACCGCCGCCGCGGAGCCAGCCACATCGTCGTCGTCGACCTCATTCCGTCCCGGCTGGAGAAGGCCCTGCAAATCGGCGCTGACGCCGTCATCAACTCCGCTGACGAAGACGTGGCCGCCAGGCTCGTGGAGCTGCACGGGGACGGATCGAGCATGATGGTCCGCGGTGTCCGCTCCGGCACCGACATCTTCCTCGATGCCGCCGGCGCACCGGTCATCCCGGCCACCGTTGCCGGCATCGCCAAGCAGGGCGCAACGCTCGGCATTGTCGCCGTCCACAAGAAGCCGGTTGAGCTCGACTTCGGGTCCATCCTCACCACGGAGCTGACCATCGTGTTTGCCATGGGCTATCCGACCGAGATCTTCGAGGTCACCGAGGACATCATCGAAAACTGGCAGAAATATGCGCTGATCATCAGCGACAAGCTGCCCTTCGACCGGGCCTTGGATGCCCTCGCTCTGGCGCAGACTCCGGGCGCCGCGGACAAGGTCGTCGTAACGTTCGAGTAGTTGTGTGGCCGGGGCGCCGCGGCCCGGTGCGAAAGCATTGCCCGTCGTAGGCGCCCCGACTGCTGCTTTGACAGGGATGTGGGCAAAATGTGAGATCCTTCCCCAGTCAGCCGGGTTAAGCTGCCCGGCCCACCGAACATGGAGAACGATGAACGGTCCGGAACTTCATGTGCCCTTGCGGCGCGGACCGCGGCCGGCGACCACGCCAGCCAGCCCGCACACCCAGCCCAGGGCTGCACCTACCAGGACATAGGCGACGTACTAGGCATCACCGCACAACGCGCCCAGCAACTAGCCCAATGACCTGTGACGAGACCACTCGGCGAATTTTGACCACCGCCATCCCTGCAACGTGGGCACGCTGAAAATCACACCATCTCTCGGCAAGTTCACGATCCGCCAACCACCTGCCCGAACGCGCCGGGACCAGGGCAACTGCCTCATAGTGAGCCCTTCGTTGGCAAGGAACTGCCTGTGCAGCTCGGCGCGGACGGGGTACCGGTGAACCGCTTCCGCATCCGTCTTTTCCGTGATGAAGACGCCACGGGCTGCACACTTCACAGGGCCGTTTGGAAGGTATCAGTCCTACCCTGCCGTGTTATAGCAATTGCTTCCTGTGTAAGAGCCTCAGCGACGCGTCCCAAATGGGAGGGCGGGGTTATCACCTTGTCGCAACCGAATTTCATGAGCTCATCAGAACCAATCTGCTTCACTCGAAAACCATTACCGGAGTAGCCAAAATCACCGTTTGAACACACCACCCAATGTTCGATACCCGGCCCAATCTTGCCCACGGCGTCAAGATGCTCCCCGCCAGCGCAGTCAACAGCCCGGACACAAATGGATCGGTCACGACGTCGCCCGGCACATGGCTTTTCAACACTTCACTCAGCAGTCTCCTCCCGGCCGCCTTCGACTCAAACTCAAACTCGCCAACTTGCTACTTCACCATGATTCCCCCGGCTCTAGGCAGTGCGTTCACTCCGACAGTGACGCCTCATTTCCTCACGCTACCGTCCAACCGAAGTGGACTCTCGCCCCCCCTATTGACTAACGCTCGCACCCTGGCCACTCGAGTGCGAGGTCCGAGACCTGCGCCTCGGTCAGCGCAACTCCAGCTGCGAGGAAGCCTCCTGCCACCAGACATACATTTCGTCCAGGAACATTCCGTTATCGGAGGCAACGACGAGAACTGCGTCCGCGTCATACGTCCAGACGGCGAATGTTTCGACAGGGAAGTCATTAGCGAAGAAGCAGGCCAGAACGCCGCGTTCGACGCCAGCGCTGTCGGTCCATGCGCTCCAACCACCATCAGTGCACGAACCCGCATCCAGGCTCTGGATCACGGTCGCAACCACGGAATCGATGCTGGCGGAGGACTCGTAGGCATATAGCTCGAAGCGGTCGACGCCCCCGGTGGGATCGGAGCACTCAATTGCCGCTACAAGGCCATCGGTCAGGTCCGGCGCGGGCGCATCGAGTTCTGCGCAAGAGCCGACCGCCGTCGGCACAGCGGCGATGAGCGACTGTGCTGCGTCCACCTCCGGTGGAGCCGCGTCCGCCCCAAATGATTCGGAGATTTCCGACGTATCGGTTGTTGGCCCCTCCACACTCAGTTCTGATTTGGAGGAGATCTCCTGGACTCCGAGATACACGAGACTCGCGCTCAGAATGATTGCGCCAACCATAACCAGGATCACGCCAAACGTTCGACGACCGTTCCGATCACTCCGCGCGAGCCCTTTGTCAAGCACGTTTTTGACATCGTCTGACAGCTCTGAGCGAAATTCGAGAGCGGATTCTGGGTCGACCTGTTGTGCGAATCGCAGCAGGTTCAGGAAGCGGTTCGTCGCATACGGCACGGAACGGAAGGTCTCTACAACACGAAGGACTCGTGAATGGGAGACTCGCCCAGCCTGAAGGATGAGTCCGGGAGCCTCGAGCTGAGAACTCAGCTCGCGCCCCACCAATTCTCGGTAGACAGCTGAGAGACTCGTCCTGAAATCGCGAGCACACGCATAGGCGATCTGATCTCCGGTATACACCGTGGCACGCAACCACGGCGCCACAACCGGTGCAAGGATTTTCCGGATGCCGGCGTTGTCAAGCACTAGCCCAGTAATCGCCCAGCGATCATGCTTGGCCTTGAATGCACCAAAGTAGGTTCCCATCAGGAAGAGCAATTGCGGCCGATTGGCCGGCGCGGTCATATCGGCAACCGCGCCACCCTCGATCAGTATCGCTCGGATACCGAAGTAGCTTTGGAGCTGTACGCGCGGTGACAGATTCGGGACCACGAATATGTCGACTCGTTTTTTGTACTGCATGACTTCTCTGACTTCATCGACCACACTCTGGACATCCGGGAACGACACCGAGCTGACAAGAACTGCATCGCCTAGGAGGCGAAAACGAACAAATTGGGTTACCACCCATAGAGCAAAGAGGAATGTCACCAGAACAAACCCCGCGAGGATAAGAGAGGGTAAATCTGTGGCCATCAGCCACACGATAGCCACAAGAAAAGCGCATCCCACGCTTACGACGGCCAGCGCCAAGCGGGAGGGCTCGGCCGGATATCGTAGGTTCTTCAACTCAATAGGTGCCACTGGCCGATAGCTGTCTGGGCCCGGGCTGGGTTCGACCATCCTAGCTCCTCAGGCTCACTGCGGCCCTACGTCGGGAGCCGACATGCGGAGATAATACACCTCACCGTCGGCTCACGGTCACTGCTGTCAGCGAAAATCTGGCCAGCACTCGCCAACGAGACATAATTCAAGTCAAGCTTGACTCCATGTCATTGCTGATCGAAGCAAGATCCGTCTCGTTTTGCAGCAATTCAGGAGTCGCTGTCGGGTGGGCTGGCTCCAAAGTATGCGAATCACTCGGGATGAGAATTGAGGGTATCCGCGTCGTTGGCCTAAAAACTCCCCTCTTCACCGAATCCCCCGTGCCGCCGGACGCACCAACCCCTGAACCCGCGAGAGCGGGGAGGAACAACGAAAGAAGCAACGTAGCGGCAGCCGGGATCGCCTACCAACGCTCGCGCATTACAGTCCAGATCCGCTGCCCTGTCTTAGCGCTTTGTCCCTCTTCAGTGATCATGCTCTACGGGCCGCGCGACGCGGACGACTTCGCCGTCTGTGCTGCGGTGGTGGAGGAGGCCTATCTGGCAGCCGGCGGATCCCCCGCCGACCAGCGCGGCCGCATCTTGGGCCTCGGCGGGAGCTACTGGGCGGGGTCCTGACCGGCCCAGGCCTCCGCGTAGAACTGCGGGGACAGCGATTCCAGCAGTTCGGCATAGGCCTCGGGCTCCATCGCCTGGGCCGACCCCTCCGGGACCGCCGGGGCGAACGCGGACACGCCCAGCCCCGCCTCATGGTTCTTCAGGGTCAAGCCGACGGCTTCCAGGATTGTGGGGTACATGTTCAGCTGGTCGCCGCCGGAGCGCAGTTCAATGCTGTTTTCCCCGCCCGGAACCCAGATCCGGTTGAAGATGGTGCGGTTCCCGTGGTGGTCCAGCTGCTCGTGGAAGGCGTCACCGGCGCTCATGTGCTTGAGGTGGTCGCCCATGATCACCACGGCAGTGTCTTCGAGGTATCCCTTCTCCTTCATGTGGTCCACAAACCCGGCGACCTGGGTCAGGGAGCAGGAGAACGCCGACGTGACCTTGTTCTGCGTGTCCACGTTGCAGTAATCGTAAATGTGCACCGGCTCGTGGGTGTCCAGCGTCAGCATGGAGAGGTTGAACGGCCGGCCGGTCTGTTCGGCCTCGGCGTGCAGCTGGTCAATCCTGTCCTTGGCCTGGGCCATGAGGCGTTCGTCGCTCAGGCCCCAGTCGCTGCGGAAGCTCTCCTCCGGTTCGCCGGCCGCGCGCCAATCGGCAAGGCCCTTGACCTCGGAGTAGCCGTGGCTGCTCAGGAAGGTGTCCTTCGCGGCGAAGGAGGAATTGGCGCCGCCCAGGAAAACGTTGTTGTAGCCGTGCTCCTCGAGAACGTCACCGACGCAGGTGGACCCGCCCAGATAGGTGTCGCCGTCCTCGTCGACCTCCCTGGCGCCGCTGCTGCCCGCCGAACCGGTGCCCTTCAGCGGCAGGCCGCACTGCGTTGAGACGAGCCCGGCCATGGTCCAGCCTCCGCCGTTGTACTGCTGGAAGTTGTCCACGCTCTGCCAGCCGTCTGCGGCGTCGGTGGCCTCCTTCAGAGGAGCGAACGCGTCTTTTTCGAAGAGCTGGTCGTCGGCCAGGGTGGCTTCGCCGGACTCCAGATAGATCAGGACTAGATTGCGTTTGGCTCCGTCGCCGGTGATTGTTGGCTCCACGTAGTAGTCGCCGACGTTGTACGGAGAGTTCGCCGCCTTGAGGTAATCCCCCATGCCCACCGTGGTGGTGAAGGCCGTGGTGCCGCCGACGACCACCGCGCCCACCAGGACGGCAGAGACGGTGCGCACCAGCCACGGTGCGTGCCGGGGACGCATGTCGTCGCCGTTGCGGCGGCGCTTGCGGCCGCGGGATTGGTGCCACAGGGCGATCGCGGCAGTAATCAGCACTGGTGCGACGCCGATCCCCAGGATGCCGGCCCAGACGATGGCTCCGCCCCCGCCGTCGATTTCCACGGACACGAGGTTCAGGAGCATCTGGTTAACGGAGATTTCGCCCCAGTAGAAACGGATGCCGACGGCGGCGATGAGCAGCGCAAGCCCGGCCCAGATCAGGACATAGACGAGGATCTGTCCCATGGCGACGGCGACCCGTCGGGTCGCATTGAGAATCCGGCCAGACATGGCAACACCTCGCCTTCCTGATGCCGCGTTTTTCGCCAAACACCCTTGACATTCAACCCGGTCTTGGGTCCTTAGAAGACTAATACCGTTTTGCTGAAGGTTCAACCAAGGTTCATGCTGAGTCGCCCCGCTCCTCGGAAGGCCGCTCAGCGAAGACCCTTCCGGAGGGCGCTGAACGGTTCCCAGAAGAGGTCGAAGGTGTCCTGCGGGCCGCCAAGGAAGCGCTGGGTGAAGATGACGCCGATATCTCCGTTCGGATAGACCGCGGCGCTGACGCCGGAGCCGCCGGCCCAGCCCCACATGCCCGGTTCAGACCAGGGCGCCCCCAGACCGACCTGGACGGCGGTCATGAAGCCCCAGGACTCGTCGGGCCCTGCCATTTCCGCCATCCCGGCCCGCTGCGGAGAGGTCAGCTGGTCCGCGGTCATTTGCTGCCGCAGTGCCGGCGGCAGCACCGTGTCTTTCGCCAGGGCGGTCAGGAAGTGCAGGAAATCAGGGACCGTGGACACCATTCCTCCGGCCAGGGACTCAAACTGCGGCGGGCCGGCCAGCGCGTCGCGGTAGATCACTGCCTCGCGCAGCCGGCCGTCGTCGTCGGCCTCATAAACCGTCGGAAAGTGTTCGGTTCCGGTGGGGAAGCCGGTGGCGGTCAGCCGGAACGGGCCGCTGATCCGCTCCTGCACGAGCTGGTTCAGCGGCTGAACGGCTGCGGCGGGCAGCAGCACCGAGAGCACGTCGGCACTGGCGTGATACATCCAGCGCTCCCCCGGCTGGTGGGCCAGCGGCAGCTCGCTTACCCGGGCCAGGTACTCCTCCGGGGTCATGGCCGGCGGAGCGGGGCCCCACAGCAGGTCCCGGGTGGCCGCGGCGTACGGGGTGGCCGCGTAGTCGATGCCCAGGCCGGCGGTGAAGGTCAGCAGGTGCCGCAGCGTGATGGGTCCGCGCGCCGGAACGGTCATCGACAGCAGGGCATCCGGGGTGGCGAGGACGCGGGGGTTGGCCAGGGCCGGGAGCCAGCGGGCGACGTCGTCGTCCAGTCCCAGGGTGCCGTCCGCCACCAGGGTCAGGGCGAGTGCGCCGCCGATGATCTTGCTGAGCGAGGAGATGCGGAAGGGAGTGCCCTCGGCCATGGGCTGCGTACCGGCGAGATCCAGGGAGCCGGTGGCGAAGATTTCGGTTCGTCCGTTGATCCGGACCCCGGCCACCAGCCCCGGACACCAGCCCGAACTCACGGCCGCGGCCAGGCTCTCCCACAGCGGTGCGGCGGTTTCCGGCATGGACCTACTGTCCGGGAGTTGCGGCTGGGGAGTCAATGGCGGGCCGCCCCGCATCCCGTAGGGCCGCATAAAGGAGCATGTCCCTGCGCTCACCTGCGATTTCCTGGTGGCTGCGGAGCAGGCCCTCCCGGGGAAAACCGGCGTACTCAGCGCTCCTGGTGGAAGCTGTGTTCCACGGCTCGATAAACAGCTCCACCCGATGCAGCCCTGGAATCGTCCAGCCGAAGTCCAGCAGCGCCAGCAGCGCACTGGCGGCAACACGGCGGCCGCGCGCAAAGGGTGCGACGCCGTAGCCGGCATGGGCGCGGCCCGCGGCCAGCTCCCGGGTCCACAGCCCGATTTGCCCCAGGGGCCGGTCGGATTCGGCGTCGGCGATGCAGAAGGCAAACCCGGTTCCCCGAACATGGTGCCGGCGCTGACGTTCCACCCACGCCAGCGCCTGGTCCTCGGTGGCCCGGGGCGGAAGGGTGCCGATTGTCGGGACGTAGTCGTCCAGGGACAGCTCCCGGGCCATTCCCGCGTCCTCGTCCCGAAACCTGCGCAGGCGCACGTTGCCGTGAGCCGGGTCGACGGCGGGCCAGAGCAGAGTTGCGGTCTTCGGATCCATGGTCACAGCTTTGCACGGCTGCGCCTTACGTCGGCCCTTCCGCGGTCAGGGGCAGGGAAACCGTGAACACGCTTCCCTGCCCGGGACTGCTGACAAAACTCAAGCCCCCGCCGTGTGCTTCCAGAATGCTCTTGGTGATCACCAGCCCCAGTCCCACACCGGGAACAGCCGAGGTCACAGCCCGGTGCGCCCGGAAGAACTTGGTGAAAACCCTGTCCTGTTCCCCCTCATCCATCCCGATCCCCGTGTCGCTCACCTCGAGCCGGATTTCCTGTCCCTCCTCGGACAGCGCCACCCTCACGGTGCCCCCGTCGGGCGAATACTTGACGGCGTTGGACAGCAGGTTATCCACCACTTGGGCCAGGCGCTGCGGATCGACTTCCACTGTCAAGGTCTCGGGAATCTCCGTCACCAGGTCCACCTGGTTGGCACGGGCTTTCGGCGCCATCGAGACGATACCGGACCGGACAATTTCGGCCAGGTTCACCGGCCGACGGTCGATTTTTTGAGCTCCGGATGCCACCGACAGCAGATCGGAAACCAGGGCCAGCAGCCGTTCGGAGTTGCGCAGTGCAACCTGAAGCGCGGAGGTCACCTCCGGAGACGAGCCCTCCTCGTCCAACGCGAGGTCCAGATAGCCCATGATCGACGTCAGCGGGGTGCGCAGCTCATGGGAGACACTGGCCACGAACTCCTCCTGCGCTGCGAGGGCGGTGACCAGCGGGCTAACGTCGGTGTAAGCCACCACCGATCCGGAGAGCGCTCCGTCCGTTTTGATGGGACGGGCCGACACGCTGAGGGCAGTCTGGTGTCCCCCGTCGAGGGGGCCGAACCAGAGCAGCTGATTCGAGAAGGACTCCCCTGCGGCGGCCCGCCGCAGCGGGCTCTCGGCGTCGCAAAGGGGTGTCACGCGGTCCGGACCAAAAAACGGCCGTGCCCGGCCCGGGGCGATTTCCCCCGCAACCCTGGTCCAGGCGGACTTCAGATGGGCGTTAGTCAGCACAACGTCGCCGTCCTTATCCACCACGAGCAGGCCCACGTCCACAGCGTTCAGGACCGTGTTCAGCAAGGCCTCACGTTCCTTGCTCGCAGCCAGGCTGGCCTTCAGGACGCGGTCCTTTTCCACCAGGGCCTTCTGCTTTTCCCGCAGTTCCTCCTCGGCTGCGGCACGCGCCGCCTCTGCCGCCTCAGCCTTCCGCAGGGCTGCCAGCAGTTCCCGCTCATGGCGCCTGCGCTCGGAGGCGTTGAAGACTGCGATCCGGTCGACGTCGATGTCGTCGCCTTTGTTTCCGCTCTTCGAGCGCACACCGGACAGGAGCACCGGAATGTGCTCTCCGGCCGCGGACACCAGTTCCGCCGCCATTTCGTTGTAGCACCCCGACACCGCCAGCTGGGGCACCGCGTAGGCGGCGTAGAGCACCTGATCTCCAAGGGGCAGGAGATCCACGACATTTGTGCCCAACAGCTTTTCCCGGGAATGCCCTGTCCAGGTCAGAAGCGTCCGGTTGACATCGAGAATGAATCCATCCGTGGTCAAGACGAGATATCCGCAGGCCGCGTGATGGAAATGTGCCTCATAGTCGGTGCCACCCGCTGTGGCGGCGCTTTCCGGGACTTTGCCGTGCTTGGGAGCGCTAGGCATTGGCACTCGCCTTCAGGTAACCGAGAATGGCGTCCGCCGTCTCCCGGGGTGAGCTGAGGTGCGGCATGTTTCCGAGGGCTTTCAGGTCCACACGGGTGCTGCCGGGAAGCTGTTTGTCCAGGAACAGCGAGGCCGATTCCGGGGTTAGCGGATCGCCCCGCGATTGCAGGATCAAGGCCGGGACGGGCACCTGGGGCAGCAGCTGCCGGACATCCGCGGCGAAGGACATCTGCAGGAAGTCGCGAACGTACTTTGGGCGCAACCGGCACATGTCCTCGGCCAGTTCGGTGCTGATCTCGGAATCAGGGTCCTCTCCCGCTATGTTCGGGGCCATCGCCCTGGCCCAAAGGGGGTAATTGGCCTCCACAGCAGCCAGGACACCCTCAACGTCCTCCGGCCGGAAGCCGCCGACGTACCCGTCGTCATTGACATAGCAGGGTGAGGTGCAGAGCAGGACGAGACGCGCAATCCGCGGACTCCGCGTCGAGGCAGCCAGCGCCATGGTGCCGGCGATGCTGTGCCCGACGACGGTGGCATCCTGCACATCCAAGGCATCCAGGAGCTCGATCAGATCCTGCAGGTAACCTTCCAGGACGGCGTATTTGGCAGCGCCGTAAGCTTCGGGATCGGCTCCGCCGGTTCCCACATGATCGAACAGCACCACTTTGTAGGTCTCCGTGAAGAACGGCAGGATGCGGTTCCAGATCACCTGGTCGCAGCCAAAGCCCTGCACCAGCACCAGCACCGGTCCGTCCGCGCGTCCCAGCACGCGGACGTTGTTGCGTTCAATGACTGCGCTGGTGTTCATATCCTGTTTTCCGATCTTGACTGATTGCACCCATGCTGCCGGTTGGATTCACTGCCTGATTTTACCGAAGAAAAACCTGCGGTCATCAGACTTCTGCCGAAGCGGTAAAGGCAGCCAAACAGAGCAGAGCGGCCGGCGTGCCGAAGGCAAGAGGAATACGCGTTGTTCTACGCATGGAAGCAGAGACCTAATAATTCGATTTTGTTTGTCACCGATGAGATTACCGGCGCGGAGCGGCGCGTGAGAAGCGCTTTGATTCCCCGGGGAAACGTAACAGAGGAATCCGCTCGAGGTGAAATCCCGGTAATTGCATACTCCGGCCGCACGGCGAAAGAATTATCCACGCCTAAACCAGAAAAGCCCTCTGACATGGGACGCAAGCTTCAAAGTGGGCTGCGTTTCTCAGACGGAGCCCACTCGGTGCGCGGTCCCTGTGATCAACGGCACGGCAACTGAATGGAGTTCCCACTTCCCATGCCTTAACGATTCCCGCATGCCCGCATCAATGACCCATCGGTCCTTCCTCGAGAAAAACTCGAGTTTCGAATTGGCCGGCCCGAGAAGAACCGTCCATTGCAATACCGAAAATCAGCTCAACCCTGAATCCCTCGCCGCCCGTCGGTTGCCAGCTGTCCGAGGATCCTCGCCAGCTGAGTCCGGTCTTCAGCAGAGAGCACTGAAAAATACTCGTCCGCTTCCCGGCGCCGGGCGCTGCGGATGCGGGTCCGCAGCTCCTGTCCGGCCTCACTCAGGGAGATTCGCGTGGCACGGCGGTCGTTCGGGTCCGGGGTGCGTTCCACCAGACCCTTTTCCTGGAGCTGATCGACCACTTCCGTCGCGGACCGCGGGGCGATGCGGAGCCACTCCGCCAGGTCCTTGAGGCGCACGCCGGGGCCCGAGGCATCGGCGCTCCGTCCCACGCCGTTGAGGGCGCGAAACTGATGCGGCGTCAGGCCAAACGGGGCCAGCTGCTGCATCCAGCGCCCGCGGAGCCCGCGGAAGGTCGCATGCATGAGCTCGCCCAGTCCGGCGGAGTTGTCCAGGGCCGAGTCGGCATCATCTGTAAGCGGCATGTCACCAGTCTACCCATTTTGTGGTAGCCACATAGTGAGGTAACCTCTCTATTGGTTGCCGTGCACCATACCGGCACCGTCAGGAGGAACCATGGCTATTCCCAACAGCGTCCGCACGGGCACCGGAAACGGCGGAAACAGCAATCGCGGCGGCGGCATGCCCGAGGCCGGCGGTCCCGGCTCCGGCGGCGGCCGCGGCGGCCCCGCCCGGCTGAACCCGGCCGACAAGAAGCAGCTCTCCCGGCATCCGGTCAGCCTGCGCCGCATCGCCGCCCTGTTCGCCCCGCACAAGGGAACCATCGCCGTCGTCGTACTGCTGATCAGTCTGGCCTCGGTGATCAACCTGGCCCAGCCGTTCCTGGTCCGGGCCGTGATCGACGATGCGCTTCCGTCCGGAAACATCCGGCTGCTCCTCGTGCTGGCAGCCTCGATGGTGGCCGTGGCGGCACTGACCTCAGTGGTCGGGGTGGTGCAGACCTGGATGGCGACCGCGATGGGCCAGCGCGTGATGCACACCCTGCGCGTGAACCTGTTCACGCATCTGCAGGCCCAGTCGCTGGGCTTCTTCACCCGCACCCGCGGCGGTGAGGTGCAGTCCCGGCTCACGCACGACATTTCCGGCATGCAGTCAGTGGTCACCACCACCGCAACCGGCGTCGCGTCCAACCTCACCACCGCTGTGGCCACCGCCGTTGCCATGGCCGCCCTCTCCCCCGGCCTCGCCCTGATCTCGCTGGTGGTGCTGCCGCCGGCGATCTGGCTGTCACGGCGCGTGGCGCAGATCCGCCGAACCGTCACTGACGAGCGCCAGCGCGAACTCGCCGCCCTGCACACCCAGGTCGAGGAGGGGCTGTCGGTCTCCGGCGTCCGGTTGGCCAAGACGCTGGGCACCATCCCGCGCGACGCCGACCGCTTCCGCACCCGCTCCGAAAAGCTTGTCGGCCTGGAGCTGCGCAGCCAGCTCGCCGGCAGCTGGCGGATGGCCACCATGCAGATAGTCTTCGCGGCAATTCCGGCGGTCATCTACCTCGCGGCCGGGTTCCCGGCCACCAGCGGCGGCATGACCGTCGGCACCCTGGTGGCGTTCACCGGGCTGCAGGCGACCATTTTCCGCCCGGTCATGGGACTGCTGAACATCGGCGTTCAGTGGGTGACCGCGCTGGCTTTCTTCAGCCGGATCTTTGAATACCTGGACCTGGTGCCCGCCATCACGGCGCCGACGGATCCGGTCCGGCTGGATCCGGCCACCGTGCGCGGCGAGGTCCGGTTCGAGGGCGTGCGGTTCGCGTACGACGGCGGGAGCGGGGACGGTCCCGGAGGTGGCACTGAAGTCCTGAGCGGCATCAACCTGACGCTGCCCGCCGGCACCACCACAGCCGTCGTCGGGCCCACCGGTTCCGGCAAAAGCACCCTGGCCTCACTGCTGCCGCGCCTGAATGAAGTCAGTTCCGGGCGGGTCACCATTGACGGCGTTGACGTGCGCGAGATAGCGCCGGAAGACCTGGCCCGGATTGTCGGAGTGGTGTCGCAGGAGACCTATCTGATCCACGCTTCGGTGCGCGAGAACCTGCTGCTGGCCGCCCCGGACGCCACCGACGACCAGCTCTGGCAGGCTCTCGCTGCCGCGCGGATTGCCGATGCGATCGGCGCGCTGCCGGAGGGCCTGGACACCCTCGTGGGCGCGCGCGGGCACCGGTTTTCCGGCGGTGAGCAGCAGCGCCTGGCGATAGCGCGGACCATCCTGCGCAACCCTCCGGTGCTCGTGCTGGACGAGGCGACCAGCGCCCTGGACAACACCACGGAGGCGCAGGTGCAGCAGGCGCTCGAACAGCTGTCGACCGGGCGGACCACGCTGACCATCGCGCACCGGCTTTCCACCGTGGAGAACGCCGAGCAGGTGGTGGTCCTTGACGCCGGCCGCATCGTGGAGCGCGGAACCGCGCAGGAACTGCGGGCCGGGCACGGCGCCTTTGCCCGACTTGCCGCGCGGATGGACACGGCGGGAACCCGCTCCCTCTGAGAGGATGGAGACATGAAGACATCCCGTGCCGACACCGCCGCCGAAGAAGGCTTCTTCCCCTGGCCGCGGGAAGTACCCGCCGCATGGATCCTGAAGGCCCATCCGGTCATCCTCGCGGTCTCAGCGCTGGTGCTTTTTCACCAGTTCGCTCCCCTGCCGGCCAGCCCCATGGGTTACGTCAGCGAGATCTTCGTGCTCAGCACCGCCTACTCGATGCTGGCAGGCAAGGGCCGCAAGAAGCCGAAGCCTGCCAGCCCGAGGACCGACCCGCAAAACAGCGCGGAGTAAGAAAACACTGCGGAGTAAGACTGCGCAGAAACAACAAGCCGGACCCCGCGGGGTCCGGCTTGTCTGTTGATGACCTAAGTACGGCCTATTCTGAGCCGTCCGGAGGCGGGCCGCTGCGCCCACCCAGCCGGGAGAGATACCCGGAGAACTGGCGGAGGTCGGCCGCGGACCAGGATTGCAGGATGTCGTGGTCGAGCATGATCCCGGTTTGAATGGCCTGGACCCGTTCGGCGGCCGCCGGGGTCAGCCCCAGCAGCCGGGCTCGGCCATCCTTCGGATCCGGCTTGACCTCAATGAGGCCCAGCTCCTCCAGATGCCGTGAGTGCCGGCTGATGACGCTCTTGTCGACCATCATCATCTCGGCCACGGCACCGGATTGGGTGGCGCCAACGCGCTTGAGCAGCTGCAGGATCTTCAGCCCAAACAGCGGAAGCGCCGGGTCAATGCCCTTGGCGGCGTCACGCATGCTGGCCCGGACGCTTTCGGTGAGCAGCCGCAGCGACTCCTCCACATCACTGATCGCTGAGGCCCGGGCGTCTTCCTCACGCTTCCGGTCGCCCTGGCCTTCGGCAAGGGCTCTCACGGCCGGCGCCCGTTGTCCGTTCCGGAGCCGGCGACCGGTGAGAGCGGATCCACAAGGCCCACGGCGCCCGTGGCCACGTCGGCCAGGGTGAGGTCCGCAGCGGTTTTTTCCACATCCCGGCGGCGGGCAGCCTCCTCCGGCGCAACGGCCGTTCCGGCGGCGGAAGCCCCCGCGCGTCCGGCGGCAGCATTCTTCAGCTGCACGGCGTTCTTCCGTCCGAGCTGAGCGTTGGGCAGGAAGATCACGGCAAGCAGCGTGATGGCGGCCAGCGGAACGCTGTACAGGAAGACCGAGCCCACACCCACGCCGTAGGCGCTTTCCACCACGACGGCGATGGCATCCGGCAGGGTCGAAACCTGCGGAATGGTCCCGCTGCCCAGTGCCGCAGCGGCAGCGGCCTGATCCGCCGGTGCCAGTGTCATGATGCCGTTCTTGATTTCTGAGGCCACAATCGTGCCCAGGACGGAACCGAGGACTGAAACTCCGACGGTGCCGCCGAGGCTGCGGAAGAAGGTCACAGCGCTGGTGGCCACGCCGAGGTTCTTGACCTCGATGGAGTTCTGGACCACCAGCACCAGGTTCTGCATGAGCATGCCGAGCCCGGCGCCGAGAAGTGCCATGTAGATTCCCACGAGCACCAGGTTGGTGTCATAGGCCAGGGTGCTCAGCATAACGGTGCCCACCAGGGTGAGGACGGCGCCGGAAATCATCACTGCCTTCCACTTGCCCGTGCGGCTGATGACCCGGCCGAAGTAGGTCGAGGAGATCAGCAGGCCGGCCATCATCGGGATGGTGAGCAGCCCGGATTCGGTGGGCGTGGCGCCGCGGGCCAGCTGCATGTACTGGGCCAGGAAGACCGACGTGCCGAACATGGAAACACCCACGGCGATGCTGGCCACCACGGAGAGCGTGAAGGTCCGGTTCTTGAACATCGAGAGCGGAATGATCGGTTCCGGAGACTTGAATTCGACCAGGACGGCGGCGATCAGGAGCAACACCGAGCCGGCGACCATCAGGAACGAGGCCAGGGAGGCCCATTCGAACTGGCTGCCCGCCAGGGTCACCCAGATCATCAGCAGCGACACGCCGCCGGCGATCAGGACCGCACCCAAGTAGTCGATGTGGACCTTGCGCTTGGGGTGCTTGGGCAGGTGCAGGGTGAGCTGCAGCAGGATGATGGCGGCGACGGCGACCGGCAGGGCGATGAAGAAGTTCCAGCGCCAGCCGAACGCATCGGTGACGACGCCGCCCAGCAGCGGACCGCCGACGGTGCCGAGCGCCATCACGGCGCCGAACAGGCCGGCGTACTTGCCGCGGTCACGCGGGCTGATGATGTCGGCCATGATGATCTGGCTCAATGCGGCGAGTCCGCCGGCACCGAGGCCCTGGAAAACGCGGAAGACAATGAGGGTGCTGGTGTCCTGCGAGAAGCCGGCCAGCGCCGAGCCGAGCACGAAGATGCCCAGGGCCAGCTGGATGAGCAGTTTGCGGTTGAACAGGTCAGCGAACTTGCCCCACAGCGGCGTGGAGACAGTGGTCGCCAGCAGCGTTCCGGTCACCACCCAGGTATAGGCGGACTGGTCGCCGTCGAGGTCCGAGATGATCAGCGGCAGCGACGTGGAGACCACGGTGCCGGCCAGAATCGAGACAAACATGCCGAGCAGCAGGCCGGACAGCGACTCCAGCACCTGCTTGTGCGTCATGGAGCCGTCGGGCGACGCCGTCGGCCTGGGCGCTTTGCCCTTCCGTTCCTTCTTGGGCTTGGTTTGCACGTGACGCGATTCGGGGGACATCTGGCTCCTGCTAATAGTTGATTTACGTCAACTATATAAGTAGTTGCCAACCATCAACTATTAAGTGTCCAAACCCACAGCCCCGGGCACATTTTTCTCCTCTCGCCCGGCACTCAGGGGCTCCGCACCGGTGACCGCGGAGCCCGACGGAGTAAAATGGAGACTCACCAACCCGCAGATGATGACAGTTCCGTCCGAACCGTCCTGCGGATATCGTGTGGTCGGAGGTAGCACATTGCCACTTTCCAAGGGCCAGATTCTGGTCCATCCCCACCATGGCCCCGCCGTCGTCACCGCGTTTCAAATCCATCCGCGCCTGAAAAAGGAATGTGTTGTCCTCGAGGTGCAGTCCTCCCGCCTGATGGTCTGGGTCCCCGTGGATCAGGTGGAACGCGTTGGCCTGCGGCCGGTGCTGGATGCCGCCGGGCTGGAGGCCCTGTTCCGGGTCCTGGGCGCACCCGCTGACCAGGAGGACACCCAGTGGTCCCGGCGGTTTAAGGACAACACCGAAAAAATCGCCACCGGGGATCCGCTTGTGATCGCCGCCGTCGTCCGCAATCTCATGCTCCGGAACGCCGCCGACGGACTCTCCCAAGCCGAACGGGACATGCTCCGCCAAGCACGCCGGCCTCTGCTGACCGAAATTTCGCTGGCTCTGGGCATTTCCCAGGACGACGCCGGCGTGCGGCTCGACAGCACATGGCCGCCGTTCCGGGCGCTGGCCTAGGTGCGTTCCGGACAGGACAAACGCAGCGTCCCCGGGTAATCCGGCTGGTAGCTTAGGCTCCTCGTGGGTCGCCCGTCCCATGGCGGCCCGGGAGCCCCGGGTCGCTGCCTGACCCGGATGATTTCCACCGGCGTGCGCGGCGGAGAACCAACCTGCTTGACGGCAAAAAGGACCGGCCGGAGCATCTGCTCCGGCCGGTCCTGTTCGGTCAATCGGTCGTACTTAGACCGTTGCTGCGATCTTCATGCCGTGCATGTTCACCAGCAGGTCGCGGCAAGCCTTGACCTGGCGGTGTGCCTCGGCGTCGTCCCAGCCGAGCTGCGGAGCCAGCAGGTCAGCCATTTCGTTCAGCATCTCTGCGGTCACCAGGCCGCGGAAGGCCAGAGACGTGCGGCGGATCAGGATGTCCGAGAGGCGCGTGACCTGCTCGTTTTCCACCATGTAGGTCAGCTCGCGGGTGCTCAGCTCAGGGGTGGAGGCCAGCGGCTGGTCTCCGCCCTGGGCCAGGAAGGCCAGCACATCGGTGGCACGGGTGCCGTAGCGGGTCAGCAGCACGCGGACGCGGTCGCGGTCGGCAACCTCGTTTGCGGTGCGGTTCACCCAGAGGCGCTCCTCGGCGTCGGTGCGCGGGAAGTTCTTGCCGCCGCCGATCTGAAGTTCCGTCGTCGTCGTCTTCCGCGGCATGCCCAGAGCGGTCATCGCGTCGGAGGCGAGCGTCTCGGAGAGGGCGCGGAACGTGGTCCACTTGCCGCCCACCAGGCTCAGCGTGGTGACGTTCTTGCCGCCGCGGCTGTCGATGCGCTTCTCGATGCGGTAGTCGCGGGACACGAAGCCGGGCGAGGTGTCGTCATGCTTCGGCAGCGGGCGAACCCCGGAGAAGGTGTAGACGATGTGGTCGCGGCGCACGTCGATGCTCGGGAACACGTGGGCGACGAGTTCGAAGAAGTACTCGATCTCGTCATCGGTGCAGACCGAGTCCTCGTTGATGTCGGCGTCAATGTCGGTGGTGCCCACCAGTACGCGGTCACCCATCGGGTAAATCAGGACGATGCGGCCATCGGTGTGCTCGAAGAACATTTCACGGCCGGCGCAGGCCTCCAGCAGTTCCGGGTGGTCCAGCACGATGTGTGAGCCCTTGGTGCCGCCCATGAAGGAGGTGCGCTTGCCGAAGGAGTCATTGGTCTCGTCGACCCAGGCGCCGGTGGCGTTGATGACGACGTCGGCGTCGAACAGGAATTCCTCGCCCGTCAGCTCGTCGCGCAGCAGCGTGCCGGCGTCGGTGGTTCCCACAGCGGACACGTAGTTGCTGGCGCGGGACTGCGGGTTGGCTTCGAGGCCGTCGCGCAGCACGTCCAGGGTCAGGCGCTCCGGGTTGTGCACGGAGGCGTCAAAGTAGGTGGCGGTGTACTTGACGTCGGACCGCAGCTTGGGCAGTTCCTGCAGGGACTTCTTCTTGCCCACGAAGTTGTGCTTGGGGGCAACGCGCCCACCGCGGGAGAAGAAGTCATACATCATCAGGCCGGCCTTGATAAGCAGGGCGCCGCGCTCGTTCGGCTTGCCCTGCTTGTGCGTCAGGAAGCGCATGGGCGCGGCCGTGATGCCGGCAAAGGTGCTGGTGATCGGGATGGTGGTCTGCAGCGGCTTAACATAGTGCGGTGCGAGGCGGAGCAGCGCATTGCGCTCGACGACGGACTCGTGCACCAGGCGGAACTCGCCATTTTCCAGGTAGCGGATGCCGCCGTGGATCATGTGGGAGGACGCACCGGAGGCGCCCTGGCAGTAGTCTCCACGCTCAACGAGGACAACGTCCACGCCCTGCAGCGACAGGTCCCGGAAGGTACCGACGCCGTTAATGCCGCCGCCGACGATCAGCACCGAGGCCCGGGGGCGGTCCTTCAGCTGCTGAACCACCGGGCGGGCGGCGGTTTTTCCCTTATTGGGGTTCACGGAATTGTCCACGACTATCTCCAAACGCTTCTGTGGCGGCTTTGCCATTCCCTCAATGTTCGAAGCCGGGAGGCCCGCGGATCGACCGGATGCACAAACGTGCAGCCTGACATAATGGATGCATGACCAACACAGCGGTTCAGTCGGAGCAAAAGTGAACATTGGTGTCAGTTCGCGGCCGGAGAAGCAGCCGGGCGGCGGGACGGTTCGGGCAGAGTCGGAAACCCGGACCAGAGACGCGCTTCGGGCCGCACAGATGTACTACCTGCAGAACCTGACCATGGAAGCGATTGCCAGGGAGCTGCGGATCTCGCGCTCCACGGTGTCGCGGCTGCTGTCCCATGCGCGGAGCACCGGGCTGGTGGAGATCAGGATCAAGAGCGCCGCAGACCGGGCCCCGGCGCTGGAGAAGGAAATCAGCACCCGTTTCGGCATCCAGGCCAAGGTGGTTCCGGTGGCCGAGGGGGTCTCCCCCGCACAGATCCTGCAGCGCGTGGCCGTGCAGGCGGCGCACCTGATCAATCCGCTGATCGATTCCGACGCGATCGTCGGTGTTGCGTGGGGCTCCACGCTGACCGCGGTTAGCCAGCACCTCTCCGTGAAGAACACGCACGACAGCACAATTGTGCAGATGAACGGGGCGGGCAACTTCCGGACCTCCGGCATCACCTACGCCAGCGAGATCCTGCAGCGGTTCGGCCACGCCTACGGCGCCCGCGTGGTGCAGTTCCCGGTGCCCGCCTTCTTCGACCACACCGAAACCAAGGAGGCCATGTGGCGGGAACGGCCGGTCAAGCGTGTCCTGGATCTGCAGGCACGGATGAACACCGCCATCTTCGGCGTCGGGTCCATGGAGGCCGGTGTGCCCAGCCATGTATACAACGGGGCCTACCTGGACGAGGAGGATCTGGACGACCTGCTGGCCGAGGAGGTGGTGGGCGACGTCGCCACCATGTTCTACCGGGCCGACGGCACCTGGGACGGCATCCGGCTCAATGACCGCAGCACCGGACCGGATCTGCACGTACTGCGCCAGGTGCCGCGGCGGATCTGCGTCGTGGCCGGCGAAGCGAAAACCACCAGTCTCCTGGGTGCGCTCCGCGCGGGCCTGGTGACGGATCTGATCCTGGACGAGAATTCCGCCCGCCGGCTGGCCTCCAGCTAGGCGGCGCCCTCCAGCATCGCCGCCGACCGGTTCCACAGCCCCAGGGCCAGCACGCCGTCGCCGGTCTGGCGGTTGGGCCGGGCTACCTTGTTCCGCCGAAAGTATTTGCCGGTCGGGTAGTCCTCACCGGGAGTGCCCTCGGCGAGGTACACGAGCGTGCGTGCTCCCGCTTCGGGAGTCCGGGCCAGCCGGCGCACGGGCGAGCGGTAGGCGGCCCGGATGAGCGGGCTCTGCGTGCTCAGGAAGGCCGAGCCCACCAGTCCAGGGTGGAAGGCAGTGGACGTTGCTCCGTGCGAGCGGTAGCGCCGGTCAAATTCCCCGGTGAACAGGATCTGCTCGAGTTTGGTGGCAGCGTAGGCCCGGAAGGGCTTGTAGCCCTTTTCCTGTTCCAGGTCCTCCAGGTCCACCCGTGCGAACAGGTTTGCGGAACTGGAAGTGTTGATTACCGTTCCCCGGGACTCCAGCAGCCGGTCGGTGAGCAGCCGGGTCAGGAGGAAGGGTGCAAGGTAGTTCACTTGTAGTGTTTTCTCGTGCCCGTCGACGGTCACTTGCCGTTCCTTGCCGAACATCGCTCCGGCGTTGTTCGCCAGCACGTTTATCCGCGGGAAGCGCTGAAGGATCTCCGAGGCCAGATTCCGCACGCTGTTCAGATCGGCGAAGTCGGCCAGGATGTACTGCCCGCCGGTGTCATCGGCCACGGCGGCGGTTCGTTCCGGCGAGCGGCCGACCACCACCACCTGGTGTCCGTCCCCGGCCAGCTGCCGCGCGGCGGCCGCGCCGATGCCCCCGCTCGCGCCGGTGATCACAATGGTCTTGGGAGCCACGGCAGCCCGCTTTCCTTGAAGGACCCGGAAGCAATTACCCTAGCGGTGCTGTTCTGCCAGCGATACCTCGTGGTCCACGTTGGATGGATCCCGGGCTGCGTCCGGAGCTGCGGCTTCGGCGAGCCGTCGTTCCGAATTCGAGATGGTTCCCTTGAACCGGCCGACCGCTGACTTGATGCGGCGAATTTTGACACCGGTCAAAAGCCGTGGCCCGCTGGGCCGGGCGTCATAGGCAAACAGGCAGGCAGGAACTGCCAATCCACAGAGCGTCGCCAGCGAAGCTACTGCGAAGTCCAGCATCGTGGTCAATATGGAACAAGTAACGAGAAACATCATTCCCACAAAGAACACGTAAAAGAAACCGTAAAAAACGGCGGACGCACACTGCTTCTTCCTACGGAACTCCTCGACGGCGAGATACATCTCAGTTGTCACAAGCGCCCACCCTGCGGCAATAAACCACAGCAGCAGGTACAGGAGGGCATTCCACTCCAGCTGAACCGTGGAGCCGATTCGGACACACAAGACGGTGAAGACGACCGATAATATTCCGGCACCCGCACACCATAACGCGTACGATGCCTTAACGTGATTTTTGGAAAAGTTGCTGAGGCTGGTTGGCCGTTCATTCACTTTATTCAGCGCGTCTTCAAAAACGGCCAGTTGTTGTCTGGCCTCGAAGAGCGTCAGCCGATGGACGTCGGCGCGCACCCTGTGCAACGGGATGATCGCCGAGCAGAGGATTCCCGTGCCGGCGGCAATGATCACATCGGGAAGACTTGCCGGTAGCAGCGGATCAACGCTAAGCAGCGACAGCCATGCGAGCACCGCCGACACGCCTGCGACCACCACGGAAAAGTCGTCCAGCGCCATCCTCGCTGCGCGGTTATTTATCGTATCGTTTTCCTCAGGGGGCGTCGGCACGGCACTGAGCGCCAAGAAGAGTGCAATTGACAAGGCCGCAAGGGCAACCAGCAACGCACCGGGTTGAAAATCGTCGCGGAAGTTGGAGGAGGTATTTCCTGCCCATCGGAGAAAGCCCCACGTGACAGTATCAACATCGGTTTCCGGCCAACCCGAAAACGCGGCCAGCAGATTCACCCAATAGATCAGCCATGCCAGGGCTCCGGCCAACATGAACATAACCGATGAAGATATCATCAGCCTGATCTGCATCGCGCGCTTCTCGCGGCGCAGCGCCTTTAAACTCTCATCGTCGAAGATGTTCACCATGACGCTGTTCCCCCAGTGACGACAGGCCAGCCCTCCGGCCGGCACCCGGCCATAATCCTACGGCCCGGCGCTCCCGGTGACCTTGGTCCGGTACCGCGCCGCTCAGCCCGACGGCCGGCGCCGCCAGAAAGCTGCCATCAGGGCGCCGGAGACGTTGTGCCAGACCGAGAACACCGCGGCCGGCAAGGCCGCCTCGGGAGTGAAGTAGTCCCGGGCGAGCCCGGCGGCCAGGCCGGAGTTCTGCATGCCCACTTCAATGGCCATCGTGCGCCGCGCGGCCAGGGGCTGCCGGAACAGTTTCGCCACACCGTAGCCCAGGCCCAAGCCCAAGCCGTTGTGCAGGATCACGGCCAGCAGGATCAGCCAGCCGGCGGTAAAGATGGCGGCCGCGCTGCCCGAGACCACTGCGACAACAACGAAGGTGATGGCGATGACGGAGATCCAGGGCAGCGCCGGCAGCACCCGGTCAACCAGCTGCGGCATGACGTACCGGATGACCAGGCCGAGCACCACCGGAATCAGCACAATCTGGACGATGGACAGGGCCATGGAGCCGGCGTCGACGGACATGTACCTGCCGGCCAGCCACAGGGCCAGCAGCGGGGTGAAGATCGGCGCGAGCAGGGTGGACACCGAGGTCATCGCCACGGAGAGGGCCACATTGCCGCGCGCCAGATAGGTCACCACGTTGGATGCCGTTCCGCCCGGGGCGCAGCCCACGAGGATCACGCCGGCAGCGAGTTCCGGACTCAGCTGCAGGGCCCAGGCGACCGCAAGGCCGAGCAGCGGCATGACCACATACTGCGCCACAACGCCGAGCAGCACCGGGAGCGGCTGCCGGACGACCAGGGCGAAGTCCGGCAAGGTCAGGGTCAGACCCATGCCGAACATGATGAGCATGAGGGCGGGATTGACGTATCCGGACAGCCCGGTGAATGGATCCGGAAAGAACAGGGCCACCGCTCCCCCGGCAAGGATCAGCAGGGGAAAGACCGTTACGGCGATGCGCGCACTGCGCTCTTCGGCGGTTTGGAGACGTTTCGGAGCTGCGGTGGCGGAGTTCGGCGACATCCCTACATGCTGGCACTTCCGTCCCCCTCCAGCTGATTTGTGACGCGGCGCTACAGTTGCCGCCAGCCCGGCCGGGCGTGGCGGGCGCTAGGCGAGTTTCACTTTCCGGGAGAAGAGTTTCTGGAGAAGGATAAAGACCAGCAAAAGCGCTCCGATGACGATGCGCGTCCACCACGAGCTGAGCGTTCCCTCATATGAGATGAAGGTCTGGACAATTCCCAGAACCAGGACTCCCGCCAGGGAGCCGACGACGTAGCCGTATCCGCCGGTGAGAAGCGTCCCGCCAACCACTACCGCCGCGATGGCATCCAGTTCCATGCCGGTGGCCGCCAGGCTGTATCCGGACAAGCTGTAGAACGAAAAGAGGATTCCGGCGGTTGCGGCGCAGAAGCCGCTGATCGTATAGACGAGTATTTTCGTCCGAGGCACTGCCAGGCCCATCAGCACCGCGGAGGCTTCGCCGCCGCCAACGGCGTAAACCGTCCTGCCAAAACGCGTCTGGTGCAGGACATAGACTGCGGCGGCGACCACCAGCAGCGCGATGATGACACCGGGCGACACGAACAGGTTCCCGGGCAGCCGAATGCGGGCCTGGGCCATGGACGTAAAAAACGGATCCGTGACAGTGATCGAGTTGAGGCTGATGACGTAACAGAGCCCCCTGGCAAGGAAGAGTCCCGCAAGGGTCACGATGAAGGGCTGGATTTCAAAGACTTGGATGATGGCTCCCATGACCAGTCCGAAGACGGCTCCGGTCAGTAGGACGACGGCGATAACCGCGAACGGATTCCACCCTGCTTGCAGCAGCGCTGCGGCGATCATCATCGAGAGGGCGACGACGGACCCCACCGACAGGTCGATTCCACCGGTCAGGATGACAAAGGTCATGCCGACGGCAAGGACAATCAGGAAGGTGTTGTCGATCAGGAGGTTAAGGAAAACCTGCCCGGAGAGAAACCCCGGGTACATGAGCGCGCCGGCTGCGAACATGGCAAGGAACAGTCCGATGGTTGCAAGGGTCGGTGCGTATTTCGCCTTTCCCTGCAGACCGCTCGTTCGGTTGTGGGTGGCGGGGGCCGAGGGGCTGGTGAGGACTGACATCAGATGGCCACCTTCGGTTTCGAACTTGTAGTTGCCGGGCGTTTGCGCTGCCGGAGCAGTGTCCGAGCCTTCGGCGACTGCAGCAGGCAGACAACGATGACAACGAGGGCCTTGAAGACCAGCGTCACCTCAGGCGGGATGCCGAGGGTGTAGACGGTTGTCGTCAGGGTCTGGATGATGAGCGCACCGATGAGTGTCCCCACCAGGCTGTACCGGCCGCCGGCCAGCGAGGTCCCGCCGATCACCACCGCGAGGATCGCGTCCATCTCGATAAAGAGCCCGGCATTGTTCGCGTCCGCCGCCGTGACGTTGGAGCTGATCATCAGCCCGGCAACCGCGGCGCAAAAGCCGCTGAAAATGTACACGATCCAGGTGATGGTGCGGGCGTTAAGCCCGGCCAGCCGGCTCGCCACCGGGTTGATGCCTACGGCCTCAATAAGAGTCCCCAGCGCCGTTCGCCGGGTTAACAATCCCGCTGCGGCACATACGGCGGCCGCAATGAGAATCGAGATGGGGAGCGCCAGAAAAAACCCGGCGCCGATGGCGTGGTACGGGTCATTGGAGACGGTGATGATCTGGCCGTCGGTGACGAGCTGGGCCAGGCCGCGGCCCGCCGTCATGAGGACCAAGGTGGCGATGATGGGCTGGATCCCGATCACGGCGACCAGGAAACCGTTCCACGCTCCCAAGGCCAGGCCGGCACCCACCGCAATCGCCGCTCCGGTGAGTGCGGTCTGGGCGGACCCGGGATCCGCGGCATTGTAGATGTAGGTGCACGAGATGGCGCCGGCGATGGCTGCTGTTGCCCCCACTGAAAGGTCGATGCCCCGCGATGCAATCACCAGAGTCATGCCGAGGGCGATCAGAATCGTGGGTGCTCCGTTGCGGAGGATATCGATCAGGCTGCCGTAGAGGTGGCCGTCCTGGACCCGAACCGCGAGAAAATCGCTTCTGAACACCTGGTTGAGGAGCAGCAGCAGAACCAGGGCCAGAGCTGGCCAGGTAAGCCGGTGCCGAATGACGGCGTTCATGCCGGAGTCCCCGCGATGATCGTCATGACATCCTCCATGGAGACGCCGTCGTTGGGCAGGTCCGCCACCATTTCCCGGTCCTTGAGGACCGCAATGTGGTCACTCAGGCGAAGCACCTCCTCCAATTCGGCGGAAATGAAGACAATCGCCATGCCCTCGGCAGCCAGGTTGCTGATCAGCAGCTGGATTTGGGTTTTCGCGCCGATGTCGATGCCCCTGGTGGGTTCATCGAGAATGAGAAGCTTGGGGTTGGTGATCAGCCAGCGCGCGAGGAGCACCTTCTGCTGGTTGCCGCCGCTGAGGTTTCGGACCAGGGCATCTTTGTTGGCGGGACGGATATCCAAAGTTTCGATGAACTTCCCGGCGAGCTGATCCTGCTGGTGGCGGGGAATCTTCCGCAGCCATCCCTTGCTCGCCTGCATGGCCAGGACCAGATTGTCCCGAACCGAGAGATCACCGACAAGGCCCTCCGCCTGGCGGTTCTCCGATGAGAATCCAATTCCCCGGTTGATCGCGGCACGCGGGTTCCGCAGGCTCCGGCTCGTGCCGCCGAGGATCAGCTCACCCTGGTCGGCGCGGTCGGCGCCAAAGAGCAGCCTCGCCGTTTCAGTTCGCCCTGATCCCAGCAACCCCGCCAGTCCAAGGATCCGCCCCGGTTCGATGGAGAGGTTGATGTTCCCGACGGAGCCCTTTCGCCCAAGATTCTTCGCCTGGAGGAAGGGGACGGCGTCCACGTTTTCCGGCCGGGGTTGGGATTCGGTCCGGTCGAGTTCAGCGAGGACTTCCAATTCCTTGCCGATCATTTTCGAGATCAGTCCCATCCGCGGCAATTCGGAGGTCAGGTATTCCCCCACCAGTTTCCCATTCCGGAGAACCGTCATGCGATCGGAGATTTCATACACCTGTTCAAGGAAGTGGGACACAAAGAGGATTGCGACTCCCCTGTTCCGCAAGGTGCGGATAACAGTGAAGAGCTGCTGCACCTCGTCGAGGTCCAGGCTGGACGTGGGTTCATCGAGGATGAGCACCCTTGAGTCGATCTGAACTGAACGCGCTATGGCGACCAGCTGCTGGATCGCGATGGAGTGCGTGGAAAGTACGGAGCCCGGGTCAATGTGTCCGAGTTGGAGCAGTTCGAGTACTTCGCGGGCTTTTCTGCGGACTTCCCTCCAATGAATGCTCCCCCGCCTGCGGGGCTCCCGTCCCAGGAGGATGTTCTCCTCGACCGACAGATTCGGGCAGAGGTTCACCTCCTGATAAACGGTGCTGATGCCGGCATTTTGCGCTTCGGCGGGCGTGGCGAATTCGTGGGTCACACCCAGGACGGTGATGGCACCGCCGTCGACGGCGTAAACCCCGGTCAGTGCCTTGATCAGCGTTGATTTTCCCGCGCCGTTTTCCCCCATGAGGGCATGCACTTCACCCGGAAACAGTCGGAAGTCCACGCGGTCAAGTGCCTTCACCCCGGGAAACTCAACCGAAATTCCGTGCATCTCCACCACTGGAACGGTCTCGTTCATGTTTCTGTCTTCCTGTAACTGGAATGCGGTGAGCGCACACTCACCGCATTCCAGTCACTGATCGGTCCGGACTCTTATCGCGTGCGGTGTGTCCTGAACTAGTACTCGCGGGTTGCCAAGACTTCCTTTGCCTGTTCGGGGGTAAACGCAGTCTCTTCCGTCACCACGCGGGCTGGCACTTCTTCGCCGGCAACCACTTTTTCCGCGAGCTCCATGAGCTGCACTCCCAGGAGCGGGTTGCATTCCACGATGTAATTGATCCTGCCCTCGGAGAGGGCGGTCATCCCGTCCTTGACCGCATCGACAGTGATGATCTTGACGTCCTTGCCGGGCACCTTTCCGGCAGCTTCGATGGCCTCGATCGCTCCCAGCCCCATATCGTCGTTGTGGGCATAGACAACGTCAATGTCGGGAGTGTTCTTGAGGAACGCCTCCATGACCTGCTTTCCGCCGCTGCGGGTGAAGTCACCGGTCTGGGATTGCACGATCTTGAGGTCGGGATCGGCCGCGATGGCTGCTTCGAAACCTTCCTTTCGGTCAATAGCGGGTGCCGCCCCGGTGGTCCCCTGCAGTTCCACAATGTTTATCGGACCGTCCGTTGCAGCTGAATCCTGGACGAGCCAGTCGCCGGCCTTCTTGCCCTCCTCGACAAAATCAGATCCGAGGAACGTCTTGTACAGCGACGTGTCGGCGGAATCGATTGCCCTGTCGGTCAGGATCACCGGGATACTCGCGTCCTTTGCTTCCTTCAAGACGGTGTCCCATCCGGATTCGACGACCGGTGAGAAGGCGATGACATCCACCTGTTGCTGAATGTAGGAACGTATCGCCTTGATCTGGTTTTCCTGCTTTTGCTGGGCATCCGAGAACTTGAGGTCGACGCCGGCGGCCTCGGCGGCGTCCTGGACGGATTTGGTGTTGGCAGTTCGCCAGCCGCTCTCGGCCCCCACCTGCGCGAAGCCCATGGTGATGCCCTCGTCCGAGCCGGTTTCGGCGTCCGAGCTACCGCATGCAGAGAGAGCCAGGGCCGAGACGGCCAGGGCTGTCATAAGAGTCTTCTTGAACACTGCTGCCTCCTGAAATTCGGACCGCAGCCACAAGCAACTGCACCATCATCGCTGCGGGGGCTTGAACGCCCTGAGCGCAATTGTGAACGCTAACAATTTGCCGGTCAAGAGTGTTTTGATGCAATTTTGCAAGTGTCCGTTTTCGCTGCAGAACTGCCCGTTTCGGGGTGCTGGCGGCGTTGGCGGCGATTGGGCGGGGCCGGCGGGCAGGAGCGGGCGCTAATGGTACTTTGTGCACGTACCCCGTCCGAGGAGACGCCATGTCTGGACCCGACGATTCCGCTGCAGGCCCTTCCCAGCGCCGAAGAGGTGATGGAGCTGGAAGGAGCCGGATCCCTGGATCTGCCTGGCTCCGGAACCGCTTCTGGCTGGTGCTGCCGGTCCTTGCCCTGAACGCCGCCGTAGCCCCATACCTGCCGCCGCCCTACGGCCCGCAGGCCTTTTCGGCCGGCATTCCGGCGGCGCTGATCATCGCTGAAAACGTTCTGCGGGCCCTGCTCTGCGCAGCCCCGGCCTTCATGCCGCTGGCTCCTCGACGGGGAGGCCTCTGGCTCTACGGCACAGGCCTGGCCGCCTACGCCGGCGCCTGGCTGGCGGCCATGGCGGCTCCGGAGAGCCCGTGGAGCACCGGCCTGATAGGTTTCACGGCGCCGGCGTGGACCTCGTTGCTCTGGCTTGCGGGAATCGGCTGGGGTTCGAGCCTGCGGTTTGTCCCCGGGTACCGGCCGTGGATGTATTTGGCTGCCGGGGCGGTCTTCACCGCCGTGCATACGCTGTACGCCGGCCTGGCCTGGCTGCAGCACAGGTAGCGCCGAAACCCAATGCCTTCGCAGCGCGGGCACTGCTGGGACCTCAGCAGACTGCCTTCCAGATCCACCCTGCGGCAATCTTGAGCCAAAGTTGAGGAAAAACAGCAGAGAAGCAAGGCAGAGTGTATTCCTGCGGGAACTAGAGACACCCGCAAAAAACGGTGGCACTTCCCCTGGGAAACCCTGGATGTGCAGCCCCGCAGGAAACCTTCGATTTGAGACCATCGGGGGCGTACTGCGAAATCCCCAAAACGAAGGGCCGCTGCAATTGCAGCGGCCCTTCGTTTTGATCATGCCCGGTTCCGGCGGAGCCGGCTATACGGAAGCGACGTGCTTTCCACGCTTCCGTTTCGCGGCACCGGCCGAAGCATCCGGCGCACCGGCAGCTGCACTCTCCGGCACGTCAACGGGGTACGGTTCCGTTCGAACCGGCTTGAACCGGTCAATGATGACCAGCAGCACCAGGGAAACCGCTCCCCAGATTCCAAGCGTCAGCAGATGCGTGCCGACAGTGTCCCCGCCGAAGTACAGGATCGAGCGGATCGACTCGACGGCGGCGGGCATCGGCAGGAATTCGTGCAGGAAGCGGAAGATCTCCGGCTCCATGTAGATGGACATGGCCGCGCCGGAAGCCGGAACGCCCAGGAACATCAGGATGCCAATGACCGGCAGGATCGCCAGCATGCCGATGAGCCGGTCGAAGACTGCGGTGAACAGGGCCACGCAGAAGATCGCGACGGCGCCGGCGCCCCAGAGCGGCAGGAAATGGCCGTCGATGGCGCCCACGAAGACCTCGGCGATGACCCAGAGGAAGGCGGACATTCCGACGGCCCACGCCGCAACGATGGGGATCAGCCGGCGCAGCGGACGGCTGGCCGGAGCCGCCGTCGAGCCCACCACAATGATCATGAAGCCCGCCATGATCCAGCCCATGGCCAGGTACATGGTGGCCATGCCCATGGAGTCGGAGTCCTTCAGCGGAGCCACGTTCTCGGTGGTCAGTTCCGCCTGCTGTCCGGCGGCGATCTGGCCGAAGACAGACTGGACAACCTGCTGCGCGCTCATGCCGGCAGCCTCGTTGGTGATGAGGGTTGCGGCGGGGTTCTCCGCCGACGGCAGCACAAAGGCGGCCACGACCGTGCGGTCCTGCACCTGCTCGCGGGCCTCATCGGCGGAGTCGGTCGGCTGCAGGTCAAAGAGCCCGGACATGTTCTCGTCCAGTCCGGCGGCCGCCTGTTCCGCCTGCTCGGCGGTGGAGCCGACGACGGCGACGGGCATGTTCCGCGGTTCCGGCTGGTACATGGCACCGAGCATCAGGGACAGCATCATGGTGACCATGGCCAGCGGGAAACCGGCCAGGGCGATGTAACGCCAGGTCCGGCTCTTCGGCCGGGGTCCGCCGTGCAGGGACGCCACGTTGATCGCCGGCGGGGCCGCATTGGGCTTGCGGCGGCGCTTGAGGGCGTCGATCCCCAGCGTGAGGAGCAGGGCGGCCACGGTGCCGATCGCCAGCACCAACAGGTGGCCGCCGGCGCCGCTTCCGTCAAAGTAGAGCACTGCGCGGAGTGATTCGCCGGTTGCTGCCGCGGGCAGGAAGCCGTGCAGGTAAGGGTAGATCCACGGCATGGTGTGCACCGACATGCTCATGTTGGACGCGGGAACGCCCAGGACCATCAGGAACAGCATGCCCACAAGCACGGCCATCGGGCCGAGGATGCGGGTGAGGAACAGCTGGACGCTGCCGACCGCAAACACGGCCAGTGCGCAGATGCCCAGGACGGCGGCGGTGTGCCCCTCAACTATGCCCATGATGGGGCCGACGACGGTCCAAACCAGGGCGGCAATCAGTGCCGACCATCCGGCCAGCAGGGGAACGAAGCGGCGGAACTTCAGCAGTTCCGGCGAGTTGGAGAGGATCAGGCTCAGCGGCATGTAGCCGGCAAGCATCAGCGCGGTGGTCATGAACATTGCGCCCAGGCCTGCCATGTCGCTGCTCGGCAGCGGTGCGAGGTCTTCGGTCGTCAGGGCCAGGCCCTGCGCGAGGACCTGCGGCGCCAGCAGTGCGGTGACACTGCTGGACTGGGAGGCGCCGGCGGCACCGGCGGTGTAAACGGTGGCTTTGCCCTCCGAGAGCGAGACGGCGCCGGATGCTTCACGGTCCAGGATGAGCTGGCGGGCTTCCTGCTCGGAGTCGACCATCCGCACCTCGACGGCATCGGGGTCGCTGGACTCCAGGGCATCGGTGAACTGCTCCGCCTGCTGCGCGGAGCCGGCGACGGCAATCGGCATGTCATGCGGGGTCGGCGCGTGCATGGCTGCCAGATAGCCGCCGACCAGCATCGACACCATCAGAAGGGGCATGAGGAACATGGCAACGTAGCGCCCGATCTTCTCTGCCTTGGCCCGCTTCAGGGCAGCAGCTTCGAGGTCCGCGTCAGCAGTTGCCGGGGCCTCGCTCTGCGCCGCTGGATCCTCGCCCGGTGGATAGTCGGTGGACGTGGGGGAAGTCTGGCTCAAGGTCGTGCTCCTGTGCTGTGGTTCGATGGTGGTGCGAGGAACGCACTGACCGCTGGGCCAAATGCGCGGCCAGTGGGGCCGACTCGTCAAAATTACGCCATGTGGCGTAAATTTGGTTAATCGAGGCGCACACGCCGCGGGACGAGGGGCAC
This sequence comes from Arthrobacter sp. zg-Y1219, assembly GCF_030125545.1. Classification (NCBI taxonomy): domain Bacteria; kingdom Bacillati; phylum Actinomycetota; class Actinomycetes; order Micrococcales; family Micrococcaceae; genus Arthrobacter; species Arthrobacter sp. zg-Y1219. The sequence continues at coordinate 133,897 of NZ_JASKLY010000023.1, forward strand.
GGTTCATGGGTCAGCACGGCGAGCACGCACGCGAGGTTTTACTGGACGCAGCCGAGGAACTCTTCGCCCGTTTCGGCATCGATGCGGTCTCCAACCGACGCATCGCCGAGCATGCCGGCACCGCCAACCACTCAGCCGTCGCCTATCACTTCGGCGGCCGCGACGAACTGCTGCATGCCCTGATCACCCGGCATACCGTTGACACGGACCGCCGCAGGACGGCACTGGTCTCCACCTTGGCGGACGACGCCGGGCTGTCGGACCTGCTGGCGTGCCTGGTCCTGCCCTGGACCGAACATCTGGCCGCGCTGCCGGTGCCGAGCTGGCGGGCGCGGTTCATTCACCAGATGCGGACTGTCCCCTCCATGCACGAGGTGCTCTCCCGGTCCGCCGTGGCCAGTCCCGCCACCGATGCCCTCGTCAAACGCATCGAGGCCCTGCTCGGCACGACGCCCCGGACCGTGCTCCATGGCCGGTCCTGGATCCTCGGCAATATGGTGCTCGGGGTGTGCTCCGAGTATGAGGCAAGGATCCAGGACGGCACCGAGCCGGCCAACTGGACCGGCGTCGGGTACTTCCTGATCGATTCCTGTGCCGGGATGCTCTCGGCTCCGGTGACGCATCCCGGCGATTTTTTGACCCAACAGTCGCCGCTCTACCTGCCCTGACCGCCGGGTGTCCTCGGCCATCAGATCCGCGTTGATAGCCGCCGCCGCGCTGAGGCCAGCCGTGGCGGCACCGGGCCGGTTCCTCCAGTGTGGAACCGTGCCGGTGCAGCAGCAACGATTTTTGCCGCTATGGCAAACTCGACCCATGACGGATGAACAGAAGGACGCCCTGCACGGCGTCGGCGCCCGGCTGCGGTCGCTGCGGTCCGACCGCAACATCACGTTGGCGTCGTTGTCGGCCGCCACCGGCATTTCGGTGAGCACTCTTTCCCGGCTGGAGTCGGGGCAGCGGCGCCCAACGCTCGAGCTGCTGCTGCCCCTGGCCAAAATCTACGGCGTCACCATTGATGAGCTGGTGGGCGGGCCGTCAACCGGAGATCCCCGGGTGCATATGCAGCCCATCAGGCGCCACGGTGCCACGATCATTCCGCTGACCGAAAAGGCCAGCGGAATCGGCGCCTACAAGTACATCCTTCCGGCCCGCAGCAGGCCCGCGGTGCCGGAACCCCGCACCCATGAAGGCTATGAATGGCTCTACGTCCTCAGCGGGAAGCTGCGGCTCATCCTCGGCGGCACCGAGCTGGTGCTGCAGCCGGGCGAGGCCGCTGAGTTCGACACCCGCCTTCCCCACTGGATGAGCAGTGCCGACCTCGGCGCCGTCGAGTTCATCGCCCTCTTCGGCCCGCAGGGTGAGCGTGCGCACCTGCGGGCCCGCCCGGCGAAGGGTCACTGATTCTGTGCGTCAACTGCTCGTCAACTGCGCCGCGCCGAGCTGCCTGCGCGGCGCCGGGCTGTGATGTCACCGGCCCGGCGCCGAGGGAGCCAGCTGCGCTCCCCGCCGGCCCAGCATCCGGTCATAGAGCACTGCGAAGACCATGGCGACCGCCACGGCGATTCCGATGAGGATCAGCATGCCGATAATGCCGCTCTGCAGTCCGGCGTCGGCATCGGCGTCGAAATACAGGACCGCGCGGTTGGCCATGGTCATTTGATACAGCGGTTCACCGGGGGCAATAAACCGGAAGAAGGCCGGCAGCGCCTGCAGCGGCACCACGCCGCTGGCCGAGGGCAGCCCCATGAACACCACGTAGATCATTGACAGGATCATGCCCGCGCTGCCCAGCGCGGTGATCAGCGCGAACGCCACCGCGGACACGGTGATGATGGACAGCCAGGTGGTAAGGAAGTACCAGCCGCCGTGCGGCAGCGGCATGCCGACGGCCGCTGCCACCCACATCATCAGTCCGGCCGTGGGGAGGGCGGCAAGGACCACGATCCCCCACTTGGTGAAGAAGGTGGCCCAGCGGGCCGGCCGCGCCGGCGGTCCCAGGCTAAAGCGCGGGCCCAGTTCGACCGGAAGCACGCCCAGCCGGGAGTCCACGAGGAAGTGGATCGACACCGAACCGGCAATTCCGACGATCATGAGCAGCACCGAGTAGAAGAACGCTCCCATGCCCAGCGCGGTCCCCTCCTGCGGCGTCTGATAGGCAGTGGTGGTGACCTGGATCGGGCTGGCCAGCAGGTCCGCCGCGGTGCCGGAGACGTCCGGCGATACCTCCTGCTCCACTTGGGCCGGAAGGTCGAGGCTGCTGAGCTGCCGGTCCAGTTCTTCCTGCGCCTCGGCCCGGGCGCCTTGCGCCGAGCGGGTGAGCTGTTCGCCCAGGTTTTTGTTGGCCTGTTCCAGGGCGGGGTCGACGGCGGCGGTCGCCAGGCTGCTGGCCAGCGGTCCGGCGAGTGGATTGGTGTAGACGCTCACGGCTGGCCGGGACACCTCCGTATCGGTGAGGGCTCCGCTGACCAGGGCGAGTGCGTCCGCCGAGAAGGATGGGGGAATAACGACGGCGGCATGGATGCGGCCGGTGCGCATCTGGTCCTGGGCCTCGTCCCAGGACAGCGTCCGCAGGTCGATCTCGTCGTTCGCCGCGAAGCCCTGCTGCATCTGCTCCGTTATGGTGGCGCCGAGGTCTTCCCTGCCGCCGCCGTCGGGCGCTTCGGCACCGGCGTCTTCGTTCACCACGGCGATCGGAAAGTGGTTCAGGTTTACGCCCGGGCTGCCGAGACCGCCGATGTACAGCGCGGCGCCGGTTCCGCCCAGGAGCAGAAGCACCAGCAGCGGCAGCAGCCACAGCCGGGGAGACCAGTAGCGGGGAGATTCCGTGGCGTGCTGGGTCCCTTGATTCCCGGACCCGGTGTCGACGGTACTTGCGGGCATGGGGCGTACCTCCAGAAGCCGGAGTTTTCGCACAGTCCTGTCCTGTGAGCGTATCCGCGGAGAGGTGCCGCGGGAACGCTTGGGCTGGAAAACCGCGCACTGGGTCCCACCCTTTGTGAAAGAAGTGCACTGCCGTGGTCCCGCCGGCCCCGCGAGTGCTCCTACGGTGGGAACCAGCGCGGGAAGGCTACGTCCCGGGTGCCGGAGCGGTCCCGGCCAGGCGGCGGAGCAGCGCATCCAGGACCTGAGCCTGTCCCTTGACCAGTTTGCTGCGGGCCTCGGGCTCGGCATACCAGCCGGCGTCATCCATCTCGGGATATTCCCGCACCGTGCCCGAGCCCGGCGGCCATTCCAGCGCAAACGTATTGCTCGTTATCCGTTCCGGCGAGAAGTCGGCCTCGGCGGTGAAGACCGTGATGGTCTTTTTCGAGGACTGCCGGAAGCTGCCCAGCAGGACGTAGTCAGTCTCCGGGGCCGGGGTGCCCATTTCCTCGGCGAATTCCCGCTTCGCCGCCACCAGCGGCTCCTCGTCGAGGTATTCACCCTTGGGGATGGACCACGCGTGGGAATCCTTCCGCGCCCAGAAGGGCCCGCCCATGTGTCCGATCCACACCTCAACGCCGGAAGGAGCGCTCCGCCGGTACAGGAGGATGCCTGCGCTGGTGACCATGATGGGGGTGCTCCCTGTTCTGCTGGATGTGTTGGGGTTTAGTCGCCAAATTCCTCACGCGGACGGTCCCATCGTAGGTGACAGCATGGCAGCGACGCCTGGCGTCCCGCTATGCGCCGGGACGCCAGGGAACCCACGACGACGGCGGCACCGTCGTCTGCTGCGAGCATCGGGACCGTCCGCGGAACTTCCTCCCTTCCCTGCCCCTTTTCATGCAAGGATCGGCGTATGCCCTCCCGCCTGATGCTGCTCGACACCGCGTCCCTGTACTTCCGCGCCTTCTACGGAGTGCCGGACTCCATCCGCCGCAGCGACGGAACTCCGGTCAACGCCGTCCGCGGGCTGCTGGACATGATCGCGCGGCTCACCACCGACTACGAGGCCACTCACCTGATTGCCTGCTGGGACGATGACTGGCGGCCGCAATGGCGGGTGGACCTGCTCCCGACCTACAAAACGCACCGGGTGGCCGAGGTGGTGGCCGCCGGACCCGATGTCGAGGTGGTGCCGGATCCGTTGGAGGCACAGATCCCGATGATCCGCCGGACGCTGGAACTGGCCGGCGTCGCCGTCGTCGGCGCTCCCGAGCACGAGGCCGACGACGTGATCGGCACCTACGCGAGTTCCGCCGACCTGCCGGTGGATGTGGTCACCGGCGACCGCGACCTGTTCCAGCTGATCGACGACGACCGCTCCGTCCGCGTGATCTACACCGCCCGCGGCATGAAAAACCTCGATGTCCTGACCGAGGCCTCCATCGTCGAGAAATACCGGGTGCTGCCCGTCCAGTACGCGGACTATGCCACCCTGCGCGGCGATGCATCCGACGGCCTGCCGGGGGTGTCCGGGATCGGCGAGAAGACGACGGCGTCGCTGCTGGGCGAGTACGGCACGCTCGATGCGCTGCTGGCTGCGGCCGGCAACCCGGAAAGTTCACTGTCGTCGCCGGTGCGGGCCAAGCTGGCTGCCGCAGCGGATTACCTCGAGGTCGCACCCACTGTCGTGAAGGTGGTCCGCGATCTGGACCTGCCAACGCCCGGGGATGTCGGAGCCCAGCTGCGCCCGATCACCGGCGACGCGCGGGCCGAGCTGGAGAAGCTCGGCGCTGAGTGGAACCTGGGCGGTTCGGTGACGCGCCTGCTTGAAGCCTTTGACCGGTTTGCGTGAGCGCCGCACGGTTTCCCGCTCTTTGTGCACTCGTGGGGCTCCCGTTTCCCCTCTGACCCCAGCAGCACTAAAGGGTGGGAACCGGCGTCGGAAAACGCCCTCACACGAAGTGCCCGAAGTGGGACTCGAACCGGGCTCCAAGCAGCAAATTTTTCTTGTGCATTATCACTTTGCGCTGCCTCTGGATCACTGTCCGGAAACTGCATGACCGGTCCGTGCGTCGCCAATCGTGCGCTTGCTGGTGTTACGGAGGCGTTACCCGTAATTCTTATGCACCCCGCCTTAGCGGGGGTGTCATCGGCCGCTGCAGGCGCGGCAGGCACCTAGAAGGAAAGCCTTCGCCCGACCGGCCACTGCCGGGCTAGCTTCTGCACGAATAGAACCCCATGCGGAGCCAGAATATGGAAGACCACCGGAAGCGTGGACGGGAAATGGGTGGACTCTGCCGTAAGAAATCCGACCGCACCCGCCACCGTGAATAGCGGATACTGACCTGCCCGAATCGTTGGTCAACGATCTGCAAGCTCGGTGCTGGGCTCAGCCGTATCGAGCACCCGAGTTACGGGCTCAACGCACCGCCAATGCCCGTAAGCGTGGAAGAAGTTGTGCGTGAATGGAGCCCACCGGCGCTCTCATGCACGGGGTCTAATGGTGCTTGACCACGGCTTCAACTGAATGTCGTCCCTTCGGTTGTCAACGTTGTCGTGCACAGCAGTTACGCCCCTGGAATGCCCTCCGGCTTGTGCTGGCAACGGCTCCCCGATGGTAGAAGTGAGCGTTCCACCCAGATCGGCGGGAGAAAGGTCGCCGGCGCGCCGGGCACAGGCTTGGCGGTCATCGAGACCCGTACCCGTGATCCACGCGGTCATAACGCGTCAGTAACGGTCTCCCTGTCAATCTGTGATCAATCATTCGTACGTGGAACTTCAAGTGACAGCAGCACTCGGAAATAGTGGACAGCGTTCCGCTCCCTCATGAGGCAGAACTTGATAGGAGATAGAAGTGACCGAGGTTATGACCCCAGACCAGCCCCTGCGACGGTCCTGCGCGACCATGGAGGAACATCGTCAGCTGTTGAATGAAGACTCTTCCTACGTCTCGGCGCGCGCGGGCATTGAGACGGCAGCACGAAGTTTCGCGCAGCGAAAAACAGCGGCGCGGCCAGGGATTACAAGGATCCCGGTCGCGGTGCACGTGGTGTGGCGTGAGCCGAACGAGAACATCTCCGATGAACAAATACGGAGTCAGATTGATGTGCTTAATCAGGACTTCCGGGCGGCCAATGCGGACATCAGCGGCGTTCCCGCTGTCTGGCAATCCAGGATCGGTGACCCACGGATTGAATTCGAATTGGCAAAAGTGGATCCTGGCGGGAACTCCACGAGCGGGATAACCCGAACACAAACCACGGTGAAGGGGTTTGGCCGCGTGGGAGATCCCGTAAAGTCCGCAGCGACGGGCGGCGCCGATCCGTGGCCTGCGGACCGGTATCTGAACATGTGGGTGTGCCAACTCGAGGGTGGACTGTTGGGCTACGCGACGTTCCCTGGAGCACCGGCGGCCATTGACGGTGTGGTCATTCTTCACTCAGGTTTCGGAACGTCCGGCACCGCGCGGGCACCTTTCGACCGCGGCCGGACCGCGACCCATGAGATCGGTCATTGGCTGAACCTGTTTCATATTTGGGGCGATGACGGTACCGGATGCAACGGCTCCGACGAGGTCGATGACACTCCTAATGCCGCCGGGCCCAATTTTGGGCGGCCGGTTTTTCCTCACGTTACGTGTTCAAACGGTCCCGACGGCGACATGTTCGTGAACTATATGGACTACACCGACGATGCCGGCATGTTCATGTTCACCGCAGGGCAGGTGATCCGGGCGCAGGCCACACTGGATGGTCCGCGCGCCTCGATTGGTGCTGAGGTGGTGCCTGGGGTGAGCAGTGCCGGCCCTGACCTGACCGGGGACAGGAAGGGCGACATTATCGGTTTCGGCGACGGCGGAGTCTGGGCGTCCCTGAACAACGGTGACGGGACCTTCAAGGCACCGGCCAGGGTAGTGGACAACTTCGCCTACACCGCCGGTGACTGGCGGGTCGAGAAACACCCCCGCTTCCTGGCCGACCTCACCGGAGACGGCCGGGCCGACATTATCGGTTTCGGCGACGGCGGAGTCTGGGCGTCCCTGAACAACGGTGACGGGACCTTCAAGGCACCGGCCAGGGTAGTGGACAACTTCGCCTACACCGCCGGTGACTGGCGGGTCGAGAAA
>NZ_JASKLY010000024.1:0-3488 GCF_030125545.1 Arthrobacter sp. zg-Y1219
CACGGTGAATACGTGGTGGTGGCGGGGTGTGACGGGGTTGTTGTTTGAGAACTACATAGTGGACGCGAGCATCTTAAAATTATTAAGTGCAATTTCAGATAAACCTGGTGCTCCGGGTCATGCCCTTGCGGTGTGGTCCGGTGTTGTCATGGTTTTCTCGATAGCAGGAAATATTTATTGATCTTTGTGGTCAAGTTTTTAAGGGCACACGGTGGATGCCTTGGCATCAGGAGCCGAAGAAGGACGTAGGAATCTGCGATAAGCCTGGGGGAGTTGATAACCGAGCGTTGATCCCAGGATGTCCGAATGGGGAAACCCCGCCCGGCGCGCGAGTGACCGGGTGACCCGCATCTGAACACATAGGGTGCGTGGAGGGAACGTGGGGAAGTGAAACATCTCAGTACCCACAGGAAGAGAAAACAACAGTGATTCCGTTAGTAGTGGCGAGCGAACGCGGAAGAGGCTAAACCAGTGGTGTGTGATAGCCGGCGGGCGTTGCATCACTGGGGTTGCGGGACTTTCCGTACCGATTCTGCCGGATCGGTGAAGTGAGTGCAGATGCATAGGTGAACTGGTTTGAAAGCCAGGCCGTAGAGGGTGTTAGCCCCGTAACCGGAATGTATGCTGCCGCTTGGAGAGGATCCCAAGTAGCACGGGGCCCGAGAAATCCCGTGCGAATCTGCCAGGACCACCTGGTAAGCCTAAATACTCCCTGATGACCGATAGCGGACAAGTACCGTGAGGGAAAGGTGAAAAGTACCCCGGGAGGGGAGTGAAACAGTACCTGAAACCGTGTGCCTACAATCCGTTGGAGCAGGGCGATGCCACTTGTGGTGTCGTGCTTGTGACAGCGTGCCTTTTGAAGAATGAGCCTGCGAGTTAGTGTTACGTCGCGAGGTTAACCCGTGAGGGGAAGCCGTAGCGAAAGCGAGTCTGAACAGGGCGATGCAGTGGCGTGATCTAGACCCGAAGCGGAGTGATCTACCCATGGCCAGGTTGAAGCGCGTGTAAGAGCGCGTGGAGGACCGAACCCACTTCAGTTGAAAATGGAGGGGATGAGCTGTGGGTAGGGGTGAAAGGCCAATCAAACTCCGTGATAGCTGGTTCTCCCCGAAATGCATTTAGGTGCAGCGTTGCGTGTTTCTTACCGGAGGTAGAGCTACTGGATGGCTAATGGGCCCTACAAGGTTACTGACGTCAGCCAAACTCCGAATGCCGGTAAGTGAGAGCGCAGCAGTGAGACTGTGGGGGATAAGCTTCATAGTCGAGAGGGAAACAGCCCAGACCACCAACTAAGGCCCCTAAGCGTGTGCTAAGTGGGAAAGGATGTGGAGTTGCGAAGACAACCAGGAGGTTGGCTTAGAAGCAGCCATCCTTGAAAGAGTGCGTAATAGCTCACTGGTCAAGTGATTCCGCGCCGACAATGTAGCGGGGCTCAAGTACACCGCCGAAGTTGTGGCATTCAAATATTAGCCAAGCGGATGGTTTATCCATTTTCGTTCAAGCGTTTGGATGGGTAGGGGAGCGTCGTGTGGGCAGTGAAGTCGCGGTGTAAACCAGCGGTGGAGCCTACACGAGTGAGAATGCAGGCATGAGTAGCGAAAGACGGGTGAGAAACCCGTCCGCCGAATGATCAAGGGTTCCAGGGTCAAGCTAATCTGCCCTGGGTAAGTCGGGACCTAAGGCGAGGCCGACAGGCGTAGTCGATGGACAACGGGTTGATATTCCCGTACCGGCGAAAAACCGCCAATACCAAGCGGGGGACACTAACCGCCCAATACCTGACCGGCCGCCCTTGTGGCGACCCGGTTTTTGGTGGAGCGCGGGACCTGATCCTGGGAGGTAAGCGTATTAACAGGTGTGACGCAGGAAGGTAGCCGGGCCGGGCGATGGTTGTCCTGGTCTAAGGATGTAGGGTCAGCGATAGGTAAATCCGTTGCTGTGTCTTTGATGACGATACCTGAGATCTGATGGGACCCACTTTGGTGGGAATCCGGTGATCCTATGCTGCCTAGAAAAGCATCGGCGCGAGGTTTTAGCCGCCCGTACCCCAAACCGACACAGGTGATCAGGTAGAGAATACTAAGGCGATCGAGAGAATTATGGTTAAGGAACTCGGCAAAATGCCCCCGTAACTTCGGGAGAAGGGGGGCCCCAACCTTGATGGACACTTGCTGTCCGGAGGGGATCGGGGCCGCAGAGACCAGGGGGAAGCGACTGTTTACTAAAAACACAGGTCCGTGCGAAGTCGCAAGACGATGTATACGGACTGACTCCTGCCCGGTGCTGGAAGGTTAAGAGGACCGGTTAGCCCTTACGGGCGAAGCTGGGAATTTAAGCCCCAGTAAACGGCGGTGGTAACTATAACCATCCTAAGGTAGCGAAATTCCTTGTCGGGTAAGTTCCGACCTGCACGAATGGAGTAACGACTTCCCCGCTGTCTCAACCATAAACTCGGCGAAATTGCAGTACGAGTAAAGATGCTCGTTACGCGCAGCAGGACGGAAAGACCCCGAGACCTTTACTATAGTTTGGTATTGATATTCGGTGTGGCTTGTGTAGGATAGGTGGGAGACTGTGAGACCCGGACGCCAGTTCGGGTGGAGTCATCGTTGAAATACCACTCTGGTCATACTGGATATCTAACTTCGGCCCGTAATCCGGGTCAGGGACAGTGCCTGATGGGTAGTTTAACTGGGGCGGTTGCCTCCTAAAGAGTAACGGAGGCGCCCAAAGGTTCCCTCAGCCTGGTTGGCAATCAGGTGGCGAGTGTAAGTGCACAAGGGAGCTTGACTGTGAGAGAGACATCTCAAGCAGGGACGAAAGTCGGGACTAGTGATCCGGCGGTACATTGTGGAATGGCCGTCGCTCAACGGATAAAAGGTACCTCGGGGATAACAGGCTGATCTTGCCCAAGAGTCCATATCGACGGCATGGTTTGGCACCTCGATGTCGGCTCGTCGCATCCTGGGGCTGGAGTAGGTCCCAAGGGTTGGGCTGTTCGCCCATTAAAGCGGTACGCGAGCTGGGTTTAGAACGTCGTGAGACAGTTCGGTCCCTATCCGCTGCGCGCGCAGGAAATTTGAGAAGGGCTGTCCTTAGTACGAGAGGACCGGGACGGACGAACCTCTGGTGTGTCAGTTGTACTGCCAAGTGCACCGCTGATTAGCTACGTTCGGATGGGATAACCGCTGAAAGCATCTAAGCGGGAAGCCCGCTTCGAGATGAGATTTCCATACACCTTGTGTGTGAGAGGCCCCCAGCCAGACCACTGGGTTGATAGGCCGGATGTGGAAGCGGGGACTAAAGACCCGTGAAGCTGACCGGTACTAATAGGCCGATAACTTACACCACACCACAATCTGGGAGAACACGACTTCAAACGGTTCTCCAAAGTATAAAGGGTTGTGTTGATCATGCTGCTTGCGTCCACTATGTGGTTCCCGGATAACAAACCCGTGAGGTTTGTCACCCGTGGAACCGGCACC
>NZ_JASKLY010000025.1:0-2657 GCF_030125545.1 Arthrobacter sp. zg-Y1219
GCTTTCCGCTCCCGGGCTTCTCAGCGCAGGATGGATCACCAGGATGTTTTTGGTGTGGTGTGGCCGCCATGCTCGTGAAGTTTTCCAACTCCCGGCCGCGGCGACTTAGAAGACTCTACACAGGTTTCGCCGGGCCCGCAAATCGCCCCGGCAGCGCCGGAGCCGGACCCTTTGAGGGGCCCGGCTCCGGTACTAAAGCGCCGCTGATCAAACCCTAGCTGTTGTGGCGCCGACGCGTTGATCCCAGGACCAACAATGATCCGGCAAGCAGTGCCCCACCACCGGCAATAGCGACGCCGTACGTGGCTGCGTCGGCACCGGTCTTCGGCAGTTGCTCAGTGGGCCGCTGCTGCTCGGCAACCGGCTGTTGCTCGGTAACTGGCACAGGTGCATACACGTTGACCACCTCGACAGTTTGAGACTGCCCGGGCAGGATGCCCACTTCACCAGTGCCTGAGGTTTCCACCGTGACGTCCTCGTTGGCTCCGGACGCTGGTTCCGAGACCCGGCACAGCACTCCCGCCGGAATACCTTCGTACCGCCGGGTATAGGTATCCGCAGTGGTCTCCTCGGGGATCACGAACGTCTCGTCAATCAGCCCGTCACCGCACTGGACGTGAAGCACGACGTCGTCCTGCAGGCCGGCGCCCGAGCCGCTGATCGTCTTGGTGACCACAAGGCTCCCCGGATTGAATTCCACCGTATTGGCGACGGTGAGGACATTCTCCCCCTCGGTGATCGTCACCGCGTCCGAGACGGTCGGCGTCACCGTCACTTCGGTAGTGGATCCCGTGACCGGTTCGGTAACGGAGCACACCGTACCCACCGGAAGATCAACGATCGTTTCACTGACGGGAGCTGTGGTTCCCGCGGGGATCTCAAAGCTAAACAGCCCCGCTGCACCACAGTCGACAGCAAGCGCGATTGCACCTTGGCTGCCTATCGCTTCTCCTGCAAACGTTTTGTTCACCACGAGGTCTCCCGGTACAAAGAACTCCGCCGTCGCCTCGGCGGCGGCATTCAACACCGTGGTCTCGGCGAGGATGATGGGCTGCTTTTCCAACAGTGGATCAGCCTGGTCGTAGAGGTAGACGTTGCCGGTCTGGACGTTGACGGCAGCGCGTGCCCTGAGGACTCCCGGGTCGGTGGATGCCGGCGGGCCACCCACCCAGACCTGGGTCCCTGTAGGGACTGTGCTTCCGTTCGGGATAGGGACGGTCCCCGCAGCATCGGAGTACATGGTGTATCCGGTCGGCACGGAAACCGTAATCGCTGCACTTCCCTCCGCTGCCACCGTGAACGGGCCGGCGACGCTTCCCAACGGAGCCGCGGCAGCCGGGGGAGTCACGGTGACGTTCGGCGGGGGCGGTTCCGGCAGAGGCCCGTTGGTCCGGGCGTCTTCGACGATCGCCGCGACCGCGGGCCTGATGACCGTCTCCGTAGTATTGACCAGGTATCCGTCGGTTATGTACCAGATCGCGGCCTGCACCGCCGCAGCCTGCTGGTTTACCGACAAGCCCGCTGGGGCTGCGGGATTCGCAGGATAGTAGTTGTTCAGGATGTAATTTACGTAGCCAAGGTTGGCTATGTCGGCTTCCTCCCAGGGGGCGTTAACGTAGCCGACGCCGAGGGTGGTACCTATCGTGACGTCGATGCAATACATCCGGCCGAGCCGGCCATCGGCGTCCAGAGTGTTAAGGACGCCGGTGTATCCGCCGGCAGCAGGGACTCCCACGGGGTTGTCTTCGGGATAAGGCAGCGTGAGATCCGGCGGGGTGGGCTCGTCGGCCAGGAAACCCTGAATACTTTGACCTTCGCCTCGACTGGTAAAAACGACATCCGCGTTTGCGCTGGCCACCGGTGCCGGCTCAGTGGGGTCCGGATCCGTAACCCGGGCATTCGCGGGTGCCGCGAACGGTGCCAGCAGCAGCGCCGCAACGGCGGCCGTACCTAAGAGTGACCTGCGTAGCCGGCGCCCGTGCCCCGGCCGACGCCGCAGGCCGGATGGAAAGGAATAATGGCTCATAGGGGTCTTCCTGCTTCTATCCCTGGGGATGATTCGCGAGTGACCATGCCGAAACCAGTTCGGCCTGTGTGCTAGGCACAGTATGTGGAATCCGAAGCCGGGGGTAGGCGGAACCGCAATATCCGTAGAAAGCCGGGGAGGGACCAAATTACCTATAGACATTCCCTGGTTAAACAAGTAAGGCCCCGCCAATGGCGGGGCCTTACTCTCTGAACAACCGGTGTCTTTCAACCGTAAATATTGTCCGGCGGTGACCTACTCTCCCACATCCTCCCGGATGCAGTACCATCGGCGCTGTGGGTCTTAGCTTCCGGGTTCGGAATGGGACCGGGCGTTTCCCCCACGCTATGACCGCCGTAACCCTTCCACCCGCACCACCCATAAACAAACCTGGATGAGGGGAAATCAATGGTCACAACACAACACACCAAAAAAACGACGTGTTGCAATAGCGAAGTTATAACTGTAATTATACGGCACACCACACCCTGAAAGGGGTACGGTGGTGCCGGTTCCACGGGTGACAAACCTCACGGGTTTGTTATCCGGGAACCACATAGTGGACGCAAGCAGCATGATCAACACAACCCTTTATACTTTGGAGAACCGTTTGAAGTCGTGTTCTCCCAGA
>NZ_JASKLY010000026.1:0-2603 GCF_030125545.1 Arthrobacter sp. zg-Y1219
TGCACTAAATTCGAAACCAGCTAAAAAAGTCCTCCCAACCCACGGGGTGGGCGGAAGAACCAGTTCAACCAATTAAAATAATTGGTATCAATAAACTTGGCACACTATTGAGTTCTCAAACAACAGATGCATCCGAAATACTCGGAAAAACAATTGAATGTCTTTCTTTTCTCTTCGCTGCAGTGTTTCTTTATTCTATCTCATCCGGACTGTTTTAGCAATTCGGGATATTCCGAAGACTGCTTCATTTTGTCCGGAGAAACCCACGCCAAATCCCCGGCTTTCCGCTCCCGGGCTTCTCAGCGCAGGATGGATCACCAGGATGTTTTTGGTGTGGTGTGGCCGCCATGCTCGTGAAGTTTTCCAACTCCCGGCCGCGGCGACTTAGAAGACTCTACACAGGTTTCGCCGGGCCCGCAAATCGGCCGGATCGGCCCAAACCGCAGCCGGGGCCGGCCCAAGAAAAGGACCGGTCCCGGCTGCAGCTGGGGGTGGATTGGTGCAAATCCCGCGTTAGCTACTGCGCCGGCGCGATGGCCCCAGGACCAGCAGAGCGCCGGCCAACATTATTCCACCGCCGGCCAGGGCTAGGCCTGTCATACCGTCAGCTCCGGTTTTCGGAAGGCGTTCTGTGTAAGGCACAGGTGCATACACGTTGACCACCTCGACGGCTTGAGACTGCCCGGGAAGGATGGCCACTTCACCAGTGCCTGAGGTTTCCACCGTGACGTCCTCGTTGGCTCCGGACGCGGGTTCCGAAACCCGGCACAGCACTCCCGCCGGAATACCTTCGTACCGCCGGGTATAAGTATCCGCAGTGGTCTCCTCGGGGATCACGAACGTCTCGTCAATCAGCCCGTCACCGCACTGGACGTGAAGCACGACGTCGTCCTGCAGGCCGGCGCCCGAGCCGCTGATGGTTTTCGCCACGACCAGGCTGCCCGGGTTGAATTCCACAGTGTTAGTGACCTCCAGGACGTTTTCGCCTTCAGCGATTGTCACGGGCTCCGGGAGTACGGGTGTCACCGTTACCTCCACGGTGGATCCGGTTACCTCTTCCGCCACCGCGCACACCGTTCCAACCGGCAGGTCTGTCACGGAGTTGCTGACCGGCGCAGCTGTCCCGGCAGGAATGTCAAAGACAAAGGCCCCTGCTTCAGCGCAGTCCACGGTGAGGGTGATGGCGCCCTGGCTACCGATTCCTCCGCCGGCAAACACCTTATTGACCACGAGGTCTCCCGGTACAAAGAACTCCGCCGTCGCCCCGGCAGCGGCTTCCAACACCGTGCTCGCGGCAAGGATGAGGGGTTGCGCATTATCCATGCCTGGATTGCCGCCGTCGTAGAGGTAGACGTTGCCTGTTTGGACGGAGACGGAAGCGCGGGCGCTAAGGACTCCCGGGTCGGTGGATGCCGGCGGGCCACCCACCCAGACCTGGGTGCCCGAAGTGACAGTGCTTCCGTTCGGAATAGGGACAGTCCCTGCAGCGTCGGCAAACATCGTGTATCCAGTCGGCACGGAAACGGTAACCTCCGCAGCTCCTTCCGCTGCCACCGTGAACGGGCCCGCCACGCCTCCCGCCGGACCCGCAGCAACCGGTGGGGTAACGGTGACATTCGGCGGGGGCGGTTCCACCAGGGGCCCATTGGCCTGTGCGTCGGCGACGATCGCCTCAACTGCGCCTCTGATGACCGTCTCCGATGTATTGACCAGGTATCCGTCGGTGAAGTACCAGATCGCACCCTGAACCGCCGCAGCCTGCTGATTTGCCGTTAAGCCCGCAGGCGCTGCGGGATTCGCAGGATAATAGTTGTTCAGGACATAATTCACGTAGCCGATGTTGGCTACGTTGGATTCTTCCCAGGCCCCCTGAACGTAGCCGACGCCGACCATGGTTTCCACCGCTGTGTCGATACAGTACATCTGCCCGATCCCGCCATCGGCATCCTCAGTGATAATGATGCCCGCGAACCGGCCGGTCACAGGCACTCCCACTGGGTTCTCCTCCGGATACGGTGCCAAGGGATCCGGCGGGGTCGGATTGTCAGCTACGAACGCCTGCACCCTTTGAGCGGGCCCGAGCTCGGTAGTCACGACTTCCGCATTGGCGCCGGCTACCGGCGCCGGATCATTCGGGTCCGGCTCTGTCCACGAGGCATTCGCGGGTGCCGCGAACGGTGCCAGCAGCAGCGCCGCAACGGCCGCCGTACTAAGAGACCTGCGTAGCCGGCGCCCGTGCCCCGGCCGACGCCGCAGGCCGGATGGAAAGGAATAATGGCTCATAGGGGTCTTCCTGCTTCTATCCCTGGGGATGATTCGCGAGTGACCATGCCGAAACCAGTTCGGCCTGTGTGCTAGGCACAGTATGTGGAATCCGAAGCCGGGGGTAGGCGGAACCGCAATATCCGTAGAAAGCCGGGGAGGGACCAAATTACCTATGGACATTCCCTGGTTAAACAAGTAAGGCCCCGCCAAGGGCGGGGCCTTACTCTCTGAACAACCGGTGTCTTTCAACCGTAAATATTGTCCGGCGGTGACCTACTCTCCCACATCCTCCCGGATGCAGTACCATCGGCGCTGTGGGTCTTAGCTTCCGGGTTCGG
>NZ_JASKLY010000027.1:0-1923 GCF_030125545.1 Arthrobacter sp. zg-Y1219
CCGGAGACGGCCGGGCCGACATTATCGGTTTCGGCGACGGCGGAGTCTGGGTATCCCTGAACAACGGTGACGGGACCTTCAAGGCCCCGGCCAGGGTAGTGGACAACTTCGCCTACACCGCCGGTGAGTGGCGGGTCGAGAAACACCCCCGCTTCGTCCCAGGCCCGGGCTCCATCGGCAGCTAACAACCCGGACAGGTCCTCATGGGCATTTGGTTTCCGGATCCCATGGAATTGACCGCCAGGGATCTCCGTGTTTGGGGTCCCCTCGCTGCACTGTCATTGTCCACTTTGGAGGGAGCCTCCGTGATCTCTTATATTGTCACCCCGCATACGGGGGAAGCCGTCGAGGCACGAATGGCTTCCCCGGATACGGGTGAGCGCGACCTGAGATGGTGTGGCCTCGGGGACCGGATCATTTGGTGGCAGGACTCGCCGGTCCGTGCTTTCCCGGACGAGCTCCTCCGGCAGGCCGATACACCGGGCTGGAGTGGAGAGGGCTCCCTCTATTTGATCGGCCAGGCCGGCAACTCCTTTCTAGCCGAGTTTCACGATGTGCAAGTCGCGGTGAACAAAGGCCGCTACCTCATCGTCACGCTGACCGCCGGCGAACATGCCGAGGTGGTGAACGCCAGCGGCGCGTGTTTCGGTATCTGCCCGGTACCCGAGAACGCGCAGGCACTGGCCACGTTATCTCCCGCCCCGGGGCGGGCCGAGGCGGCAGTATCAGCAATTACTGCCTTGGTTTCCGAAGATGAGCTGATCAACTCGTGCACGGTTTTGGCCGGGTTCCACACCCGTCATTCCCTCTCCACGGAATTCTCGGTTGCGGTCGACTGGGCCATGGCCAGGCTGCAGTCTTTCGGCTTCGACGTCACCAGGCAGGCCATTACGCTTGGCAGCTCAACGAGCTTCAACCTTGTGGCGGACAGGCCGGGCAGCGGCGCCAGCCGTCGGCTCGTGATGGCGACAGCACATCTTGACTCGATCAACATTGAAGGGGGTGCCGGTGCCTTGGCGCCTGGCGCGGACGATAACGCCAGCGGCGCGGCAGGTTTGATGGAAATCGGCAGGGTATTGGGCCGACAAAGCTATGAACACGACCTGCGCCTGATCCTGTTCGGCGGTGAGGAACAAGGACTCCATGGGAGCCGTCAGTATGTTGCCGCTCTCAGCCAAACCGACCGCGGGCGCCTCGATGCGGTCATCAACATGGACATGATCAGCACCCTCAATGTCCCACAACCGACAGTCCTGCTGGAGGGCGCCCCGGTCTCGCAGCAGTTAATGGTCGACCTGACCGGTGCGGCCGGCGTCTACACCACCTTATCCGTTCAGACCTCGCTCAATCCTTTCGCCAGCGACCATGTCCCCTTCATCAACGCCGGGCTGCCTGCACTGTTGACGATTGAAGGGGCGGATTCCGCCAACTTCAATATCCACACCTCGAACGACACCCTCGACAAGATTGATGGCGCTCTGGCAGCAGCCATCGTCAGGATGAATGTGGCAGTACTGGCCGCCAAGTTGCATGCTGAGGTGGTGCCTGGGGTGAGCAGTGCCGGCCCTGACCTGACCGGGGACAGGAAGGGCGACATTATCGGTTTCGGCGACGGCGGAGTCTGGGCGTCCCTGAACAACGGTGACGGGACCTTCAAGGCCCCGGCCAGGGTAGTGGACAACTTCGCCTACACCGCCGGTGACTGGCGGGTCGAGAAACACCCCCGCTTCCTGGCCGACCTCACCGGAGACGGCCGGGCCGACATTATCGGTTTCGGCGACGGCGGAGTCTGGGTATCCCTGAACAACGGTGACGGGACCTTCAAGGCCCCGGCCAGGGTAGTGGACAACTTCGCCTACACCGCCGGTGACTGGCGGGTCGAGAAACACCCCCGCTTCCTGGCCGACCTCACCGGAGACGGCC
>NZ_JASKLY010000028.1:0-1871 GCF_030125545.1 Arthrobacter sp. zg-Y1219
TCTGTTGTTTGAGAACTCAATAGTGTGCCAAGTTTATTGATACCAATTATTTTAATTGGTTGAACTGGTTCTTCCGCCCACCCCGTGGGTTGGGAGGACTTTTTTAGCTGGTTTCGAATTTAGTGCAGGACCGTGCAGCCAATTTTCCTTGGCTCCGGTGCTGTGTCTGTAACACATTTACGGAGAGTTTGATCCTGGCTCAGGATGAACGCTGGCGGCGTGCTTAACACATGCAAGTCGAACGATGACTTTTGTGCTTGCACAAAATGATTAGTGGCGAACGGGTGAGTAACACGTGAGTAACCTGCCCTTAACTTCGGGATAAGCCTGGGAAACCGGGTCTAATACCGGATACGACGGTCCACCGCATGGTGGTCCGTGGAAAGCTTGATGCGGTTTTGGATGGACTCGCGGCCTATCAGCTAGTTGGTTGGGGTAATGGCCCACCAAGGCGACGACGGGTAGCCGGCCTGAGAGGGTGACCGGCCACACTGGGACTGAGACACGGCCCAGACTCCTACGGGAGGCAGCAGTGGGGAATATTGCACAATGGGCGAAAGCCTGATGCAGCGACGCCGCGTGAGGGACGAAGGCCTTCGGGTTGTAAACCTCTTTCAGCAGGGAAGAAGCGAAAGTGACGGTACCTGCAGAAGAAGCGCCGGCTAACTACGTGCCAGCAGCCGCGGTAATACGTAGGGCGCAAGCGTTATCCGGAATTATTGGGCGTAAAGAGCTCGTAGGCGGTTTGTCGCGTCTGCTGTGAAAGCCCGGGGCTCAACCCCGGGTCTGCAGTGGGTACGGGCAGACTAGAGTGCAGTAGGGGAGACTGGAATTCCTGGTGTAGCGGTGAAATGCGCAGATATCAGGAGGAACACCGATGGCGAAGGCAGGTCTCTGGGCTGTAACTGACGCTGAGGAGCGAAAGCATGGGGAGCGAACAGGATTAGATACCCTGGTAGTCCATGCCGTAAACGTTGGGCACTAGGTGTGGGGGACATTCCACGTTTTCCGCGCCGTAGCTAACGCATTAAGTGCCCCGCCTGGGGAGTACGGCCGCAAGGCTAAAACTCAAAGGAATTGACGGGGGCCCGCACAAGCGGCGGAGCATGCGGATTAATTCGATGCAACGCGAAGAACCTTACCAAGGCTTGACATGAACCGGAAAAGCGTAGAAATACGCTCCCCACTTGTGGTCGGTTTACAGGTGGTGCATGGTTGTCGTCAGCTCGTGTCGTGAGATGTTGGGTTAAGTCCCGCAACGAGCGCAACCCTCGTTCTATGTTGCCAGCGCGTTATGGCGGGGACTCATAGGAGACTGCCGGGGTCAACTCGGAGGAAGGTGGGGACGACGTCAAATCATCATGCCCCTTATGTCTTGGGCTTCACGCATGCTACAATGGCCGGTACAAAGGGTTGCGATACTGTGAGGTGGAGCTAATCCCAAAAAGCCGGTCTCAGTTCGGATTGAGGTCTGCAACTCGACCTCATGAAGTTGGAGTCGCTAGTAATCGCAGATCAGCAACGCTGCGGTGAATACGTTCCCGGGCCTTGTACACACCGCCCGTCAAGTCACGAAAGTTGGTAACACCCGAAGCCGGTGGCCTAACCCCTTGTGGGAGGGAGCCGTCGAAGGTGGGACCGGCGATTGGGACTAAGTCGTAACAAGGTAGCCGTACCGGAAGGTGCGGCTGGATCACCTCCTTTCTAAGGAGCACCTCAGAGTTTTCCGTGTCCTTCCACAGTGTTGGAGGCGGGCTTTGCAGGAGATGCCCATCTCGGAGACATTCGTTCTCCGGTGGGTGCTCAAGGGTGGAATATCAATAAGCAGGTGCCCGGCGTTGAGCCTGGCAGTCTAGTACGCCGTGCGTGCC
>NZ_JASKLY010000001.1:0-234273 GCF_030125545.1 Arthrobacter sp. zg-Y1219
AAGGCCGAGCAGCTGGGTCGGGGTGTGGCCGCGCAACTGGCCTTGGCGCGCCGGGACTCGCCGCATAACGGTGCCAAACTGCTGGGCCTGGCAAGGATCCTGACCACTGAAATGCCGCACACCCTGCACGCCCTCTCGACCGGGGTGATCAACGAGTGGCGGGCCACGCTCCTGGTCCGCGAGACCGCCTGCCTGACCCTGGCCGACCGGCAGAAAGTCGATGAACAGATCGCCGGGAACCCCGCGGAACTGGAACAGCTCGGAGACCGGAAGCTGATCGCCCGGATCAAGTCCCTGTCCTACGGTCTGGACCCGCATGCCGTGGTCAACCGTGCCGCGCATGCCGTTTCGGAACGGTATGTGTCCTGCCGTCCGGCCCCGGACACCATGACGTATCTGACCGCGCTGCTGCCGGTGGCGCAAGGGGTGGGCGTGTTCGCGGCGTTGACCCGGGACGCGGACCGGCTGCGGGCGTCCGGGGACCCGCGGACGAAGGGCCAGATCATGGCCGACACCCTCGTGGAACGCACCACCGGGCAGGCCCGCGCGGAGGACGTGCGGGTGGAGGTGCAGCTGATCATGACGGACCGGACCCTGCTGCACGGAATCCTGCCCCCAGACACAAACACAAACACAAACACAGACACAAACACAGACACAGACACAGACACAGACATGAATACGGTCGCGGACACGGCTGCGGAACTGGACGCTGCCAGGACATCTGCGGACACCAAAGACCCCGGGACGGCGAGCTTTGGCGGGATAGCAGCCGGCCGGCAAATGGAATCCTTCGTGCCCGACGGAGCCGAACCGGCCGTGCTGGCCGGATACGGAATCGTTCCCGCGCAGTGGGCCCGGGACCTGATCCGCGGTCCCGACCCGGTTCCGGACGATCCCATCCCGGACAGACCGGATCCCGGGGACAGAGACCGTGCCCGTGATTCCGCACCTAAATCGGCCCCTAACCCTGCCCGTGGTCCAGCCCCTAACCCGGCCCGTGGTCCAGCCCCTAACCCGGCCCGTGGTCCGGCCCGAGGCCCCGCCCGAGATCCGGGCAGCGCAACAGCCGGCTGGGGCACGGTGGCGCGCCGGCCGGATCCGCGCACCGAAGTCTGGCTCCGCCGGCTCTACATCGCACCGGACTCCGGTCAGCTGACCGCGATGGATTCCCGGGCACGGCTCGTACCCGGCGGCCTGGCCCGGCTGATCGCAGCCCGCGACCAGATCTGCCGGACTCCGTGGTGCGGAGCACCGATCCGGCATTACGACCACATCACCCCCGTCCGCGAGGGCGGACCAACCAGTGCCGAGAACATTCAAGGACTCTGCCAGGCCTGCAACCAAGCCAAGGAAGCACCAGGCTGGAGCGCACAAGCGGCGGAGTCGCCACCCACCGGTCCACGGGCTGACGGGTCAGGCGTCGGTAATGCCGCGGGTTCGCCGGGCCGGCACCGCGTGATGACGACGACCCCCACCGGACACGTCTATCAATCCATGGCTCCGCCACCTCCAGCGGTGCGCGGACCATACGCTCAGCACTGAGTGAGTGCGCGGACCACATGCTCGGCACTGAAATCAGGGAAACGTATGAAGCCCGGGTCCTAAGCAGCTGCCCGATCGGACGGCATCCCTTGAATCCGTTCCTGTTGCGGCAGGGCTCAAATGATCCCCTGCCACAACCGGGCTGGACGAGACCGCCGGAATCACGCGGGACAATGGAGTAGTGACAACTCCGATTGCCCCCATGGATCCTGCCCAACACCCCTTGCCTTTCGACCTGCAGGTCATTGGCGCGGGGCTGGTCTTCGCAGAGTCGCTGCAGGACCTTGCGGCTGCACTGACCCCGGCAGAAGCCGCACTGGATTCAGCAAGCGGCAGGGCTTCGACGCCGCAAGCGGGAGAACAGATCGCCGGGAACCCCGCGGAACTGGAACAGCTCGGAGACCGGAAGCTGATCGCCCGGATCAAGTCCCTGTCCTACGGTCTGGACCCGCATGCCGTGGTCAACCGTGCCGCGCATGCCGTTTCGGAACGGTATGTGTCCTGCCGTCCGGCCCCGGACACCATGACGTATCTGACCGCGCTGCTGCCGGTGGCGCAAGGGGTGGGCGTGTTCGCGGCGTTGACCCGGGACGCGGACCGGCTGCGGGCGTCCGGGGACCCGCGGACGAAGGGCCAGATCATGGCCGACACCCTCGTGGAACGCACCACCGGGCAGGCCCGCGCGGAGGACGTGCGGGTGGAGGTGCAGCTGATCATGACGGACCGGACCCTGCTGCACGGAATCCTGCCCCCAGACACAAACACAAACACAAACACAGACACAAACACAGACACAGACACAGACACAGACATGAATACGGTCGCGGACACGGCTGCGGAACTGGACGCTGCCAGGACATCTGCGGACACCAAAGACCCCGGGACGGCGAGCTTTGGCGGGATAGCAGCCGGCCGGCAAATGGAATCCTTCGTGCCCGACGGAGCCGAACCGGCCGTGCTGGCCGGATACGGAATCGTTCCCGCGCAGTGGGCCCGGGACCTGATCCGCGGTCCCGACCCGGTTCCGGACGATCCCATCCCGGACAGACCGGATCCCGGGGACAGAGACCGTGCCCGTGATTCCGCACCTAAATCGGCCCCTAACCCTGCCCGTGGTCCAGCCCCTAACCCGGCCCGTGGTCCAGCCCCTAACCCGGCCCGTGGTCCGGCCCGAGGCCCCGCCCGAGATCCGGGCAGCGCAACAGCCGGCTGGGGCACGGTGGCGCGCCGGCCGGATCCGCGCACCGAAGTCTGGCTCCGCCGGCTCTACATCGCACCGGACTCCGGTCAGCTGACCGCGATGGATTCCCGGGCACGGCTCGTACCCGGCGGCCTGGCCCGGCTGATCGCAGCCCGCGACCAGATCTGCCGGACTCCGTGGTGCGGAGCACCGATCCGGCATTACGACCACATCACCCCCGTCCGCGAGGGCGGACCAACCAGTGCCGAGAACATTCAAGGACTCTGCCAGGCCTGCAACCAAGCCAAGGAAGCACCAGGCTGGAGCGCACAAGCGGCGGAGTCGCCACCCACCGGTCCACGGGCTGACGGGTCAGGCGTCGGTAATGCCGCGGGTTCGCCGGGCCGGCACCGCGTGATGACGACGACCCCCACCGGACACGTCTATCAATCCATGGCTCCGCCACCTCCAGCGGTGCGCGGACCATACGCTCAGCACTGAGTGAGTGCGCGGACCACATGCTCGGCACTGAAATCAGGGAAACGTATGAAGCCCGGGTCCTAAGCAGCTGCCCGATCGGACGGCATCCCTTGAATCCGTTCCTGTTGCGGCAGGGCTCAAATGATCCCCTGCCACAACCGGGCTGGACGAGACCGCCGGAATCACGCGGGACAATGGAGTAGTGACAACTCCGATTGCCCCCATGGATCCTGCCCAACACCCCTTGCCTTTCGACCTGCAGGTCATTGGCGCGGGGCTGGTCTTCGCAGAGTCGCTGCAGGACCTTGCGGCTGCACTGACCCCGGCAGAAGCCGCACTGGATTCAGCAAGCGGCAGGGCTTCGACGCCGCAAGCGGGAGCCGCCGGAACCGCAGTGGTCCAGGCACCGCCGGGCACCGGAAAGACGACCTTGGTTCCGCCGCTGCTGGCTAATCTGCTGACCACCCGTGCTGCTTCCTCCGGCGCGCCTCCGCGCATCGTGGTGACCCAGCCGCGCCGGGTTGCGGCACGGTCCGCGGCCCGCCGTCTGGCTTCGTTGGACCGAAGCGCGGTGGGCGGCAGGATCGGCTACACCGTCCGGGGCGAGAGCCACACCGGCCCGGACACGATGATCGAGTTTGTCACGCCGGGAATCCTGCTGCGCCGCCTGCTGGCCGATCCGGGGTTGGAGGGCACCGCCGCCGTCGTGCTTGATGAGGTCCACGAACGCGGCCTGGAAACCGACCTGCTCCTGGGCATGCTCACCGAAGTCCGCCAGTTGCGCGAGGACCTGACCCTGGTGGCCATGTCCGCAACACTGGACGCTCCCCGCTTTGCCGCGCTGATCGGCAACAACGACGACGACGGCGGCCCGGCACCCGTCGTCGGCTGCCCCTCGGCGCTGCATCCGCTGGAGGTGCGCTGGACGCCGGGTTCTTCGCTGCGCATTGACGAACACGGGGTGACCCGCACCTTCCTGGCTCATGTCGCCGATACGGCCGCCGACGGACATGCGGAAATGCTGGCCGCCAATCCGCAGGCTGATGCCCTGGTCTTCGTCCCGGGTGCCTGGGAAGTGTCTTTCGTGGCGTCCCGGATCCGCAGCCGCGTCGCAGCCGGAACCGCAGCTGGAACCGCAGCCGGAACCGAGGTGCTGGAACTGCACGGGCAGGTCGATCCGCGGGAGCAGGACCGGGCAGTGTCGGGCCGTAGCCCCGGCGGCGCACCTCGGATCATCGTCTCCACCAGCCTCGCCGAGTCGTCGCTGACCGTTCCGGGCGTGCGCCTGGTGATCGATTCCGGTCTCGCCCGGGAACCCCGACGGGATGCAGCCCGCGGCATGTCGGGACTGGTCACGGTGTCCTGCTCGCGGGCTTCGGCGGTGCAGCGGGCCGGACGAGCCGCCCGCCAGGGACCAGGCCGGGTTATCCGCTGCTATGACGAACGCACCTTTGGCGCCGCACCGGCCCACCAGACCCCCGAGATAGCCGTCGCAGACCTAACCGCCGCCGCACTGGTTTTGGCGTGCTGGGGAGCACCCGGCGGCGAAGGGCTGGCGCTGCCCGATGCCCCGCCGTCGGCCGCCCTGCAGGACGCATTGGCAGTCCTGCGCGACCTCGGTGCCATCGACGCCTCCGGCACCGTCACCGCCCTCGGCAAGACACTGGCCGGCATTCCAGCAGATCCCCGGCTGGCGCGCGCCCTGCTGGACGGAACCGCCGTCGTCGGCGCCCGTTCCGCCGCCGAAGCCGTGGCCCTGGTGTCCGGAGATCTCCGCGCCTCCGGCGCCGATCTTCCGCGTCTGCTGTCCGGCCTGCGCGCCGGCCGGGATCCCGGGGAGCGGCGCTGGTCTGAGGACGTGCGAAGGCTGCAGTCGCTGGCCCGGCGCGCGGACACCGGCGCCTCCAAGCCGGCTGCGGCAACCGTGCCAGGCGCTGAAGCCCTCGGTTTTGTGGTCGGGCTGGCTTTTCCGGACCGCATCGCCCGGCGGGTCCCGGGCGACGCCGGAACAGGGGAGCGATACCTGCTTTCGAGCGGAACCCGTGCTGGACTGCCGGCCGGCAGCGCACTGAGCGGACACGAGTGGCTCGCCGTTGCCGAGGTCTCCCGGGCCCAGGGCCGCGATGCTTCCGGCACCGGAGCCGTGATTCGATCGGCTGCCCCGCTGAGCCAGGACAGTGCGGAAGCCGCGGCCCGGCATCTGCTGACCGACACTGTGGAGGCGAAGTTCACCGCCGGGCGCGTAAAGGCCAGGCGTGAGCGCCGGCTGGGCGCGATCGTGCTGTCCTCCACACCGGTCCGCCCGTCAGCGGACGAAGGCCGGGCCGCAGTGGCCCGCGCGCTGGCCCGGGAGGGGCTGGGGGTCATCGGATTCTCACCGGGCGCTGACGCGCTGCGGCGCCGGTTGGCCCTGCTGCACCGCGAGCTGGGCGAGCCCTGGCCGGATGTTTCGGAGCCGGCCTTGCTGGCCCGGCTCGATGCCTGGCTGGCTCCGGAGCTGCAGGCGCTGGCCGCCGGGGCCTCCGTAAACGCCATCGACCTGACCGACCCGCTGCGCCGGCTGCTTCCCTGGCCGGAAGCGTCGCAACTGGGAGAGCTGGCACCGGAACGCCTGCAGGTGCCCAGCGGCTCCCATGTGCGGATCAGCTATCCGGCCGTGGACGACGACGGCGGCCGGCCGGTGGTCGCGGTCAAGCTGCAGGAGTGCTTTGGCTGGGCGGATACCCCGCGGCTGGTCCAGGGACGGGTGCCGGTGCTGTTTCACCTGCTCTCTCCGGCCCGGGCGCCGCTGGCCGTGACCGATGATCTGGCCTCCTTCTGGTCCGGCCCCTATGTGCAGGTCCGGGCCCAGATGCGGGGCAAATATCCCAAGCATCCGTGGCCCGAGGATCCGTGGTCGGCGAAGGCTACGGCCAAGACCAAGGCACGGATGTAACCGGTGCGGCACTTTCTCCAAAGTTTCTTTTCTGTTCCCTCCGGTCGGGGCCACCGGATTCCCGCCGTCCGGGTTGCCGTGGGCCTGTTTATTCCGCTGCTGGTGCTCATCCTGCTGGGCCGGACCGACCTGACCCTGTGCGCCATCTTCGGCTCACTGACCGGCGTGTTCGGCCGCACCGAACCGCACTGGCGCCGGCTGCGGCACCAGACCCAATCCGGCGTGCTGATGTGCCTGACCGTCGTGGCGGGCGTGTCCATGTCGATCGCCGGACGCAGCGACTGGGAAATGGTTGCCGCCGCCACACTGGTGGCCGGCGGAATATCCGTTGCGGCCGACCGACTTCGGGTGCGTCCCGCAGGCCCGTTTACATATATCTTCGCGTTCACCGCAACCGCCGCAGCACCGTTTGCCGGCTCGATCGGGGAAGCGGCGCTGGCCGTGGCCGGCAGTGTCCTGACCGCGGTGTTGCTCGGTGTCGCCGGCCGGCTTCATGCCAGGACGCACACGCCCCGGCTTGAGCGGCAATCAGCCCCGGCCCCGGATTGGGCCGGCATCTGGGTGCACTCGGGACGGTATGTGGCCGCGGTAGCTGCGGCGGGTTCCTTGGCCCTGGTCCTCGGTCCCGGGCACAGCTACTGGGCGATGCTCGCCGCCTGTGCGCCGATTGCCGCAGCGGATGCGGCCGATGCCCCGGCCCGGGCCGGACACTTCATCCTCGGGACCTATGCCGGGGTGTTGCTCTCGGCCCTGCTGCTGCAGCCGGACTGGTCGCCCGTGCAGTTGGCGATTCTCCTGGCGCTCCTGCAGCTCGGCGGTGAGATTTACGTGATCCGGCACTACGGCCTTGCCATGGTGTTCCTGACTCCGGTGGCCCTGCTGATGACGGGATTCGTCTCCACGCAGCCGGCGTGGGACCTGACCGTTGACCGGGCGGTGGAAACCACCATCGGAGCACTGGTTGCCGTCGTCGTGATCGCGCTGACCACCGGGAACGGTGCGAAGTGGATGACCCGAATGCGGCTGGCGGCAACCCGTTAGCTGAGCAACCATGTCTCTCGAGCAACCAAGTCTCTCGAGCAACCCGGTTCCCGGATGCCCGATCGTTGATTTGGCCCGCAGCGGGCCGAACCGGGTTCCGCAGCCGGGTGTTTCGATGGGACCGCGGCTAGACTTCCGGGATGACGGAGCCTCCCCGGATCCTAGTCGTGGAAGATGACCGCAGCCTGGCAGGCATGCTGGCGGAGCTCCTGAAGTCGGAGGGCTACCAGGTGACCCTGGCCTTTGACGGGCAGCGCGCCCTCCACGAGGGTCTGACACATTCCTTCGATGTCCTGCTGCTGGACCGAGGATTGCCCGGCGTTGAAGGCCTGGACGTCCTGACCCGGCTGCGCAGCCGCGGCGTGCTCACACCGGCACTGGTGCTTTCGGCGCTGGGAAATCCCGCCGACCGGGTGGAAGGGCTGGACCGGGGCGCCGAAGACTATCTCGCCAAACCCTTTGACGTCGATGAGCTGCTGGCGCGCCTGCGCGCGCTGCGGCGCAGGAGCGCGGCGCTGACCCCGGTCCTGCCGGTGCCTGGGGGAGTCCTGGACACCACCGGCCGCACCGTCACGACCGACACGGGCGAGGTGGTGGTGCTTTCGGACCGGGAGGGTGCACTGCTGGAGCACCTGGCCCGGCGCCCGGGACAGGTCTTTCCCCGCGTTGACCTCCTGGATGCTGTCTTTCCGGACGCGGATGACGACGGCGTCGTGGATACGTATGTGCATTATCTTCGGCGCAAGTTGGGCAAGGGAATCGTGCTGACCGTGCGCGGCATCGGTTACCGGCTCGGTGCCCGGACATGAAGCGGAGATGACGCGGACATGAGGTGGCCGTGAAAGGCGACCGGGCCGGTCGGGTCAGTCGGGCTGGTCGGGCTGGCCGGGCCAGCCGGGAGCAAAGTGAATTAAGCCGGGCGTCCCTGCGTCTCGCCGTGCAGTTCACTGCGCTGGTCGTGGTGCTGCTGGGCCTGGCCGGCACCCTGGTCTACGGATTGGTGGCCACCCAGACGCGCGAGGCGGCGGAGCAGACCCTGGCATCAGCGGTGGAGTTTGATTCGCCCCGGGAGGCGCCGCTGGACGTGTTCCTCGCCGTGTACGACGACGGTCGGCTGGTCGTGTCCCGCAACATGCCCTCCGGGCTTCCGGACACGCAGTCGCTGGCCCAAGTGGCCGCTACCGGCCAGGATCGCAGGGACACGGTTGCGGCAGGGAGCCGCACCTATGAGGTCCTGACGGTCGAGCGCCGCGGAGACGTTGTCCAGGCTGCCGTTGACACACATGATGCCACCGAACAGCTGCGTGCGAGGTGCTGGCACTGGCGGTTTCCGTCGCGGCGGCGGGCCTTGCGGCCGGAGCCGTCTCAGCGCTGGCTGCGCGAGCGGCGATGCGTCCAATGGCCGAGGCACTGGCCCTGCAGCGCCGGTTTGTCGCTGATGCCAGCCATGAACTGCGCACACCGCTGACGCTGCTGAGCACACGGACACAGTTGCTTCGGCGGCGGCTGGCGGCTGACCCGGCCGGCTCGGCGCCTGCCCCGGAGGCTCTGCAGGCAGCGGACGACGTCGTCGCCGACACCAAGGTGCTGACAGGCATCCTCGAAGACCTGCTGATGGCGGCAGATCCGCGGCAGTCCGGTCCGGCGGAACCCGTCAACCTGGTTGCACTGGCCCGGTCCGCCGTCGGCTCCCTGGAGCCGGAGGCGCGGAGGCGGAACCTGACGCTGGAGTTCGATGCGCCGGCCCCGGAAGTGACAGTCCTTGGCGGGCAGTTCGCCCTGCAGCGAGTCTTTACGGCGCTGGGGGCCAACGCTTTGGACTACGGCCGATCAGTCGTGCGGTTTTCGGTTCGGAGCGACAGCGGGGAGGCTGTGATTCGGGTGTCCGACGACGGCCCCGGTTTTCCGCCCGGCTTCAGCCGGCATGCCTTTGAGCGGTTTGCATCGGCGCGGAGCCGGGACCGGCAGGGAGCCGGCGATGATTCCGAAGGCTCAAAGGGCGGGGACGGCTCCTCAGCGCAGCCGCGGCACTATGGGCTCGGGCTGGCACTGGTTGCGGAGATTGCCGCCCGATACGGCGGCAGCGTCCGTGCTTTGCCGGCCGGCGCAGGCGAACGTGCCGGTAACACCGAAGCTTCCGGCGGCGTCGTGGAAGTCCGGCTGCCGCTCGATAACAGCAGGCGCGGGCGGCGGACCAGGTGGGGGAGGCTGCGCGGACTGCGGGAGCGGAACTAAGAATCCT
The DNA here is from genome assembly GCF_030125545.1 of Arthrobacter sp. zg-Y1219. Lineage (NCBI taxonomy): Bacteria > Bacillati > Actinomycetota > Actinomycetes > Micrococcales > Micrococcaceae > Arthrobacter > Arthrobacter sp. zg-Y1219. Next base: position 9,424 of record NZ_JASKLY010000001.1, read on the forward strand.
CGAAGAATCTGATTCGAAAATGGAAGCGTCAGCAAACCACTTTCGGAGGTGAAGATTACGATGGTTTTCCGGGACAAGACCACGGTTCTCCGGGACAAGGCCAGAGGGCCACTTGGGTGGATACTCGGCGTCGTCGGCGGTCTGGCGCTGCTGGTCGGCTCCTTTTTTGCCGGCGTGGCCACCGCGGATACCTCAGGGGACCAGGAACAGGCCTCGGTTACCGAGCAGGAAGTCCAGCGGGAGCAGGACACGGACAAACAGGGCGCCGAGGACCAGGACGCCGAGGACCGAAGCGCTGAGGACCAGGACACCCGGTCCGAGAGCCGTCCGCAACTCGACGACGAGGACGCAGACGCAGACGCCAACGCAGAGGCCGACGGCGAAGCCGAAACCGAAGCCGATACCGATGGGGACGGGCGCCCCCATAAGCATCACCACAGAGGCGACGACGGGATTCCGGGCGACGGAGACGAGCCTGGGAACGGTCCTGCCGAAGACGGAGACAAAATCCGAGGCGATGGCGACGGTCCTGCTGACGACGGCGACGGCCCCGCCGGCGACGATGCTTCCGGCAAGGAGCCGAAACCTCAGGACGACGCTGAAACTCAGGACAACACTGAGCAGGACGCCCCGACCACCTAAGGCAGTCCGACACGGGACACCGGAAACGGAACGTCCGGACAGAACGTCCGGACAGAACGTCTGGACAGAACACCCGGACACGCAAAAACACCCGGCCAAAGGGCCGGGTGTTTTTGGTGGAGCTGCCGGAGGACGAGCCGTTCACTTCCCGCCCTCCGGCGGGATTGCTACTGCGAAATTACGCTACGCGGTAGTAGACGGCGCCGGAGCCGACGTTAGCGCTCTGCTCAACGGTCTGGTTGCCGTTCCATCCGCTGTGGATGGCCTGTCCGTTGCCGGTGTAGATGGCAATGTGGGCAAAGCCCATGCCGCCGTCGGCGTAGAAGGCGATGTCGCCGGGCTGCGGGTCAGTGACCGGGGTTCCGTAGGCAGCAAGCTGCGCGGGGGACAGGTCGCCAACCGAGTGGCCGGCTGCCCGGAGGGCAACCTCAACCAGGACGGTGCAGTCCTGCATGGCGCCCATCTGGGACTGAGCGGATGCAAGCATGATCTGGTTGGTGCCGGTTACGGCAGCAGGAGTCACGGCGGACGCCTGGGTGCTGATGCTGCTGAAGTCGGCTGCAGCAGGCTCGGCCGCGGGGGCCGGAGCAGCGGCAACAACAGGAGCGGCAACAGGAGCTGCGGCGGCGCCACCGGCGTAGGTGATGACATCACCGGGGTAGATGATGGAGTCCAGCGCAAGGCCGTTCTGCGCCAGGATGTCGTTCAGGTTGACGCCGTACGTTGCAGCAATCTTGCTGAGCGTATCGCCGGACTGAACAACGTGAGTGGATCCTGCAGATGCCGGGGCCTCAACGGGAGCGGTTACAGCGGCGGGTGCGGCTACAGGGGCCGGTGCGCTGTAGGACTCGGCTGAGTCGTTGGCGATGACGCCGGCCGAGGCCGGAGCGGCCATGCCGAGCAGCAGAGTGGAGCCTGCGGCCATGACGGCAGCGGCGCTGCCGATGGTGCGTGCTTTGCCGTTGGTGGCGTTAGCAACTGCGGCCAGGAGCCCGGCGTTGTTGGCACGGTGGCGTCCACGAGTGTTATTGAAAGACAATGAGTTACCTCTCCCGATACCTGCGAGGTGAGCTGTCGGATGCGGATGGGAGTCACCCGGTCAGCTAAAGAAACCTTCGGCTGACTTAACCCCAAGGATTCAAAGGAACCCGTTTATGGTTCCCCCGCCTCTGCCGAAGTGTTTATATCTGTGGACCTTGACCAGCGGCAGAGCTAGGTAACAAGCCAAGGGAGCCGCTTCAGATAACGGCACGACCACTACGCTACAAGACGATTACGCAAAGGTAACTATTTAGTAACGGAGCTCGCATTTTCGCCTGGGTGCCGCCTCTCGGTAATTGCAGGCCGCAGCTGCCTGGGCCGGAGGGATCAGGCGGGCGAATCGGTCTGGCGTACGACGTCGGCTGTCGCGAAGTCGCCAAAGCCCTGAACCAGTTCGCCGGGAGCGAGCCTCAGTCCGCGAGCGAGTCCCGTTCCCCTAAGGACAGCACCGCGCTTCTCCGCCGGATTTGAGCGGAAGTCTCCGCCGTCGGCGAGAACCACTGAATCAGCTTCGACGGCACCCACGATCTGTGAGCCGGTGCCAAGCACCGACCGGCCGGTCACCACGGGGCCGTTGCCCAGCCGTGCGCCGTCGCCCACTGCCACGGCATGGGTCCGGCCCGCCTTGAGCTGGACTCCGCCGGGCCCCAGCGTGATTTCGGAGCCGAGGAGGAGCATTCCGCCGTGCGCGGCGGTGAGGAAGGTGCCGGGATAGAAAATATTCCGGTGTCCGATAACGCAGGAACTCTGGTCATCCACCTGGATAACCACTCCGGGATACAGCACATTGCCTTCGCCGAGCTGAGCTCTTCGTGAAATCAAGGTCGATGACGGATCAAGTATCTGCTGGGTAGCGCACAGCTGCAGAACTTCCGCGACGGTGAGGAATCCTAAATCCTGGCGAATGCTGTCGGCATCGGTTCGCTGAGGCGCTGGCATAATTCTTCTCTTCTTTCGTGATCTGGCCGGATCGCAATATATCAACTCGCCGGGAGCACTCTTAGCCTACCGTCCTTGCCCGGGTGCTGCCCGGGTGCTGCGGCGGCAGAACGCCCGGCGGCGCGGTAGTCGGCCGCTCGGCGGGCCGGTTCGGTGCCGACGGAAACAAAAGGCGTGAAAAGACACGAAAAATCATCCCCGGTGAAAGCAACCTGGTCCCGGCGAATTCCCTTCTTGGCGACTTCATTAGGTGATGCTCCGGGACGGCAGGCAGGCTAGGACCGCAGATACGCCAGGGCAGCCAGGACCCGACGGTGCCCGTTGTCCAGCGGCGAAAGTCCCAGCTTCGCGAAGATGTTGCCAATATGCTTGCTGACGGCGGTCTCTGAGACTGAAATTGCCTGCGCAATGGCGGCATTGCCGAGCCCCTCGGCCACCAGCCCCAGCACCTCGAATTCCCGCGGGGTCAGCGACCGAATGGGATCCCGGGTGCTGCGTCGGCTGAACAGCTGCGCAATGACCTCCGGGTCCATCACCGTTCCGCCGTCCAGCACCCGCTTTAGGCCGTCCACAAAGTCGCCGACCTTGCCCACACGTTCCTTGAGCAGGTAGCCCACGCCCTGCGCGCCGGAGGCCAGCAACCGCCCGGCGTAGCGGTCCTCCACATAGGCGGAGAGGACGAGCACGGGAAAATTGGGCACCCGGGAGCGGAGTTCCAAGGCCGCACGCAGGCCTTCATTGGTGTACGACGGCGGCATCCGCACGTCCAGCACCGCACCGTCGGCGCTCCCCGGCTCAAAGGCCGCAAGCAGGTCCTCGGCGTTGTCGGCGGAACCGACCACCTCGAATCCTTCGCCTTGCAGCAGCAGTTCCAAGCCCGCCCGCAGCAGGGCGTCGTCTTCGGCTATCAGAAGGCGCATGGCAGTTCCACCCTCACAACAGTGGGCCCTCCGTCGGGGCTGGCCAGGACCAGCTTGCCGCCGAAGGCCGCCGCCCGCCGGGCGATCCCGGCCAGTCCCGTGCCCGAGCGGCCGGCGGCCTCAGCCGACCCTGCCGTCTCAGCCGACCCCGCGGTCTCAGGCGAACCTGCCCGCGCGCCGCCTCGGCCGTCGTCGTTCACTTGGATCACCAGAATGTCCTCCCGCGGTGATGATTCGGTTTGCAGAACCACGTCAATCCGTGACGCGTCGGCGTGCTTTGCCGCGTTGGTCAGGGCTTCAGCCAGGACAAAGTACGCCGCCGCCTCCACCGCGGCGGGAGCCCGCCGCAGGCCGCTGGTGTTCAGGGAACACGGAACCGGTGACCGGCTGGTCAGCGAAGCGGCGGCCCCGCCCAGCCCCAGTTCGTCCAGGACCGGCGGATAAATATCGTGTACTGCCGCCCGCAGGCCGGCCAGGGCTTCGGTGGCGGCATCCTGCGCGCGCCCAAGGAAAGGCATTGCCGCCGCCGGATCCGTTTCGGCAGCCCGCTGGGCCAGCCCGAGCATCATGACGACGCCAACGAGGCGGTTCTGCGCGCCGTCGTGCAGTTCCCGCTCGATGCGCCGCAGTTCCGCCGCGTGGGCGGCGAGGGCATTGGCCCGGGCAGCGGACAGGTCGGAGATGCGCCGGGACAGCTCCGCGAATCGCCGGGGGGACAGAATGCCCAGGGTTGCGTCGCTGATCCGCCGCGCCAACCAGGGCAGCAGCAGCCAGGCGGCGACGGCGTAGCCCAGTCCCAGCAGGATCATCAGGAGGGCGTCTGTCCATCTCGTGACGGCGATTGTCAGTTCCAGCGGCGCTTTCGGCGGAAACAGGGGCCAGAAGGGGGCGGCCACCACGTACAGCACCGCACCAACGGGCAGCGCGAGAGCGAGGGCGGCGGCCGGCACGGCAAACGCGCAGTGGAACAGAAGCCAGGCCACATCACGGCGAGTCTCCGGGGAGCTGAGCAGGGCGGCCAGCTCAGTGAAGGAGTGCCGGCCGGTGAGGCGGCGCCGGTCAAACGGAAGAACCGCGGAAGAGAATCCGGCTGCGCGTGCCTGCGCCCGGGCGGCCAACCGGTTGAGCATTTCCAGGAGGCTCGGAACGGCGTACAGGCCCACGCCCAGGGCGACGAACGGAAGCAACACGATGCCGGCGAGCAGGATGCCCAGCGACGCCAGCCAATACCCGCCCTCGCACACCAGGAACCGCAAATCCCGGGCACGGGTCTCCAGGCTGGCTCTGCTCGGGAAGCTCACCCGTTGAATTATGCCCGACGCCGAAACGGCTGTCGGTATAGCCAGCTATACCCCGGATTGGGGTGCTGGCTGTATCGGACCTCGGGTTCGTCCTCCGTAGCGTCGAAGGCAGCACCTGCACCGCGGATCACAACCTCCGTTGAAGACCTCCACCGCCGATAAGAACCGCCGACCAAGGGATGAACCCATGTTTTCCGATGCCGCAGAATTCTCCGGCCCCGCTGCCCTGCAGCTGCAGGGCGTGTCCAAAAGCTACCGTTCCGGCACCGCGGGCGTGCCGGCCCTGCGGGAGGTGTCGCTGGCCGTTCCGGCCGGAACCTTCACCGCGGTCATGGGGCCCTCCGGGTCCGGCAAAAGCACGCTGCTGCAATGCGCCGCCGGCCTGGACACGCCGGACAGCGGCCGTGTCCTGCTGGGCACCACCGAGATTTCGCGCCTGGGCAGCAAGGCACTGACCCGCTTCCGCCGGGATCATGTCGGCTTCGTGTTCCAGTCCTACAACCTGCTGCCCCAACTGTCAGTGGTCCGGAACGTCACGCTGCCGCTGCTGCTGGCCGGGCGCGGCACCGACTCCGCCTGGCTCGACTACGTTATGGAGGCCGTGGGTCTGGCCGGGCTGGGGGAGCGGAAGCCGCAGGAACTCTCCGGCGGGCAGCAGCAGCGGGCGGCGATTGCGCGGGCGCTGATTACCCGCCCGGACGCTGTTTTCGCCGACGAACCCACCGGCGCTTTGGACTCCGGCACGGCGCGCCAGGTGCTGGACCTGCTGCGGCACACCGTCTCGGTCCTGGGACAGACGGTTGTCATGGTCACCCATGATCCGGTGGCGGCCGGCTCTGCTGACACAGTCATTTTCCTCGCCGACGGACGCCTCGACGGCAGCATGAGCGGTGCCACCGCCCGCGACGTCACCGAGCGCATGGCCTACCTGGGGGAGCGCTGACATGTTTGCTCTTGCCAAAGCATCCATCCGGCACCACCGCGGCGGGTTCGCCGGGGTTTTTGTGGCCGTGTTCCTGTGCGCCGGGCTCATCACGGCCATGGGCGTCCTCATCGAAACCGGGCTTCGCGGCGGCACGGCCCCGCAGCGGCTGCAGGGCGCCGACGTCGTAGTGGGCGCCCCGCAGGCGCTGCCGGTGGTGGAGGACGTGGACGCCCCCTTCGCCGAACGCGTCCTGCTTCCCGCCGGTGTGGTCGCTGACATAGGCGCCGTTCCCGGGGTGGAACGGGCGGTGGGCACCATCGAGCTTCCGCTGGCCGCGCCGGACGGTACGGCGGTTTCCGCGGCTGCCTGGGAATCGGCGGCCCTGGCACCGTACAAGCTGTCCTCCGGGAAGCCTCCGCAGCAGGCCACCGACGTGGTGGTGGACGGCTCCTTTGAAGCGGATCCCGGCAGCCGGCTCGTCCTTGCCCACGGCGGCGTTCCAACGGAATACACGGTGTCCGGCGTCGCCGCCCCGGAGGCGGGGGATCCCGGCTCGGCGTCCCCCGCCGTCTTCCTCAGCTCCGCGGGTGCGGCGGCCCTGTGGCCGCACGGCGAGACGGTGGCGACGGTGGGCGTGATAACCGAGCCCGGCGTCGAGCCGAAACAGCTCGCGGTTGCCATCGAGGCGCAGGTGACGGGCATCGTGGGCTACATCGGCGACCGGCGCGGCGACGTGGAGAACCTCGGCGGATCGGCTGCCCGGTCCGCGCTGCTGCTGTTCAGCGGCTCGTTGGCCGGGGTGGCCCTGATGACCGCGGTCTTTGTCACCGCCGGCACCCTCTCGCTGTCCGTCCTGGGGCGCCGGCGGGAGTTCGCGATGCTGCGGGCCGTCGGGGCCGGGGCAAACCAGACACTGGGCATCGTGGTCCGTGAAGTCCTGCTGGTTTCCGGGGCCGCTGCCGTCCTGGGTGCCGTTCCCGGCTACTGGCTTGCCGGTTTCCTGGGGGAGCGGTTCACTGCGGCCGACGTCCTCCCGGAATACTTCCAGCTGGCCTTCAGCCCGCTTCCGGCGCTCGCCGCTGTCCTGATCAGCATCGCCGCAGCGGTCGCCGCCTCGCTCGTTGCCGCCCGCGGAACGGTCCGCGCGGCACCCACAACAGCGCTGCGTGAGGCGGTAACGGAGAAATCCTCTCTGGGCCGTGGGCGCGTCATCACCGGCCTGACCCTGCTGGGCGGGGGTTTGTTCGCGTCAGCGGTGCCGGTTGCCGTTCCGGGCACCGCGGGATTGGCCGCGGCGGCCTCCGGCATCCTGCTCCTGGTGATCGGCGCCGGCGCCCTCGGCCCCTGGCTGGTGACCGGCGCGCTGAAACTGGTGCAACCACTTGTCCGCCGCCACGCCTCCGCTTCCCTGGTCCTGGCGGAGGCCGCTGCCAGCGCTTTCCCGCGCCGGCTCGCCGCAGGGATCGTTCCCCTGACGCTGGCGATTGCGCTCGGATCGGTGCAGTTCTTTATGCCGGCCACGATTGAAACGGAGGCCAAGCGGCAGTCCGGCGACGGAATGGTGGCCGGGTACCTGGTCAGCGCACCGGGTTCGGGGATCTCCAACGAGCTCGCCGAAACGGTGGCTGCGGTCCCCGGGGTGGAAACCGTCTCACCGGTGGCCCGCTCCGCCATCCTCGCCGAAACCCGGTTCCTGGGAATGGAGGACGGCATGCAGTCCTACGCCGTGCTGGGCCTGGCGCCGCAGGATCTGGACGGTGCCCTGGACCTCGATGTGCGGGAGGGGTCCCTGGACCGGCTGGCCGATCCGGGAACCGTAGCCCTGAGCGCGGACCTGGCCCGGGAATCCGGCACGGCGCCGGGGGGGGGGGGGAGTTTTCCTTCCACTACGGCGACGGAACCAAGGCGACCGCCGTCGTCGTCGCCACCTACGAGCGGGGACTGGGGTTCGGGGACGTCGCGGTGGCCAATGACACGCTGCGCAGCCACACCACCACTGGCCTGAACGACTACTTGCTGGTCACCGCTGAGCCGGGAACGGATCCGGGGGGACTGAACGCCGCGGTCAGCGATCTTGGCCTGACAATCCTGGACCGGGAGGAGCTCGGCGCTGCCGGAGCCGCGGAGCGGAACGCCGAGTCGTGGGTTTCCATTCTGGCGATGCTGGTCCTGCTGGGATATCTGGGCGTGTCAGTGGTCAACACTCTGGTGATGGCAACGGCCCGGCGCCGGCCCGAGATGCTGCTGCTGCGCACCTTAGGGGCCTCGGACGCGCAGCTGCGCCGGATGACCGGGCTGGAATCGGTTGCGGTGGCGGGAATCGCCGTCGTGCTGGGAACGGCGCTCGCAGTGCCGCCGCTGATGGGCATTGCGGTCAGTGTCTCCGGGCAGCCGTTGCCGACCATTCCGCCGCTGGCCTATCTGCTGCTCATTGGCGCAACGGCGGTCCTGGGGACGGGATCCATCGCGGTGGCCACGCGTGCCGCGCTGCGGCCGGAGCGGGCCGGCTGATTTTGGCCGGTACGATCAGGAGCGGTGCCACCGCCGGTACCGTCGAAACCCTGAACCTGGTGCTCGACGACGTCGTCCCGCAGCCGCAGACGGCCGTTAGCACGCTCTCCCAGAAAGAAATACGCTGCTCCGGAGCCCGGCAGGCCGCCGGTTTCCGGAGCAGGCCACTGTCATGACCTTCCAAACTTCTCCCGCCGCAGCCACGTCAGCAGCCGCCGCAGCAGCCACCTCCGGGCGGCAGCTGCTGCGCGCGGGCCTGCGCCGCAACCGCCGACGCCTCGTCCTTTCCTCACTGCTGATCATGGGGCACCAAACCTGCGAAGCGCTGGTCCCCGTGGCAATCGGCTGGACGGTGGACCTGGCGGTCGTGAGCCGGAACCCCGGAGTGCTGGTGCTCTGCCTGGCGGCGCTGACCGCGTTGTTCCTCACCCTGACCATGTGCTGGCGCTGGGCCGCGCGGTACGCCTACGGCGCCGCCCAGGACGAAGCGCACACGCTCCGCTCCGAGCTGGCCGGGCACTTCCTCCGGCACCGGCCGCGGGGAGCTTCCCGGCCCCGGGGCGAACTGCTGTCCATCTCCACGTCCGACGCCGATGTGGCCTCCCAGGCGGTTGCCTATGTCTCCGGACTCTGGGGCGCGGCCGCCGCCCTGGCCGTCAGCTGCGGCGTCCTGCTCAGCATCGACGTCCGGCTGGGGCTGCTGCTGGTGGGAGTCGCCGTGGGAATTACCGTCGGGCTGAACCTCGTCTCTCCGCTGCTGTCCCGGCGCACCGCCGCACAGCAGGAAAGCCTGGCCGCCACGTCCGCGCTGGCCGCTGACCTGCTCGGCGGGCTGCGCGCGCTGCACGGCCTCGGCGCGCAGCAGCAGGCGGCCGCCAGATACCGGAACGTGAGCCGCCGGGCGCTGGCCGACGGCATCCGCTCCGGCAATACCCGGGCCGTCCAGCTGGCCGCCACCGCACTGGGCAGCACCCTGGTTCTCGCGGTGGCCGTGGCTGCCGCCGGCCTGCTGGCCCTGCGCGGAGAGATCTCCCTGGGCGGCTTCATCGCTGCGGTTGGCGCGGCGCAGTTCATTGCCGAACCGCTCGGCCACGTGGGGATGTTCCTGCAGCAGCGGGCCGCCGCACGTGCCGGTGCCGACCGGATCGCCGCAGTGCATGCCGAGCCCGACGCCGAGCCTTCCAGCGGTTCGGACCGGCCGTTCCCGGACCAGCTCGTTCCGGATCTCTCCATCCGCACCGCTGACGGCCGGGAGCTGCTGCACCTGAAGCCGGGTGAAATGGTGGGCCTGGTTGCCGATGCGCAGAGCGTTGAGCTGCTCTACGGTCTGATCGGCTCCGCGGTGCCGAAATCCCGAGTCCATCTGGAGCCCCACCACGGCGACCTCTTCGCCGGAACGGTTGCGTCGAACCTGGCCCTCGCGGGGACGGACGCGGGGACAGGCACCGGGACAGACACCTCCTCGGACACCGGGACAGCTCCCTCCGCCGCCGAAACACGCCGGATGGCGGCAGCCCTGGAAGCCGCCCACGCCCACGATGTGGTGGCTGCCCTCGACGACGGTCTGGACTCACGCGTCACCGAGCGGGGCCTTTCCTTCTCCGGGGGCCAGCGGCAGCGCCTGGCACTGGCCCGGGCGCTTCAAGCCGATCCGCCACTGCTGGTGCTGAGCGATCCCACCAGCGCCGTGGATTCCGTCACGGAGCAGAGCATTGCCCGCGGCATTCGAAGCCTGCGCCACGGCCGGGACGGCGGAAGGATCACCGTGGTGGCAACCGCCAGCCCGGCCCTGCTGGCGCTGACCGACCGTGTTGTCCTGCTGCGCGGCGGACACGTGGTTGCCGCCGGCACCCACCTTGAACTGCTGGATGGCAGCTCCGACTACCGAAAGGCGGTGCTGCGATGACCGCCGGACCGGACGCCCTGAATTCCGACCTGAAGTCCGTGCCGGACACCCATCCCGGTGCCATGGACCCCGGTGCCCGCACGGGGCAGGGAGCAGCCGTTCCGCTGCCGATCGCCGGACGCCGGCAGACGCTGGCCATGCTGGGCGGGCAGTTGCGCTCGATGCCTGTCCTCGCCGCCGCCGCACTGCTGCTGTGCCTGGCTGCCGCGGGCTGCGGTCTGGCGGCGCCCTGGCTTATCGGGGCGATCACCAACACCGTTCTGGAGACGACGACGGCGGGACCGGACGCTGCGGGTGCGGCGGAAGACCGGCTGATCGGGCTGGTAGCCGTCCTGATCGCCGCCGGCGTGGCCGCGGCGGGACTGACCGCCGTGAGCGCCGCCTGTGTGTCCCGGCTGGGGCAGCGCCTGCTGGCCGGCATGCGCGAAACGGCCCTCACCCGGGCGTTGGAACTGCCCGGGGAAACCGTGGAAGCGAGCGGCCACGGTGACGTGCTGAGCCGGGTGGGCGACGACGTCGCAGTCGTCAGCCAGGCCGTGACCGCGCTGCTGGCACCCTGGATCGGCGCCGTCCTCACCGTGGTGCTCACTGTTGCCGGGCTGGCCGCGCTCGACCCCAGACTGGCGCTGGCCGGGTTGTGCGCCGTTCCGGTCTACTACTTTGCGCTGCGCTGGTACCTGCCGCGCGCGGCACCCCGCTATGCCGCCGAGCGGGTCGCCTTTGCCGAACGCGCCGAGGTGGTCACGGCCTCGCTGGCCGGGGTGGCCACTCTGCAGGCCTACAGGGCGGAGGAGGCGTACGCAGGAAAGATCAGCACCGCCTCGGCAAAGGCCCGCGACATTTCCCGCGGCGCTCTCTGGTTCTACACGGGCTGGAGCAAGTGGCTGAACATTGCGGAGCTTACCGGGCTGGGAATGATCCTGCTCACCGGCTTCCTGCTCTCCTCGGCCGAGATCGTCACCGTGGGAGCCGTAACGGCGGCCGCCCTGTACTTCCACCGGCTGTTCAACCCGCTGGGGATCATCATTTCCAGCTTCGACGAAATTCAGTCCGCAGCGGCCAGCCTGGCGCGCATTGCCGGCCTGGCCGGAGCGGAGGCCGGACCGGGCACAGCCAAGCGCAAGCCTGCCGGAGCACCTCAGCCTGCCGGCTCCGAGGGAGGGACGGCAACAGCGGACCTGACGGCAGCCGGGGAAGTGGCGGTGGAGAACCTCACGCACCGGTACGGCAGCACCACGGTCCTGGACAACGTCTCGCTGACCATTGCCGATCGGGAGCACATCGCACTGGTGGGGCCCAGCGGTGCCGGAAAATCCACGCTGGCAGCCCTGATCGCCGGGGTGCTGACCCCGGCGGAAGGGGCCGTCCGGCGCGGCCCGGCAGTCCCGACCGGGCCGACCGGGCCGGACACAACGGCCCGGGAAACGCCGCGGACAGTGCTTGTGGCGCAGGAACCCCATGTTTTCGCCGGACCGCTGATCGACGATCTGCGGCTGGCCCGGCCGGACGCGACCGCCGCCGACGTCGACCACGCCCTGGAGCTGGTGGGCGCAGCACCATGGGTGGCGGCCCTGGAGAGAGGAACGGCAACGGTTATCGGTGAGTCGGGCCACGCCCTGACGCCCGGGCAGGCCGCGCAGTTGGCGCTGGCCCGCGCGTGGCTGGCGGATCCGGCGGTGCTGATCCTGGATGAGGCCACGGCGGAAGCGGGCAGCGCCGAGGCCGGAGTGCTGGAAGCGGCAGCCACCGCCGTCATGCGGGGACGGACAGCAGTGGTGGTCGCACACCGCCTCACCCAGGCCGCCGCCGCCGACCGCGTGATCATGATGGACGCCGGCAGAATTATCGAGCAGGGCAGCCACGCCGAGCTCCTGGCGCGCCGTGGCGCCTACGCCGGGCTCTGGGCGGCGTGGCAGCGCTAGCAGATGGAACGCCCGCCGGGCGGGATGCGCCCGCCGTCTTTGGGCCCGGATAGGATTGCAGCTCGGGCAAGACCCGGCCCCATCCACATCCCACCGTGAACAGGATTTCTCTCTTTTGAGCCAAAACCCGCCTTCCGCCGTCTCCTCGGAACCGCTGCCGCCGGAGCCGCAGCCCCCGTCCCACGCGGCGTCAGCCACGAAAACAACCGGGACAGCAGCCGGCAAAACACGCCGCGCCGGACGCGTTCCCGCCCCAGATGCACTGGATTCGCGGACCAAGACAGTGATCGCGCTCCTGCTGGTCTCGTCCTTCGTGGTCATCCTGAACGAAACCATCATGAGCGTGGCCCTGCCGCGGCTCATGGCTGACCTGAACATCACCGCCGGCACCGCCCAGTGGCTGACCACCGGTTTCATGCTCACCATGGCCGTGGTCATTCCCGCCACCGGTTTCCTGCTGCAGCGCTTCTCCATGAGGGGCCTGTTCATGACTGCCATGTCGCTGTTCAGCACCGGAACCCTGCTGGCCGCACTGGCTCCGGGATTCGGCACGCTGCTGGCCGGCCGTGTTATCCAGGCAGGTGGAACAGCCATCATGCTGCCCCTGCTGATGACGACGGTCCTGAACGCCGTCCCCGCCCACCGGCGCGGACGCATGATGGGCACAATTTCAATCGTCATCGGGGTGGCCCCGGCCATCGGCCCCACGGTCTCGGGCATCATCCTCAGCGTTCTGGACTGGCGCTGGATGTTCTGGCTGGTCCTGCCGATCGCCCTGCTCTCCCTCGTGGTGGGCGCGCTGAAGGTCCAGAACCTCACTGAAACCAAACGGGTGCCGTTCGACGTGCTTTCGATCGTGCTGTCCACCTTCGCGTTCGGCGGGCTGATCTTCGGCCTGAGCAGCATCGGCGAAGCCGCCGAGGGCAAGGCACTGATGCCGCTGTGGATTCCGATTACCGTCGGTGCCTTGGCGATGGCCGGATTCATCTCCCGCCAGCTGGTGCTTCAGCGCACCGACCGGGCGCTGATGGACCTGCGCACCTTTGCCAGCAAGCCCTTCGTCGTCGCCATTGTCCTGTTTGTGGTCAGCATGATGGCCCTGTTCGGCTGCCTGATTGTCCTGCCGCTGTACCTCCAGAACGTGCTGGGCCTGAGCACCCTGAACACCGGCCTGCTGCTTCTGCCGGGCGGCGCCGTAATGGCGATTCTCTCGCCGATCGTCGGCGGGCTCTTCGACAGGTTCGGTCCCCGTCCGCTGGTCATTCCCGGCGCCGCGGTCCTTAGCGCCGCCCTGTGGGGCATGACGACGCTGGACGAAGGCAGCCCCGTCGTCGTCGTGATCGTCCTTCACTGCCTGCTGAACACCGGCCTCGGGTTCATTTTCACCCCGCTCTTCACCTCGGCGCTGGGCTCGCTGCATAAGTCGCTCTACTCCCACGGCAGCGCGATCATCAACACCGTGCAGCAGCTGGCCGGAGCCATCGGCACCGCGGTCTTCATCACCCTGATGACCACGGGCACCACGACGGCACTGAGCGACGGCGTCGCTGCTGTCCCAGCCGCGGCCGCCGGCGTGCACACCGCCTTCTTCTGGGGCGCAGTGATCTCCCTGGTAGCCGTGGCGGCGTCATTCCTGGTCCGCCGGCCCACCAATGAGCTGCCCGACGGCGTGGCCATCCACTAAGGCGGTCTTCACTGCCTCCGGAGAACCACCGGAGCCGCCCCGACCGAGGTTGATGAACAGCCTTGGGTCGGGGCGCACCGGGTCTCTGGTCCTTCCCCTTGCCGGCCAGTACCCCGAACAGGCCACGCGCTCCGCAGCCGGCCGCAGCTGGTTCAAGGGAAGAGACGCCATGTCCGAACCCGCAAACGACGGTACGCTCGAGCACAACCGTGTCCGGACCCTGGTTCTGCTCTCCGTTCCGGCGATCCTGATCGGTGTGGTGGCGGCACTGGTGCTCTTTGCCCTTGATGAACTCAGCCTGTTGCTGCAGCACCTGCTGCGGGACAACCTGCCCGCCGCCGTCGGTGCCGATCCGCAGGGCGGCTGGTGGATTTTCGGCACCCTGACCCTCACCGGACTCGGCGTTGGCCTCATTGCACGGCGGCGGCGGAGCCCTGTTCGACAAACTCTTCCTGCCGCTTGTTTCCGCCGGCACCGGGGCCGTCACCATGACCCTGCTGGGCGGCACCCTGCTGCACATCACACTGCCGCCAATGGCAGCCCCGACGGATGGGACGTGCTGGCGGGCTTTGTCATTGCCCCGCTGGCCGCAGCCTTCGCCCTGGTTGGCGTCGCCGCGTTTACCAGGGTGCACCGTGGCTTCCGCCGGCTCCGGAATCCGGTGCTCTATACGACGCTCGGCGGCGCGCTGCTGGGCGTCCTGGGTGTGATCGGCGGCCCGAGCACACTGTTCAAAGGCGCCGAGGAATCGGCCGAGCTGCTGGCACACCGCGGCGATGATTCAGCCTGGACCCTGGTGCTCCTGGCGGCCGTGAAACTCGCGGCCCTGATGATCGCGGCAGCGGCGGGCTTCCGCGGCGGCCGGATCTTCCCGGCAGTGTTTGTCGGTGTGGCGGTGGGACTGGCCGCCTCGGCCCTGGTTCCGTCAGCGCCAGTCAGCCTCGCGGTGTCGGCGGCTGTGCTCGGAGTAGTCATCGCTGTCGCCCGCGACGGCTGGATGGCCCTGTTTATCGCCGTCGTCATCACCGGCGACGTGGACGTGACGGCCGTTCTGTGCCTGGCGGTGCTGCCGGCCTGGCTTGTGGTCACCAATGCCCGCACATGCTGGCGGCCGACGACGGCGGAAGCCGCGTTGGTGCCTAAAGTCTCCTTTGCGCGGTGCGGGGAACTGGGGACATCGGCGGCGGCCCCGTTATAACGCAATCATCCAAAGTATTGGCGGCAGTCCCGTGGACAAGCCCCTTACCCGCCGTTGCGAAAAAATCCCTACAACTCAAAGCGAAAATCGGGCTGCCCGCTATTGCGCAAGGGCAGTTCGGATAAACTTGTCCGAAGGGGTGGTCCAGAATTATAGAAATAGGGACAAGACCACGTGGCTCAGAAAAAACAAGTTCTCCTGATTGACGACCTCAACGGCGAAGATGCGCAGGAAACTGTGAAGTTCGCCTTGGACGGCGCTCAATATGAAATCGACCTGACAACCGAGCATGCGGCCGAACTTCGCGAGAAGCTAAGTCCGTATCTTTCCAGCGGACGGCGGCTGCGCGGTGCAGCAGTCGGCCGCACTGCACGACGTGAAAGCGCACCGCGCAGTGACGACAGCCGAAAGATCCGTGAATGGGCGATTGCCAACGGCTATACGCCAAGCGCCCGCGGCCGGATCAGCCAGGAAATTCGAGAGGCTTACAGCTCCGCGAATAAGTGAGTTCCCGGATGCGTTTCCGGGCGGGCAGAGATGTCCTTGCCAGCGCTCGTTCCAGTCTCGGCCGGGCATGGACGTTTCAGGAGGGGGTGCCCGCCTGGAGGCGGTGTCACGGGGGACCGGTGGTGGGTTCAGCCCTGCGCCGGTTCACGCGGCGCAGCAATCCGTCTCATTTCGCCGCTCCTGCGTCATGTAACGCGCTGCTGGAGTTTTAGGGCCGACGGCGGCATGCTGGTTTCAGCCCCTCCGCGCGGCACCCGGCGACCGGCCGGAGAGGGGACGCACCCGCGTTGCCAGTGGATGAGCGCCTGATCCACACCATCCAGAGCAGCTGAGAGACCTGCCTCCGCGACGCTGCAGCTTCCCCCGGAAACATTCCCTCCGGAACGGTGCTAATGGCAGGACCGATGGAAGGAATTCCCATGACGCTTGACCGCATTTCCACCAGCCACGCCGGTTCGCTGCCCCGCACCGCGGAACTGATAACCGCCAATGCGGCCCGCACCTTCGCCGAAGACGGTTTCACGCTCGAACGCACCCCGGAGTTTGACGCACTGTTGACCACCGCCGTCGTCGACCTGGTTCAGCGCCAGAAGAACCTCGGCATTACCATCCCGGGCGACGGCGAATACGGCAAAGCGATGTCCAATGCCGTCGACTACGGGGCCTGGTGGACATACAGTTTCCAACGGACTTCAGGTCTGGAACTCACCGATTTCAATCCCATCACTGCAGAGCCCATTCGAAGTGGACCCGGCGACATTCGGCTGACCTCTTTTGCCGACCGGCGGGACTGGACCCAATTTGCCGCTGCCTATTCGGATCCGGAAAGCGGGATTCAGCTCGGCCGGAACGCCACGGCCTTTCCCACAGCCACCGGTCCCATCAGCTACATCGGCCGCGACGCCCTCAACAGCGACATAGCAAACCTCAAGGCCGGCCTCGCGGCCGCGGATCTTCCCACCGGTTTTATCACCTCGTTGTCGCCGGGTTCGGCCAGCCGAATCGGCAATGAGTACTACCGGAGCGAAGAGGAATTCATTTATGCCTGGGCCGACGTCCTCCGCGAGGAATACAAAGCCATCGTGGACGCGGGGCTGATTGTGCAGATCGATGACCCATCCGTCGCCGAAAACTGGGACCAGATCAATCCCGAGCCCAGCGTCGAGGACTACCAGCGGTTTACCCGGATCCGGGTGGATGCACTGAACCATGCCCTGCGGGGGTTGCCGGAAGAGCAGGTGCGCTTCCATGTCTGCTGGGGTTCCTGGCACGGTCCGCACACCACCGACATTGGGTTCGAGCACATCGTGGATCTGGTGCTGGGCATCAACGCCGGCTCCTATTCCTTCGAGACCGGCAACGTGCGCCACGAGCACGAATGGACCATCTGGCAGGATCGGCAGCTTCCCGACGGCAAGGTCCTGGTTCCGGGCGTGGTCTCCCATGCGACCAACGTGGTGGAGCATCCCGAACTGGTGGCCCAGCGGATTGAGCGTTTCGCCTCCCTGGTGGGCCGGGAAAACGTCATCGCGGGCACCGACTGCGGGCTTGGCGGCCGCCTGCATCCGGACATCGCAGTTGCCAAGCTGGAGTCGCTGGGGCGTGGCGCTGAAATAGCCACGAACCGACTTTTCCACGGAGCGCCCGCCGCACGCTAACGGATGCCGCACCCTGACGGGCGGCGCTGCAGTGGCAGTTTGAAGTCTTCGGACACCCTTGACGGACGCACGTGGGCGCGCCCATACTCGGGTCACTAAGCGATCAGTTACCTACGCAGGGAGCCCGTCATGACCGCAGAGACCATCCGTTCCGGTTTTGATCCGACGGCAGTGCAGGACGTCGACAGCGACCTGTACCTGCTGGACAACCTGCTCGACGACGAAACAAAGGACGTGCAGGCCAGGGTTCGGGCGTTTGTGGATACCGACCTGCTGCCGGTCATCAACGGGTACTGGGAACGGGCGGAAGTTCCGTTTGAGCTGGTTCCCAAGCTTGCGGCCCTGAACATTGCCGGCGGAACCATCAAGGGGTACGGCTGCCCGGGACTGAGCCGGATGGCGGCCTCCGTGGCGGCGGCGGAACTGGCCCGCGGCGACGGTTCGATCAACACCTTTTTTGGAGTGCACTCCGGCCTGGCGATGGGCAGCATCGACATGCTGGGCAGCGAGGAGCAGAAACAGCGCTGGCTGCCGGCCATGGCCCGGTTCGAGAAAATCGGCGCCTTCGCCCTGACCGAGCCGGAGCACGGGTCCGATTCGGTCTCGCTCGAAACGTCCGCCCGCCGCGAGGGGGACACCTATGTCCTGAACGGGGGCAAGCGGTGGATCGGCAACGCGAGCTTTGCCGACGTCGTCGTTATTTTCGCCCGCGATGAAGCCGACGACGCGGTGAAGGCATTCGTGATGGAAAAGGACGACGACGGCAATCATCCGGCCGGCTACAACGCCGAGGTCATCACCGGCAAGATCGGCAAGCGCGCCGTCCTGCAGCCGAACATCGTCATTGAGGACCTCAGGATTCCGGCCGAGAACCGGCTGGAGAACTGCAACTCCTTCAAAGACGTCAACAAGGTCCTGGCCGCAACCCGCGGGGGAGTGGCGTGGGAGGCCCTGGGGCATGCCGTTGCGGCCTACGAGATTGCCGTCGCTTACGCGAAGACCCGGGTGCAGTTCGGAAAGGAGATCGGCAGGTTCCAGCTGGTGCAGAACAAGCTGGCCAACATGCTGGCCCAGCTTACCGCCATCAAGCTGACCTGCTTCCGCCTCAACGAACTCGCGGACCAGGGCCTCATGACCAGTCCCATGGCGTCGATGGCGAAGATGTTCGCCGCCCGGCAGGGTCGCTGGATCTGTTCAGAGGCCCGCGACATCATGGGCGGCAACGGCCTGCTGCTGGAGAACCATGTTGCCCGGCACCTGACCGACATGGAGGTAGTCTTCACCTACGAGGGCACTGATTCGATGCAGTCGCTGATCCTCGGGCGGCACATTACCGGCTTCTCCGCGTTCGCCTAGCCTGGCGCCCGGAGAGGCATGCCGGGCGCCAGGGGAAGCGGAAACAGGGGGACGGGTTTGGCAGATTGGGATGACGTGCTGGCGGCTGTGGCAGCGGCTCTGTCGGGAGATAAACCTGAAGGGCGGCGCCTGCTGGGGTTGTGCTGGGAGGGTACCTCTGAGGAGGACCATGCCCAGCGGTGCGTCCTGGCGCATTACCTCGCGGATGTCCAGGACGAGTTGGACGCCGAGGTCGGCTGGGACGAAACGGCACTGCACGAACACGGCTTCCTGGACAACGGGGACCTCAAACCCGTGGGAATTCCGTCGGTGCAGGGCATGCTGCCGTCGCTGCACCTGAACCTCGGTGATGGCTACCTGCGGCGCGGCCAGGGCGGGTTGGCCCGCAAGCATCAGCGGGCCGGAATGGTGCGGTCCAGCCATCTCTCCGACGACGGCTACGGCGCGATGATCCGCTCCGGGCTGGACAACCTTGGACTGCGGATTTCCTCTGCCGGAGCCTGACTGCGGGCATGGCGATGAGCGGCGCTTCCTCAGCGCCGTGCTGCGCAATCCGGTGAATGCGAGCATTCTGGAGCGCCCGCCGCAGCTGGGATAGCGTCCGGATACCTCCTATGCTGCCGAAGATGGCGTTATCCACAGTGCTCAAGCGCTCTTCGCCGATCTGGGTGTGCGCGTGGAGAGCTGGAGGTTCTTCCCTCGCCCGAGGCGCCTCGGCACTGACGGTGGGGGAGCGGACGTTCTGGGAGCGATGTCCGGGGGAGCGGGAAACCAGTGCGGGGCTGGCCAGAGGGGCATAAGGTTCAGCGGCCGCTAGCTCAGCCACATTCCGCCGGCTCCGCTTTGATCCTGCCTTGTCTTGCTGCAGCCGATCCTTGAATACGACTGCTTCCGCCTCGCCTCCGCCATCTGACGAGAAGCAACCCTGACGGGATTCTATGTATCCAATGCTATCCATTCATATAAAGTTTTCCGGATATACCGGTCAAAAAGTGTCAGGGCGAATCACCGACGTTCCGAACCACGCCTCAGGAGCACCCAAAAACATTCACAGACCGGGGAGTCTGACCGGCGCAGGCCCGCCAGCTGCAACGGCCTCAGCCGCTGGAGTCCACGGTTAGTCGCCGCTCGGGGTACCGGCCGCGCCCAGCAGGCGCAGGGCCATGGCGCTGTGGTGCTCGCCGATTTCCGCCGCGCTGAGCCGGCCGCTGCTGCGGTACCAGCGTGCGACGTCGATGCACAGGGAGAGCAGCGTGACCACCGCCATGTTGGCATCGGGCACGTTGAAGACGCCCTGAGCGAGGCCGTCATCGACAATCCGGCGAAATTCGTCCTCCACCTGGTGGCGCATCCGCAGAACGTCAGCCAAATGCTCCTCGCTGAGCGCCGGCAGTTCGAAATTCACCACCCGGGACTTGGTGTGGTTGGCGGCCTGCCACTCCACCAGGCTCCGGACCAGGCCACTCATCTGTTCCGCCGGTCCCTGGTCGGAGTTCGTGCTGGAACGCACCAGTTCGAGCGTCCGTTCGTGGCCGACTTTGGAGATGCAGTAGAGCAGGTCTTCCTTGGACTTGTGATGGACGTAGACCGCCCCGGAGGTCACCCCGGCACCGGAGGCGATGTCCCTCGTCGTCGTGCCGTGGAAGCCTTTGGCCGCAAACGCATCTGTTGCGGAATCCAGCAAGCGCTGGGCGGTGTCGGTCATAGCCATGCTCCATTCGGGCCCGGGAAACGCGCCGTCGCAAACTAAGCGATCAGCAACCAGAGTACAGCGGCCATCGGCCGTTGAAGGCTGCCCGAAACCGCGGCGCTCACCCTATTTCACGCGCAGTCCCATGACCCGGCCGGTGTGTTCGGCCGCGGGATCCAGAACCTCGGGCCACTGTGCCGTCAGCATGAACAGGAGACCGCCGTCGGTGCCGCCGGCGGCGCACGAGAAGCAGCCCTGCTCCAGCTGGACCGTCTGCAGCACCGCACCGCCCTGCCGGACCCGGACGCAGCGTTCCCCGGGCACCTCGGCAAACCAGATTCCGCCGGTGCCGTCCCAGCAGATCCCGTCCGGTGCGCTGCCCTGCACTCCGGCCCACACTCCGTCCGGGACGAGCGAGCCGTCCTCCCCGATCCGGAAGGACGCAAGGCGCCCCGCGTTGGATTCGGCCACCACAAGCGTGCCGCCGTCTTCCGACACCAGCATGCCGTTGGGGAACGCCAGTCCGCCGGCAACCTGTTCCACCGAGCCGTCCGGCCGGATGACGGCGATGATCCCGTTGTCCTGCGCCTCGCCGGTGTAGTCATAGCCAATGCCGTTGACGTAAATGTTTCCCGAGGGGTGCACGGCTATTTCATTCCACGGATATTCGGAGATGCCGCGCAGATCCGCCAGCGGCACGAGTCCCGCGTTGTGCACCTCCAGCAGGACCGTTGCATCGCTGCCGGAGACCACTGCCATGCGTCCGTCCGGCAGCCAGTCAAAGCTGATGGGAAACGACGGAACGGCAGTCACCCGCCGGACATGGCCGTCGCCGTCGAGAGCTGAGATGGTGCCGGCGGTCCAGTCGGCGAACCACAGTTCGTTTCCATGCCACCGGGCCGATTCCCCCATGCCGAGCCCGGACGCCAGCGTCGTCACTTCCGTCATATCTGCACCTCGTTTGTGAGCGTAACGGTGAACTGTTCGTGCGGCTTTCCAGTATGCAGCGGCGGCCGTGCCGGGAACAGGGCAGGCCGGAGGCGATTTCGCCCGGACCGGCCGGCATGGCGCAGCGGATAAGATGAGTGGCTTGGTCAACGGGAGAACAAACACCGGACGGTCCTTTGACCGCCCGGTACCGTGCGCCAGCTTCCATCCCCGAGAGGACACCCCGTATGAGCCTGATCCGGCTGCAGGACGTTAATGTTGGCTTCGACAAGACGCAGATCCTGCGTGAGGCCTTCTTCCGTCTGGAACCAAAGGACCGGGTGGGACTGATCGGCAAGAACGGTTCGGGCAAGTCCACGCTGCTGAAGCTGATCCTCGAGCAGATTGTTCCGGATTCCGGCACGGTCACCCTGGACCAGGGCCTGAAGATCGGCTACTTCTCCCAGTTCTCCGAGCTGAACGGCGAGTCGACCATCACTGAGGTGCTCGACGCACTGTTCGTCGAGATCAAAGCCACGCAGGCGGAACTGGCAGCCATCGATGAGACGATCGCCGCGGACCCGGAACCCAAGGTGCTGGACAAGCTGATCAACCGGCAGGCCGAGCTGTTCGAGACCATGGACCGGCTGGACGGCTGGGACTACCCGCGCCGGATCGACGCCGCGCTGACCACTCTCGGCTTCAGTGAGGCGCACCGTGTCTGCCCCATCGACGCCCTCTCCGGCGGCTGGCGCAACCGTGCGGCCCTGGCCAAGATCCTGCTCGAGGCCCCGGACGTGCTGCTGCTTGATGAGCCCACCAACTACCTGGACGTGGCCGGCGTTGAGTGGCTGGAAAGCTGGTTCCGCGACTTCCGCGGGGCCGCCGTCGTCGTCTCCCACGACCGGAAGTTCCTGGACGCGGTGGTGACCCGCATCATTGAGGTGGAGAACTACCACCTGCACGAATACCCCGGCAACTTCGGTGAGTACGTGATCCAGAAGCAGTTCCGGCTCAAGGCACTGGCGTCCCAGTTTGTGCATGAGTCAGAGCTGCTCGCCTTCGAAGCCGAAGGTATTTCGGACCGGCGCGAGGCCGCCAAAGCCGGCAGCGGCGCGCTGGACGGCAAGCTCGCCAAGATCAAGAAGGCCCGCGCGCCTCGCCCGGTGGACCAGATCATCACCGAGATCTACGGCGGCCTGCATGTGAAGGACAACCTGTGCCGGGTGGAGTCCCTGGAAAAGTCCTACGGCGACAAGACCCTGTTTTCCGGGCTGAGCTTCGAGATTCGCCGCGGCGACCGGCTCGTGGTCCTGGGCTCGAACGGCAGCGGCAAGACCACCCTGCTGCGCGTCCTCACGGGCGAGGAAAAGGCCGACGCCGGCAAGGTCGCCTGGGCGAACGGCGCCCGGATGGTTTCCTACAACCAGGTGCTTGCCGAGCTCGACGACGCCGACACCGTCACCCACGCGGTGAACGCCATGCCGGACAGCCTGGCCCTGACCGCCACGAAGAAATCGGTCAACCGGTTCCTGACCATGTTCCAGTTCTCCGAGGCGGACCTGAAGCAGAAGATCGGCAACCTGTCCGGCGGGCAGAAGGCCCGCGTGGCGATGGCGCAGTGCCTGCTCTCCGGGGCGTCGGTGCTGCTGCTCGATGAGCCCACCAACCACCTGGACCTCTCCAGCACCCAGGTCATGGAGCGGGCACTGCTGCACTTCCCCGGTGCCGTGGTGGTGGTCAGCCACGACCGGTTCTTTACCGACAAGATCGCCAACCGGCACCTCGTGTTCGGAGCCGACGGAGCCGCGCCGGGGGAGATCGACCTCCGCGTCGCCTAAACCGCGGGGCCTGCTGGCGGCGCTGCAGCGGCCCGGCGTACCGTCGGGACGTGGGAAACCGTGCACGCCTGCTGCCGCGCCGCAGGAAACCCCTCCGGCCGGCGCGCTCCGTGTTCCTGGGGTTCCTGGCCGCCGACCTGGCGGGAACGGGTCTGCTCACCCTGCCGGCTGCCAGCACCGAATCCGGCGGAGCCCCGATCATGGTGGCCTTTTTCACCTCCACGTCCTCGCTCTGCGTCACCGGCCTGGGGGTGGTGGACACTCCGGTCTACTGGACGGGCTTCGGGCAGGCCGTGATGCTGGCGCTGATCCAGCTCGGCGGATTCGGGGTGATGAGCTTCGCATCGGTTGTGGCGCTCACCGTCATGCACCGGCTGTCCCTGCGCAGCAAGGTCACCTTCGCCCTCGAAGGCAACAAGCCGGACCTGTCCCATGTGCCGTCGGTCATTGCGGGCGTCGCGAAGATTACCCTCCTGGTGGAAGGGATCGTGGGTCTGATGCTGGCGGCCCGTTTTTGGCTGTCTTACGGCCGAAGTCCGGGGGAGGCCCTGTGGCTGGGGGCCTTCCATGCGGTGTCGGCCTTCAACAATGCCGGCTTTGCCCTGTTCTCCGACAGCCTGGTGCAGTACGCCACCGATCCGGCGGTGAGCCTGCCCATCTGCGCGGCGGTCATCCTCGGCGGCCTCGGATTTCCGGTACTGGTCCAGCTGCGCCGGGACCTGCGCATCCCGCGGCGCTGGTCAATGAACACCCGGCTGGTGCTGGCCGGCAGCGCCGTGCTCCTGCTTGCCGGAACTGTCTTCATCACGGCGCTGGAGTGGGACAACCCGCGCACGCTGGGTCCGCTGGACTGGCCCTCCAAGCTCCTGACCGGGTTCTTCCAGTCCGTGCAGACACGCACCTCGGGGTTCTACAGCGTGGACATCGCCGCCTTGGACGGCGCCACCCTGCTGGTCATGGACGCGCTGATGTTCATCGGCGCCGGACCCGCCGGCACGGGCGGCGGGGTCAAGATCACGACTGCTGCCGTGCTGTTCTTCATTCTCGCCGCGGAGGTCAGGGGCCGGCGGCAGGTGAACGTCCTCGGCAAATCGCTCTCCCCGGCGGTCTACCGCCAGGCCATCGCCGTGCTGGTGCTCTCGGTCCTTTTCGTGGGCACCGCCACCGGCATACTGCTGGTCCTGACCGGGTTTCCCCTGGAATCGGTCCTGTTTGAAGCAGTTTCGGCGTTCGCCACGGTTGGCCTGTCCACCGGCATCACCGCGCACCTTCCGGCGGCGGGCCAGCTGATCCTGATCGTCCTGATGTTCGCCGGCCGGCTCGGCCCACTCCTCTTTGCCTCGGCGCTGGCACTGCGCGACCGGCCGCTGCACTACGAACTTCCGATCGAAAGGCCCATCATTGGCTAGGTTCAGCTTTCTTGGTGCGCGGGATCCGGGACACGCCCGCGCCGACGCAGACGCAGTCGCCGTGCTCGGGCTGGGCCGCTTCGGGGAGTCCGTCGCCCTGGAGCTGATGGCCGAGGGCACCGAGGTTTTGGGCGTGGACAGCAATGGAGAGGTGGTCCAGCGGCTCGACGGCCGCCTCACTTTGGTCGTGACGGCGGACTGCACTGACACTGAAGTGCTCGATCAGCTGTCGGTGTCCGAATTCAACCGTGTGGTGCTGGGCATCACCAGCGACATCGCGGCCAGCGTGCTCACCGCCTCGCAGTTGGTCCGCTCCGGGGTGGCCCAAGTGTGGGCCGCGGCCGCCAGCGAGCAGCACGGACTGATCCTGGACCAGATCGGCGTCCACCACGTGGTTTACCCGGAGCAGGACATGGGCCGGCGGGTCGCTCATCTGGTCCGCGCCAGCCTGCTGGAGTACATCAGGGTGGGCGAAGACTTCGCCGTCGCCGAAACGGTGCCGCACGGCGCCGTCGTCGGCGTTCCCCTCGATCCCGGGCGGGTTCAGGAGATGTACGGCGTCTCGATTATTGCCCGCCGGAGCGCGTCCGGCCCTTGGGAATTCGCCGGCGCCGGCATGGTGCTGACCATCCTGGACCGGATACTGATCGCCGGGCCGCCGGAGCGGACCGACGCCTTCAGCCAGCCAGCCTGACGGCCGCCTAACCGGGCATGCCCGCCCTTCCGAGCACGCCCGCGAGCGCCGGTTGACGACGGATGACGCGTTCGGTGGAGTGTGACGGTTTGGACCGAAATATGACCGAATTAGCGACCTGTGACCGTCGCTTACCCCGGATAACGTCATCTGCCCGCCGGTAGCCGGCGTCCTCTAGCATGTAGTCAGCAATCAAGAGTTCCAGCCATCGGCCCTGGCCGGCTGGGCAGCAACCCTCTCGTCGTAGCGGGGTGCTCCAGGTGATGATTCGGCCGGCGGGCAGACGCCCGGCCCGGCAAGTACGGCGTCCGTGCTGCTCCGGCGGCACCCCGCGGCGCCATGATCGCAGAGGCAGCACCGATGAATCGATGTCCCCGCCCCACCGGCTAGACCCTTTCCCGCGCCAGGCCTCGGCCTCCCCGCCGGGCATCCTCCTGCCCGGCTGACGTCCTGCTCCCGGCCGGGCATCCTCCTGCCCGGCCGGCGCTTGCCCGCGCCCCCTGTCACTGCATCTGCTCCAGCCCTTCCGAGAGAAAGCAGCACCATGAACCTGTCCAGGAAACTCACCGGGAAGCGTCCGGTGTCCGCTCCCGCCGCGTCTCTGCTGATCCTGTCCCTTATCACCGCCGTCCTCGCTTCCGGCTGCAGCACGCAGCCGGGCAGCGCCTCCGATTCCACTGATCGGCACGGCGGCGAGCTGGTGTACCTGGATGCCGAACTGTCCTCCAACACGCAGCTCCAGAGCAGCGGCACCTGGCAGGACAGCGCCTACATCCAGAACATCACCGATCGGTTGATCTACCGCGACCCCGAAACACTGGAACTGAAGCCGTGGATCGCGGAGGAGTGGACGGTCAGCGACGACGGCCTGACCTACACCTTCCTTATCCGGGAGGGCGCCAGCTTCAGCAACGGCCAGGTGCTGGACGCTTCAGCGGTTCAACGGAACCTGGAGTGGCAGGCCAACGGCGACAGCGCCAAGGGCATCCCCGCGAACAACTGGTTCCCGAAGGTCTCGGCGGTAACGGCCGACGACGCCGCCCGGACCGTAACGGTGCAGCTCACCACCCCGCACGCCCCCTTCCTGAATGTGCTCTCCTTCTGGCGCACCAGCCTGGTCGCCGATGAAACCATCAACGCACCGATCGAGGCGCAGTCACAGCTCACCGGCATCATCGGCAGCGGCCCGTTCACCGTGGAATCCGAAAAGTACGGAGAGGAAATCGTCCTCACCCGCCGGGAAGGATATGCGTGGGCGCCGCCCGGCCTGGAAAACCAGGGCGAGGCCTACCTGGATCGGATCACCATCATTCCGGTCACCGAGGACAGTGTCCGGCTGGGCTCGCTGCGCGCCGGCGAGGCCGACCTGATCCGCTACGTTCAACCCAGTGAAGAGCAGACCCTGACCGCGGCCGGTTTGGAAGTGATCAGCGCCCGGGGGGTTGGCAACGCCAACGTCTGGGACCTGCGGCAGTCCGCGCCGTTCCTGGATGACATCCGGGTGCGGCAGGCACTGCAGCACGGCATCAACCGGGAGCAGATCATCTCCGATCTCTACACGGAGAACTGGAACGCTGCCACCAGCATCCTCACCCCGGGATCCCTCGGGTACAAGGACGAATCGGAGAAGCTGGCCTTTGATCCGGAAAAGTCCGGCCAGCTGCTCGACGACGCCGGGTGGACCGGCAGGGACGCCGACGGGTTCCGTACCCGCGACGGCGAGCAGCTGCACATCCTGACCTACGTGGACGTTTTCGACAGCACGTCCAAGCCCCTTTTCCAGCTGATCCAGTGGCAGCTCAAACAACTGGGCGTAAACCTGGAAATCAAGGAGACGGACTACGCCAACTACTCCACGGTGCTGGCGGACCCCACGGTGGGCGCACGGCGCAACGGATGGCCGGAAGCTGACCCGATCCGGCTCACCGTGAACTACTCCAGCGACCACCTGAATGCCTTCAACCTCCAGCAGCCCGACCCGGTCCTGGACGCCCTGCTCGCCGAGCAGCTGACGGCTGCCGACACCACGGCCCGCACCGAAATCCTCGGCCGGATCCAGGACCACATCGTCGAGTCCGCCTACGCACTGCCCATCCTGGACGACTCCCAGATCTTCGCCCTGCAGCCCACCCTCCACGGACTGACCTTCGGTGCCGAGGCACGCCCGTCCTTCTACGAAACCTGGACGGAAACCAAGTGAGCAACCCGTCCGGCACCGGTGTCACCGCCGTCATCGCCGCGCGCATCGGGCAGTCCCTCCTGGTCATCGCCCTGACCTACGTGTTCGTCTACTTCATTCTGTTTGCCCTGCCCGGCGACCCCATCGGCAGCCGCATCAACAACCCGCTGAACCCCATCCCGGAAGAGCAGGCGGCAGCCATTACCGCTTACTACAACCTGGACCGGAACGCCCTGGAACAGTTCTGGATCTCGGTGACCCGCCTGTTTCAGGGCGACCTGGGATTCTCGCTGGCCACCGGCCGCCCGGTCGCCGACCTGATCAGCCAGGGACTGGGAGAAACCGTGGCGCTGGCCGCCGTCGCCCTGGTTCTGGCCCTGGCCCTGTCCCTGGTGATTGCGGCCGCCGCCGTGCTGGCGCCGTGGAAAACGGTCCGCCGGCTGGCCGGTGCCTTCCCGGTGCTCTCCCTGTCCACCCCCAGCTTCCTGGCCGGCCTGCTGCTGCTGCAGGTTTTCGCGTACCAGCTCGGCTGGTTCTCCTCCATCCGCGACGAGGGCGCCAAATCGCTGCTCCTGCCGGCCGTCACGCTGGCCTTCGGCGTCAGCGCACCGATCACCCAGGTGCTCATCCGCGGCCTGCGCAAGGCCTACAACGAACCGTTCATCACGGTCCTGCGCGCCAAGGGCGTGCCCGAGGGCCGGATCTTCACCGGCCACGTGCTGCGCAACGCCTCGATCCCGGCACTGACCCTGTTCGGGCTGACGGTCGGGGAACTGCTGGCCGGGTCGGTCATCGCCGAGGCCGTCTTCAACCGTTCCGGGCTGGGATTCGTGACCGAACAGGCGGTCCGTGCCCAGGACGGGCCGGTGGTTCAGGCGGTGGTCATGCTGGTGGCCGTTGTCTTCACCACCATCAACCTGCTGACCGACCTCCTGTATCCCGCCATTGATCCGCGGATGGCCCGGCAACGGAACAACCGCCGATCCGCCATCCGACCGGTTACCAACAGTCCGTCCACCCCTCGACCGTCGACTGCACCGGAGGCCCTGGCCCGATGACCACAACAACACTTTCCAAAACTGCCGCGTCCCCGCTCACCGCCAAAGCCCGCACGGCGGCGCCGGCCGACTGGCTGGCTCTGGGCTTCCTGTTCCTGCTGCTGGCCGCTATAGCAGCGCCGGGACTGCTCACCCGGTTCGATCCGCTCGAAGCCTCCCCGGGAAGCACCCTGCTGGCACCCACGGCGGCCCACCCCTTCGGCACCGACTATCTCGGGCGGGACCTGCTGGCCCGGGTCATCCACGGCGCAGGCCAAACCATCGGCGCGTCCCTGGTCGCCGTAGCCATCGGACTGGGTGCCGGCTCGGTGCTGGGGCTGGTGGCGGCGTACTTCGGGTCCTGGGTCGACGCGGTGGTCAGCCGGATCGTGGACGTATTGCTCTCCATTCCCGGGCTGCTGCTCTCCATGATGGTGGTGGTGGCCCTGGGCTTCGGGACCCTCAACGCCGCGATCGCCGTCGGCATTGCCTCCGTGGCCACCTTCACGCGCCTGATGCGCTCCGAAGTGCTGACCGTGCGGAACCTGACCTTCGTGGAGGCCGCACAGCATATCGGTGCCCGGCCCGCGACCGTCCTGTTCCGGCATGTGCTGCCCAACTCCTACACCGCGGTGCTCTCCATGACGGCCCTGCAGTTCGGCTCGGCCATCCTGTGGATCGCCGCGCTCAGCTTCCTGGGCTACGGAACCCCGCCGCCGCATCCGGAATGGGGGCTGCTGGTGTCCGAAGGCCGCGAATACATCGTGTCCTCGCCGTGGCTGACACTCCTGCCCGGCCTCGTCATCGTCCTGACCGTGCTCTCCATCAGCCGCGTCAGCGCCCTGTTCCGCGACACACGGGAGGTATCCGAATGAGCACCGCAGACCAGATCACCGCAAACCCGGTCGCAACCCGAACGGCCACAGCTCCGGCGCTGGAAGTCCGCGGCCTGAGCGTCGCCTACGGGAACGGTCCTCTCGCCGCCGACGTCGTCCACGGCGCGGACCTGCGCCTGGAGCGCGGCCAAACCCTGTCCCTGGTGGGCCAGTCGGGATCCGGGAAAAGCACCCTCGCGCTGGCCGCCAGCGGGTTGCTGCCCGCCAACGGCAGGATTACCGCCGGCAGCGTGCGGGTGGGCGGAGAGGACGTCACCGCTTTCCGCCGGCGGGACTGGCGGCGGCTGCGCGGCACCGGAGTGGGCTACATTCCGCAGGATCCGCTCAGCTCCCTGGACCCGCTGCAGACCATCGGCGCCCAGCTGGGGCAGGCGCTGCGGCTGCACACCGGCACCGCCGCCGGCGGCACTACTGCCGCAGCCATCGCCCTGCTCGGCAAGGTCGGGATCCGGGAGCCGGAACAGCGGATCCGTTCCTATCCGCACGAGCTCTCCGGCGGGCAGCTGCAGCGCGTGCTCATCGCCATCGCGATCGCCGGACGGCCGCAACTGCTGATCGCCGATGAGCCCACCTCCGCCTTGGACGTCACCGTGCAGAAGAGAATCCTGGACCTGCTCGGCGAGCTGCAGGCCGGTTTGGGCCTGGCCATCCTCTTCATCACTCACGATCTGGCGCTGGCCGGGGACCGCAGCGACGCACTGGCCGTGCTCAACCACGGTCGGATCGTGGAGTCCGGTCCCGCGGAACAGATTCTGGCGGCTCCGTCGGATTCCTATACCCAGGCCCTGTTCGCCGACGCCCCTGCGCTCAGCCCGCAGAAGTACCGCACCCGGCTTGCTGCCGCCGCGGCCCGGCAGCGGGACACCGCCGTCGTCGTTTCCGGTTTGGTCAAGCGGTACGGGCACGACGACGGCGTGCCGGCCGCCGTGGACGGCGTCAGTTTCACGGTCCGCACCGGTTCCACGCACGCCCTGGTCGGGGAATCCGGATCGGGCAAGACCACCGTGGCCCGCGTCCTGGCGGGGCTGGAGAGCTTCAGCGGCGGATCCGTGTCGGTGGGCGGACGGCAACTGGAGCCGGAACCAGGGCCGGTGAACCCCGCGGCCCGGCAGCTGCAGCTGGTCTATCAGAACCCGCTGGCGGCGCTGGACCCCAAGTTCAGCATCCGGCAGAGCATCGAAGAACCACTGCGCCTGCATCGCGGAGCGGGCGGCGCCGTCACCGGCGCCGCCCGGGCCGGTCGGGTGGCGCAGGTGCTGGACCGGGTGGGGCTGCCGCTCTCGCTGTTGGAGCGCAGGCCGCGCGAAATCTCCGGCGGCCAGCGCCAGCGCGTCGCCATTGCCCGAGCGCTGATCCTCACCCCGGACATCCTGGTCCTGGATGAGCCCACCTCGGCCCTGGACGTCACCGTGCAGGCCCGCATCATCGACCTGCTGTTCCATCTGCGGGAAGAGGCCGGGCTGACCTACCTGTTCATTTCGCATGACCTTAGCCTGGTGCGGCAGATCGCCGACGAAGTTTCGGTGCTCCGGCGCGGTCAGCTGGTGGACGCCGGAACCGTGGACCACATCTTTGCCAACAGCACCAACAGCTACACGCGCCGCCTCATCAATTCGATTCCCGGGCGGGACACAGCACGTGTTCCCTCCGCCGGACCGATCCCGTCTGCCGACAGTACCCTCGCTGAAAGGACCTCCGCATGACTCTGATCATTCCCAGTGCCGGCGCAGCCGCCGCTTCCTGCCCAAACGTCCCGGCCTTCACCTCGGCCTTCGCAGACATTCGGGCTCGGGCGCGGGCTGAAGCAGTTGCCCGCGAGCGCGACCATTCGCTGCCGTTCGGCACCGTTGAGGAGCTGCAGCGCATCGGCTTCGGGTCCCGCCGCCTGACGGCTGACAGACGGATTCCGCTCACCGAGCTCTTCGGCAACGTGATCGACCTGGCCGCTGCCGACTCGAACATCGCGCACCTCTTCCGCGGCCACATTGCCTTCATTGAAACGCTGTTGTTCAACGGCGACGGCGCCGCCCAGGCACGGTGGGCGGCCCGGCTGAAGGGCGGGGGACTGGTCGGCAACGCACAGTCCGAACAGCGGGAGACCACCGACATCGCCACCGCGCTGACCCGCACCCCTGACGGCGCCCTGCTCAACGGACGCAAGTTCTACACGACCGGCAGCATCTACGCGGATTGGATCCATGTCTCAGCCCTCGACGGCGAGGACTACGTGGGTGCCACCGTCGACGCCCGGGACCCGGGCGTGGCGGTGGTGGACGATTGGGACGGTTTCGGCCAGCAGCTCACCGGCAGCGGCACCACCACATTCACCAACGTTCCGGTGGCACCCGCCGACATTGAGGTCTTCAGCCCCCACGGCCAGCGGTTCCAATACATCACCGGCATCTACCAGCTGTGTCTGCTGGCCACCGTGGCCGGCATCGCGGAAGCGGTCCTGGCCGACACCGTCGACTTTGTCCGGCCGCGCCGGCGGATCTTTGCGCAGGCCGGAGAGCATCTGCCGCGGGAAAGCGAACTGGTGCAGGCCAGCGTTGGCCGCCTGTCCGCCGTCGCCCACACGGCCCGCGCGGCAGTGCTGGCCAACGCGGCGGAGCTTGATGCCGCCCTGGCCGCCCGGTGGCGCGGCGAGGAAGCTGTTGACGCGTTTCTCAGCGCCCAGCTCGGCGTCTTCAAGACCCAGCAGACACTCCTGCCGCTGGTGCTGGGAGCGGTCAGCGAACTGTTCGAGGTCGGGGGAGCCTCGGCGGTAAGCACCCGGCGGGGCCTGGACCGGCACTGGCGCAATGCCCGCACCATCGCCTCCCACAACCCGGCAGCCGAGCGGGCCCGGCAACTGGGCGACTACCACCTCAACGACCGGCTCCCCGCCTGGCGGCGTCTACCCGCTGACCCCGGTGCTGCGGTCCCCGGTCCTGCGGGACCGGTCACGGCTGCAGCCGCCGGCAGCACTGCGGGGAAGACCCGATGACGGCGCGGCGGATCACGCTCGGCGACGGGCTGGTCACCTCCGAACAGGGTCTCGGCGGCATGGTCTTCAGCAGCGTGTACGGGGCGGCGGACAAACGGGAGTCCCTGCTGACCATCAACACTGCCATCGACGCGGGCATCACGTTGCTCGACACCGCGGACATCTACGGAAGCGGCGGCAACGAAGAGCTGTTCGCCGGCATCCTGAAGACCCGCCGCGATGAGGTGCAGATCGCCACGAAATTCGGGATCCTCTCCGATCCCGGGCCCGGCGGGCCGAAGGCGCAGGGCGACCCTGCCTACGTCCGCACCTCGCTGGAAGCGAGCCTGCGGCGGCTGGGAACCGACGCCGTCGACCTCTACTACTACCACCGGGTGGATCCGCGCGTGCCCATCGAGGAAACCACCGGAGCCCTCGCCGAGCTGGTCCGCGAGGGCAAGATCCGGCACATCGGACTGTCCGAGGTCACCGCCGGAGAGCTGGTGCGGGCCGCTGCGGTGCATCCCATCGCGGCGGTGCAAAGCGAATGGTCCGTGTTCAGCCGGGACGTGGAGGACAGGCTGCTTCCGGCCGCCGCCGGACTCGGCGTCGGCTTCGTGGCGTATTCGCCGCTGGGCCGCGGGTTCCTCACCGGCGCCGTGGGCAGTGCCGGCGACCTCCCCGACGGCGATCTGCGGCGGCGCTTTCCCCGCTTCGGTCCGCTCGAACTCTCACGGAACGTGCCGCTGCTGGAGGTCATCAACCGGACGGCGGCCGCTGAAGGCATTACCGCGGCGCAGCTGGTCCTGGCCTGGGTCCACCATTCCGGGCGGCGCCTCGGCCTGGCCGCAGTTCCCATTCCGGGCACCCGCCGGGCCGGAAGGATCCTCGAGAACCTGTCCGCCGCCGCACTGGACCTGTCACCGGCCGCGGTAGCGGCGCTGGACGGCCTGTCCGCCCGGGTGGCCGGGGACCGGGCTGCCGACCCGCTCTACATCTCCCGGGGCCGGGAACTGCTGGAACCGGAACTGAACGCTGCAACCGTCAATGCTGGAACCGTCGAGGAGGCTTCCCGTGCGTGAACCGAAAAAACTGACCGTCAACCTGTTCGAGATGGCCTGCGTCAGCCACATCACGCACGGCCTGTGGGTGCTCGAGGACAACAACCGGCACCGCACGGCGGACATCGATTACTGGACCGAGGTGGCGCAGGTGAGCGAGGAGGCGGGATTCGACGCGATCTTCCTGGCCGACGTCGTCGGCGCCTACGATGTGTTCCGCGGCGGCCCGGCGACGGCGCTGCGCGAGGGGCTGCAGATCCCGAACCTGGATCCGCTGACGCTGATTCCGGCCATGGCCGCCGTCACCCGCCATGTGGGGTTCGGCGCCACCTTTTCCACCAGCTACGAGCCGCCCTTCGCCTTCGCCCGGCGGATGAGCACGCTGGACCATCTCACCCGCGGACGGGTGGGCTGGAACATCGTCACCTCCTATCTGCCCAATGCTGCCCGCAACTTCGGTCTGGCCGAGGAGATTCCGCATGACCGGCGGTACGAGATCGCCGACGAGTACCTGGACGTGCTCTACAAGCTCTGGGAGGGGTCATGGGACGACGGCGCGGTGCTGGCTGACCGCAGTACTCGGGTCTATTCCGATCCGGACCGGGTCCGCTACATCAACCACCGCGGTGAGAACTTTTCAGTGGCCGGACCGCACCTGACCGCGCCGTCGCTGCAGCGCACGCCGGTGCTGTTCCAGGCCACCGGCTCGCCGGCCGGCATTTCCTTCGCCGGCAAGCATGCCGAGGTGGTCTTTACCGGAGGCCGCACGGCCGCTGGGTTCCGGGCCAACGCCGCCGCCATGGACACTGCTGCCGCCGGGCACGGCAGGGGATCCGGGTCGATCCGGTACATCGTGCAGGCCGGAGTGGTGGTGGGCCGGACAGATCGCGAGGTGGCGAAGAAGCTGCAGGCCTACCGGGCCCATTCCAGTGTGGACGGCATCCTGGCCCACGGCGGTTATGCGATCGATCCGGCCGCGTATCCGCCCGAGACCCCGGTCGCCGAGATTCTGCGGCGGGAGGGCAAGCAGGACACTCCGCTGGCCCGCACCCTGGCACCGGGAGCCACCGCCGGTGAGCTGCTGAAGAACGTGAGCAGCTCACGGGAAGGCAGGTACTTTGTGGCCGGCACCCCCGGCGTGGTGGCGGACGAAATTGAACGCTGGCTCGACGGGGACGGCATCGACGGCATCAACCTGCGCCAGTACCACTCCTTCGGCACGGCACGGGACTTCGGTGAGCTGGTGGTGCCTGAACTGCGGCGCCGCGGCCGGCTGCGGGAAGGCTATACGGCGGGGGAGACCCTGCGGGAGCGGATCTTCGGCCCCGGCCGTGCCCGTCTGCCGCAGGAACACTTTGGCGCCCGGTACCGCGGCGGCCGGAATTTGGGCAGCAACGACGTCGACGACATTCTTGCCGTCTCCTAACCGGAAGAGTTACTGGACCCTGCTGTCGAGCCCGTACTGATCCGGCACTCCGAGGTGGTCCCGGAGAGTGCTTCCTTCGTAGTCGGCGGCCATGAGGCCGCGTTCCTGAAGAATCGGTACGACCTCGTCGACGAAGGTGTCGACGCCGTCCTCGTAGACATCGACGGATACCCAGAATCCGTCCACTGCTTCTGCCTCGAACCATTCCTGCATGTGGTCCGCGGTGACGGTTGCATCGCCGACCGGGGTGGGGTGGTAGTCGATGATGCCGTGGGCCAGGATGTCGCGAATGGTCCAGCCTTCGCGGGCGACCTCGAGGGCCCGGAGGGAACGCGGATCGAACGGACTTGCCTGTGCCGCTGCCAGTTGGTGCGGGGTCAGGGGCTGATCCAGCTGGCTGGGTTCCAGGTTCAGTCCGAGCATTGACCCGAGGTAGGGAACCCGTTGCGGGAAGATCCGTTCGCCGAGCATGAGCCGCCGGTCCAGTGCTGCGCGCTTGGTGGCGCCGATGGCCGGCATGAGGCCGGCGAAATACTTGATTTCGTCCGGGTTGCGTCCTGACCGGCGGGCCGCATCGCGGGCTGCCTCACGTTGGGCGCGTGCGTCCTCGATGGTGAAGGCCGCGCCGATGACTCCGCTGGCGTACCGCCCGGCCAGTCCCAGCCCGTACTCGCCCCCACCTGCAGAGAAGATGACGGGTTGTCCCTGCTCGGATGGCGGAATGGGCAGCGGGCCGCGTGAGGAGACGATCCCGCCCCGGAGGTCGACGGGACGGATTTTCGAGGCATCAGCGAAACGTCCGGTTTCCTTGTTCCTGGTCCAGGCGTCTTTCTCCCAGCTTCCCCACAGCGCC
Source organism: Arthrobacter sp. zg-Y1219 (assembly GCF_030125545.1). Lineage (NCBI taxonomy): Bacteria > Bacillati > Actinomycetota > Actinomycetes > Micrococcales > Micrococcaceae > Arthrobacter > Arthrobacter sp. zg-Y1219. The sequence goes on from NZ_JASKLY010000001.1 coordinate 44,912, forward strand.
TGGGCGATCTGGATCGTCTCGTGTGCACGCTGGTAGCGCTCCGGGCGCGGAGCAATTTCCTGGCCGAAGTTCGCAGCAGCCGAGGGGTCGCTGGTGGTTACGGCATTCCAGCCGGCGCGGCCGTGGCTCATGACGTCGAGTGCCTTGAACTGCCGGGCGATGTTGTAGGGCTCGTTGAAGGTCGTGGATCCGGTGGCAACGAGGCCGATGCGTTCGGTTCCCCGGGCGATGGCCGCCAGGGCCATCATCGGGTCGAGGGTCATCTGCGGGGCGTCGTGGTTCACGTCGCTGGTCAGGGCGGGGGTGTCTGGGAGGAACAGGAAAGCGACTTTCCCTCGTTCAGCAGCCTGCGCGTACCGGACCAGCGCGTCGTAGCTCGTGTAGTTGGACGGATCAACGCCGGGCATCCGCCAGGCGGAGGGCTGGGAACCGTAGCCGTTGTTGAGGTGCATGCCAAGAATCATTGCGCGCTGGCTCATGAGCGTTCTTTTAGTCATGCACTAATGGTGCAACCTTGCCATTAGTGTCAAGGTCAAATCGGGAAGGTGGTGACTGGTCCGTGTGCCAGCGAGGGGGAACCTAGCTCGCGGCGGACTCCTGCGATGCTGCCGCGGCGCGGTCCAGGGCCTCAACGTAGCGGGTGATCGCGTCCCGGTTCTGGATCAGGAAGTCAATCTTCACGCTCATCCGGTCCCGCTCCACCAATAGGAGCTCTTTCAGCTCCGGGTCCGGGTCATCCACGACAATGCTCTGCGGCTTGTCCAGGCACGGCAGAATATCGGCAACAATGCGGGTCGGGATTCCCGAGTCCACCAGCCCGCGGATCTTCTGCACCCTGTCCACGAGGTAGTCGTCGTAAACGCGGTATCCGTTCTGCAGGCGCTGGGGGCTGATCAGGCCCTGTTCCTCGTAATACCGCAGCATCCGGGCAGGTACCCCGGTCTTTCGTGCCAGTTCACCGATGCGCATGGCTTCCGTTCCGTTTCCGACTGAACCTTCACAGGAATGACAAAGTTGAGACTATACCCAGCCGTTCCGTCACCAGAACACGGCCCGTGGCGGACTGGCAAAGCTCTAGCCAAAAGTCTCCCGGCCTTCTGGAAAACCGGCGCAGCCACTGCCCTGTGCCGACCCTGTGACCTCGCAGAGGTCCGTCATAGCAACGAGCGGGAGGATGAGTGCGTACCCCCAGTCAAACGCTCGGAGAACAGAAGATGAATATCCTGATCCTTGTTGCGGCGGACCTCGCCGCAATTTTTATGCTGACTTTCGGCCTGTACCTGCGCAGGCACCGCCAGCCCGCGTCTCCTGAGCCGGCTGACCTTCGCCGACACGCTGCCCGTCATTGAACTCGATGGGCTCAACGGTGCTGCCACGCTCCAGACCAGAGTGGACCGCAAGTACCTCGTGGACGCTTCACTCGCGGACCGCGTCCTGGCCACTCTGCCCGCCGAAGCACGGGTGCTTGAGATGGCGGCGCTCCTTCACCTATGGACTCTGTGCTTCGATACTCCCGGCCTGGACAGCTATCTGCTGGCGGCCGACGACCGGCGCCGGCGGTACAAGGTCCGGGTCCGCACCTATGTGGACAGCGCCGTGAGCTTCTCGAGGTCAAAACCGAAGGGGCCCGCTCGACTACCGTCAAGGAACGCATTCCCTATGCCTTGGCCGACCGCAGCCGGATCACGGCCGAGGGGCTGGCTTACATCACGGAAACTCTGGCCGCCCTCGGGGCCCTGCCGGACGTCGGGGCGCTTCGTCCCGTTCTGGAGTCCGGCTACGCCCGCACCACCTTGTACCTTCCGGGCTCGGGCAGCCGGGCCACCATCGATTCCGACGTCATCTGAGCCTGCCCGGCCACCCCGGCTCGACACTGGACCGGAAAGTGGTGGTGGAAACCAAGTCGGGATCCGCCTCCGGGGCCCTGGACCGGCACCTGTGGACCCACGGCGTACGCCTCTCACGCATTTCCAAGTTCGCCACCGGCCTCGCCGCCCTTTGCCCAGGCCTGCCGTCCAACCGCTGGCACCGGACTCTGATGCGCGACCTCACGCTGCGCCCGGCCTCCGCCGGGTAAAAAGTGCCGACTCTTCCCACCGAATTCACAATTAAGGGCTCTCCAATGTTTTTGACACCACAGCGAACGGCAGGCCCTGCCGTTCGCGCTGGCCGCGCACCGCACTGACTGCTGCCGGGCTGGCGGTCGCTCTGGCCCTCGGCGGCTGTTCAACGGCCGGCACCGGCCGCAGGGACCGGCCAGAACTCAGAGGCAACGGCATTTTTCGATAACGGCACAGTGCATGAGACCAACGTGCAGTTCAGCGACGAGGAATACCAGGCGATGCTGGCCGGGTATTCGTAGTCGGGCGACAAGGACTGGATCTCCGCAACCGTCACCATCGACGGCAGCACGCTGGAAAATGTTGGACTGAGACTCAAGGGCAATTCCAGCCTGCAGGCCCTGTCCGGCAAGGGCGGCGGACCGCAGGGTGCGGGAGCGGCCGCAGCCAAAGAGGCGACCGCATCAGCCCATACAACTGCACCCGCCGACGCGACCGCTGCCGGTTCCAGCGGCGATGGCGGAGGGACGGCCGAATCTCCCGAGACCCTTCCCTGGCTGATCCGAACCGACCTGGTGATCCGCGGGGACAACGCCGAGGATTACAAGGACGTCTTCGAACAAAAGACCGGCGCTGAGAAGCGGCGGACATTGCCAAGTTCCTGACAGCCGAAGCTTCTTAGCATCCCCAAATGCCCAATGGCCCCGGAAGATCCGGGGCCATTGAGCATTGCTGGTGCGCCGCCACCAGCTGCGACGAGCAGAGGTCAGGCAGGAGTTCCGATCATGGGCAGGGTTTCGATCATCGATCCAAGTTCGGCCATCAGCGCCGGTGCGCTGCCCAGGGAATAGGCGTTCTGCCGGCCCCACAGGAAGTACCGGTGGATCGAATAGTCGATGTCGGCGCCCATGCCGCCGTGCAGGTGCTGCGTGGCGTGCACAACGCGCAGGCCGCCCTGTGCCGCCCACCAGGAAGCGACGAGCGACGCCGACTCCGCGTCAGCATGTTCCTGATCAACGAGCCAGGCCGCACGGCGGGTGGTGAGCTTGATCCGCTCGGCGTCCAAGTGCGCATCCGCGGCTCGGGCCGAGACAGCCTGATTGGTCGAGAGCGGACGATCGAACTGAATCCGCTCCGAGGTGTAGGCAGCAGTAATTCTGATCGCTTCCTCACAGACACCCGCCTGGACGGCCGCCAACGCGATCCGTCCGAGCAGCCGGGCCTGCCGGACCGGAGCGCCCTCGCCGGTGAGCAGCTCAGCGGCGTCAACGTGAACGTTGGTAAGCGTGACCGTGGCTGCGGCCCCCTGGTTCGTCATCGCGATGCTCTCGCGGTGAACTCCGTCGCGGTCCACCGGCAGAAGAGCAGCGACCACGCCGGTCTCCGTCATCACCGGCACAAGCAGGGCAGCGGCGGCCGTGGCCCCCGGCACCGCGGCGAGCACGCCGTTCAGCCGCCAGCCCGCACCGTCGCGTTCGCCGCGAACCGCGTTGTCCCCGTCCACGCCGGCGTCGATTGCTCCGACGATCAGCTCCGAGCCGTCAAGGAAACCGGGCAGCCAGCGCTGCCGCTGCTCCTCGGTTCCCCAGTTCGCGAGCGGCAGGGCGGCCATGGCGACGGCGGAGGCCAGCGGCACCGGTGCCACCCGGCGTCCCTGCTGCTCAAGCACTGCAGTCAGGCCCAGCATGCCCAGCCCGGAGCCGCCGAACTCCTCGGGAAGCGCGAGTCCCAGGATGCCGCTCTCGGCCAGGGCGCTCCAGAGCGTCTCATCATGGCCGCCGAGCTCACGCTCGACGTCGCGCACGCGCTGGAGCGTGGCCAGTGAGGCGAATATTTCGTCCGCGAGCTGCGCTGCTTCGCGCAGGTCTTCATCGAGTTCGAACTGCATTGGAGTCTTCTTTCTTCTCTTGGCGGCGTGCCGCCAGTGTCATTCCGAGCGCCTTGGCCGCGACGATGTCCCGCAGGACCTCGTTGCTGCCTCCGCCGAAGGTATTGTTCTGTGCCCGCCGTGCCAGCGTCTCGACGCGGCCGGAAATGGCGGCGCCCGGAGAGCCGGCGCGCAGCAGGCCTGCCACGCCGAGTACTTCCTGCAGCTTGCCGTAGACCTCCACGACGGTTTCGGTACCGATCACCTTCGCGGCTGCGGCGTCGCCGCCGGTGAGGGTGCCCGCCGCGACGTCGGCAACCAGGCGCAGGTTGACCAGATCAGCTGCGGAGAGCAGCGCGTACACCTCGGCGAGCGTGGAGCGTACCCACGGCAGGTCGATGACGTGGCCGGAGCCCAGCGGCTCGGTGCGGGCCCACTCCACCACCAGTCCCAGCATCTCGTTCGCAATGCCGCCGCGGGCCGCCAGTGCGACCCGCTCATGGTTGAGCTGGTTGGTGATCATGCGCCAGCCGCCGTTGAGCTCGCCAACGACGTTGCTGAGCGGAATCCGCACGTCCTGGTAGTACGTGGCGGCGGTGCTGATGCCGCCGACGGTGTGGATCTCGGTGGCGGAGAAACCCGGCGCCGAGGTGGGCACCATGACCACCGAGATGCCCTTGTGGCGCGGCGCGTCCGGGTCGGTGCGCACGGCCAGCCAGATCCAGTCGGCGAAGATTCCGGCACTGGTGAACAGCTTGTTCCCGTTGATGACCAGCTCGTCGCCCTCGATCCGCGCCGTCGTGCGCAGGGACGCGAGGTCGGTGCCGGCGCCGGGTTCGGAGTAGCCGATCGCGAAGGTCAGCTCGCCGGCGAGGATCGGCGGCAGGAAGAACTCTTTCTGCTCGGCCGTGCCGTATTTCATCAGCGCGGGGGCGACGGTGTTGAGACTGACCAGGGACAGCGGCGCGTTGGCGCGGATCACCTCGTCGTAGAACACGAACTGGGCTTCCGGGTCCACGCCCCGCCCGCCGAATTCCTCCGGCCAGCCGAGGCCCAGCCAGCCGTCGGCGCCCATTTGTTTGAGGATCCGGGTGAAGGTGGGGCCGCCTTCCGTCTGGTGCACGAGGTCGCGGGCATCCTCGGCGCTGATGATGTCGGCGAAGTAGGCGCGCAGGTCGGTGCGCAGCTGCTTCGCCGCCGGTGAGAGATCGGGGTTCATTTTTCGCTCCTGGGGCTCAGTAGTCATTGGGCTCAGCGGTCGCTGGCGAGTACGAGTGCGCTGTGCGGCACCGGCGAGCCGCCGGTGACCAGCACATTGGCGAGGGTCTTGGCCGGCTGGTTGGTCGAGGTGCCGCGGATCAGGCGGACGCCTTCGGCGATGCCGTTGACGCCGTGCATGTAACCTTCACCGAGCTGCCCGCCGTGGGTGTTGATCGGCAGGCTGCCGGTAAGTTCCAGTGCGCCGTCGGCGATCATGTCCTTGGCTTCACCGCGTTTGCAGAACCCGTACTCCTCGAGCTGGAGCAGGACCATGGGGGTGAAGGCGTCATACAGGATGGCGGCGTCGATGCCCTCGGGCCCGTGTCCTGCCTGCTGCCACAGTTGCCGTGCCACGAGCTCCACTTCCGGCATCTCGTCGATATTGTCCCGGTAGTAGCTGGACATGGAAATCTGCTGCGGTCCCACACCCTGTGCCGCGGCAGTGATGATCGCCGGCGGATGCGGCAGGTCGCGGGCGCGTTCGGCGCTCACGATCACCAGCGCCTGTCCGCCGTCGGTCTCCTGGCAGCAGTCCAGCAGGCGCAGGGGGTCGGCGATGAACCGGGAGGCCTGATGGTCCTCGATCGTAATGGGGCGGTTGTGGAACCACGCCTTCGGGTTGTTGGCCGCATGCTTGCGCGAGAGGACGGAAATCTGCCCGAAGTCGGCACTGGTGGCGCCGAACTCATGCATGTAGCGCCGGGCCAGGAAAGCTTCCTGGGCCGCGGGCGTCAGCAGCCCGTACGGATTGATCCAGTTCCGGTACTCCTGGTCGGTGGTTTGGGCGTAGGCAAACTGCGGCGGACCGGAGCCGAAACGGTGGCCGGAACGCTCGTTGAAGGCCCGGTAGACGACGACGACGTCAGCGACACCGCTGGCCACCGCCATCGCTGCCTGCTGCACCGGAGCGCAGGCTCCGCCGCCGCCATGCGGAATGCGGCTGAAGAACTTCAGCTCCGGGATGCCGAGCGCCCTGGCAACGGCAATCTCCGGATTGTTTTCCATGGAGAACAGGGAGAACCCGTCGACTTCCTCCACTCCGATTTGGGCATCGGCCAGTGCGGCCAGCACTGCTTCGCAAGCGAGCCGCCATTCACTGCGCCCGGAGTCCTTGGAAAACTCGGTGGCGCCGATGCCCGCAATCGCCGCCCGGCCCGAAAAGCCGCTCATGCTGCAGCCTCCGCCGGCAGGCTCACGCTCACCGTGGCCGTGAGGTGCGCGCCGCGGGCATGCGACCCGACGACCTTCACCGTGGCCTGCGTTGCATCGTGCCCCACGATTTCTCCGGTCAGGTGCAGCACGTCACCCGGATAGAGGGGAACCCCGAGGCGCAGCTTGACCGAACGCAGCCGCGCGGCGGGCCCGGCCCAATCCGTGACATAACGGCCCAGCACGCCGTTGCTCGAATTGATGCTGATGAAGATGTCCGGGGAGCCGCCGCGCCGGGCAGCATCCGGATCGTGGTGCACGTCCTCGAAGTCCTGCGAGGCAATGGCGCCGGCCACGATGAAGCTGCGGTCGATCGGGATGTCGAGCTCGGGAAGTTGATCTCCGAGTTTAAGCTTGCTCATGACGCTCCTTGCTGCTGTGTAGCGTTCGTTGTTTCGCGCCGCAGCCGGAGCCGCGGCAGTTTCTCGCCGTGGGCGTGCTCGGCAAAGTACACCTCGACGGCGCAGCCGATGGCGAGGTCGTCATGGTCGGTCGGCTCGAAATCGGCCACCAGCCGGGTTCCGGTGTCCAGATCCACGAGACCGACCAGCAGCGGGTAGGTGAAGGCCGGATCCTGGGGATGGTGCACAACGGTCCAGCTGTGCAGGGTGCCCTGCCGGTTCGATTCCACCGAGTCCCACTCGAAGGAGCGGCACTGCGGGCAGGTGGGTGCCGGCGGATGGCGCAGCGTGCTGCAGTCGGTGCAGCGTTGCACGACCAGGCGCCCTTCGGCCGCGGCGTCAAACCAGAACACGTTGTCGTGCGTCCGCACGAGCGGCGGAACTGCTGTTCCCGGGGCTGTCATGCTGTCTCCTTGGGCCGGAACCGCAGCAGCGTGAACTGTTCGGTTGTGATGGTTGCCTGCTCGGCGTCTTCGTAGCGCTTTCCGAGAGTGATGAAGTATCCCTCACCGAGCCCTGTCTTCTTTGGGCCGACAATGGAGTCAATGGTGTAGTGGCAGGTCACGTGCATTCCCACGGTCAGTTCGCGCTCGTAATGCTGCTCCAGCTCGGTGGCGACCACCGAGGTGTACCCCGCCTTGTCGAGCAGAAACAACAACTCGGAGTACGGGGTCTCTTCGACCACGCCGTCCCTGCGGGCACGCTGCACTTCACGCCATCGGCGGTATCCCGACATGATCCAAGTGGAGACCATGGCCGGGGGAGCGATCACCCCGCTGCGGCCGGTTTCCTGTGCCGCGGCGTCGTCAACGTAGACCGGATTCCGATCGTCGAGGGCCTCGGCCCAGTTGCGGATCATTGCTTCTGAGACTGCGTACCTGGCCACCCGGGGTGGTTCGGCGACCGTGCCGACGAACCGCTGGAGGTCTTCGGCGCTGAGGGCGTGTGCTGCGCCGCGCTGGCTCTCTTCCAGAGTGGGCATCAGGCACCTGCCCCGACGAGAGCCTGCGATGCTGCCGGCAGGGAATTGATGCGGCCGGCGGCGATGAATTCGGCGCGAATCGTTTCGCGCAGCTCCTGGTCCAGCGGGACAAACGGGCTGGTGCGGCTGGCAGCCCACCACACGTCGTCGGCCTCCCACGCGGTCTTGCGCAGCGGCGCCTTGTCGATCTTCACGTTCGCCGTGGTGGGTGCCTTGTCGACGATCCGCACGAACGTCGGACGCCACTTGGTGCCCAGGTCCGGCTGCGCGTCCAGGAAGGCCGCGAAGTCGAGCGGATCAAACTCGGCACCCGGGTGCAGCACCAGGGTGACCATGAGCTGGTCTCCGGTGCGCGGATCGGGCACGGCGTAGGCGTGCGCGCCGGAGACTGACGGGTGGCGCGAGATGATGCGCTCGATGGGTGCGGTGCCGAAGTTTTCTCCGTCCACCCGCAGCCAGTCGGCGGTCCGGCCGCCAAAGTAGAAGTAGCCGTCCTCATCGCGGTAGGCCAGGTCGCCGGTCCAGAAGTCTTCGCCGCCGAACCGCAGCCGCTCCGCCATCGCTTCCGGGTTCTTGTAATAACCCTCGAACCGGGGCCCGGCACCGACCACGACGATCTCGCCGGTGGCCTCTTCGGCGTTAAGCAGCCGGCCGCTCTCATCAAACCGGGCCCGGGGGAGCTCGACGTTGTCGTCGGAGCGGACTTCCACAATCATTCCCGGAGCGGGAAGTCCCAGCGACCCGGCGGGGGTGCCCGGCACGGGCACGATGCGCACGATGCCCTCGCTGGAGCCGAAACCCTCGCGAACCTCGCAGCCGAAACGCTCGCGGAAGGCCGCGGCCTCGGCGGGGGAAGCCTCGGAACCGAAAACTGCTTCCAGGGAGTTGTCGGCGTCGGCCGGATCCTCCGGTTGGGCCAGCACGTAACTCAGCACGCGACCGACGTAGTTGACGAAGGTGACCTTGTGCTCCCGGAGGTCGCTGGAGAACCGGGTGGCCGAGAATTTCCGCACCATGACCACTGTTGCGCCCACCTCGGCGGCAGTCGCCAGGTTCATCATGATGGAGTGGCCGTGGAACAACGGCAGATGAAGGAAGCTGACCGAATCGCGGTGCAGCGAGATGCGATCCTTCAAGTTCGGGGTCAGGGCACCGAGGCGGCCCTGGGTGCAGATCACGGCTTTGGGGGCGCCGGTGGAACCGGAGCTGAACAGCAGCAGATAGATCGCTGCCGGGTCCGGAATCTCCGCCGGCAGCGGCGAGCCGGCGTGGGCGGAGATCAGCTCGGCATAGGCAGCGGACTCCACATCGAAGATGCGGTCGGCGGGCACCGGAAGTTCGGGGCGGTCGTCTGCGGCCAGGTAGAGCGGCTCGCTGATCAGCAGATCGCAGTCAGCATGGGCCATGTCGTGCGTGAGCTCGACCCCGCGGCGGGTGGGATTAATGCCGACGACGACGTCGCCGCTCAGCCCTGCGGCCAGCAGCCAGAAGACGAAATCGGGAGTGTTCTGCAGGAGGATCCCGACATGGACCTGGCTGCGTCCGGCTCCGGGCTCGATCGTGTCCAGGATGGCCGCCCTGGCTGCAGCCTCGGCGACGACCTCGGCCCAACTCCAGCTCCGCCCCTCGAAGCGAAGACCCTCATGCTCATCATGCACGCGCCCTCGAACTACTTCAGCGTACGTTCGCACCGCATCTTCTCCTTGTTGTCACAACGTTTCGCCTTACGCTAGGTGATCTTCCGCCGTGCTCCCGCCGTCGTCCCACTGGGTGGAATCGGCAAGGCGCCGGTCGGAACGCCGGGCAGGCTGTAGTCATGTTTGACGGACAGCAAGAGGACGCGGGACCACGCAGCGGCGTACTCGAGCGCGTCACCCTGATCATGGACTGCCTGGGCGAGGCGCCAGGCCACCTCATGCTCGAGGACGTCGCAGGAATTACCGGGCTTCCGCGCTCGACGACGTTCCGGCTACTCCGCCAGCTGGCAGACCTGGGCTGGGTGGGGCACGAGGCGGAGGGCTATGTGCTGGGCCCGCGCTTGGCGTACCGCGGCGTTTTGGCGGATTTTGACGGACTGCGGGCCGCCGCGTCTCCGGTGCTGAGCGAGCTGGCCGGCAAGACCGGCTGTGTTGCCCACCTCGGGATCATGCACGGGAGCTTCGTGGACTATGTGGACAGGATCGGCGCCGGAGCCGAATCCAGCGTGCCAACACGGATCGGCACCAGGATCTTCGCCCCGGAATCCACCTCCGGAATGGCAATGCTCTCCTGGCTGGCCCCCGAGGAGGTTGACGCCGTCATTGATCACGCCGGGGCCAATCGTTCCGGCGGGCGTGATGTTCTGCACCGGGACCTGGGAATTGTTCGACGGCGCGGAGGCGTCGCTTACCGCGACGCCAGCGGCGGTGCCAGCGGCGTCAGCTCCGTGGGTGCTGCCATCCTTGGTCCGGAGGGGCCGGTTGGTGCGGTCTCGGTTGCGCGCCGGGGGAGCATTCCGCTGCAGAGCGTCGGGCCGCTGGTCCGGCGTGCCGCCGATGCCATAACTGCAGCGCTTCACGACAGCACCGCTGGCAGCGAGCGGTTATGACCGCAGGGCCCGGCGGCCGCCCTGAGTGGGTGCTGGCGCTCACGGCCTGCTCGCCGGAACGAAGAACCCCCGTGCACTGAGCGTGGCGCGCCCGTTGTGGCTGATGGCTCCCTCGGCGACGACTGTTCGTGCCTTCAGCTCGACGATCTTTCCGGACACCTCAACGACTTCGCCGATCGGGGTGGGATGCTGGAACGTCAGGGTGACCTCGCCTCCGGAGAGCTAGACGACCACGAGGTCCGTTCCATCCGCCGCATGGTCGGCCATCGCTACGCTGCGGATTGCCGGATCTTCATAGGTGTTCCAGTAGTAGGTCGTGGTCCGGGATGAGAAAAGCCCGGTGTAGGTGGTTATTTCAAACTCGCCCGACCCCATGGCCGCGCTTCCGTCCACCATCGAGACCGACTGCAGGGTGTGGAACGCACGGCTGACATTCTCCTCTTCGCTCGTCTTGGGCGGGTAGTTCGCGTGGACGTAGGCCGCGCGCACAAACCGCGACGGCGAGTAGTAGTCGCCGGGGATCCCCCGCATCAGCGACCCCGAGCCGAACGGGGCCAGGTGCGCCTGGTTGAGCACGACCTCCTCCGGGAAATCGGGCGAGGCATTGAGGTAGTTGCGCAGGTTCTCGTGGTGCCAGCCGAAGCCGGGCTGGTTTGCCAGGACATCGACGTCGTCGTGGAAGACATGCATGCCGTCGTGCGTGTACTCCACAACGATGGCGCGCGTCGAGTCGCCGATCAACCAGTGCAGCAGCGAGCTCGGGTACTTCGCGTTGATCGGCCGATCCACAATGACAACCTTGTCCAGGGCTGCCTCTACCTCGTCAACACTGGAGAACTGGGAGGCCACCCAGAGCGGAAACTCAAACGCGGCAACATTCGTCGCGCCTTCAACCGGTGCCGACGCGTACTCCGCGTACCCCGGAAAGTTAAGGCCGCCGACCGCCAGGCCGGCGTCATTGCCACAGTCGAAGTAGAGCGGCGTGTCTTCCTCCACGATGCCCATGCCAATGACGGCATGTTGGATCTTCGGCACCGCGCCGAAGGGCGACTTGGTGGCGTACCCGGTGGGCGTCACCACCACCTTCTCCCCGAAATCGGATGTCCAGTCGAGGTTGCGGGCGAAATAGAGGTTGCCGCTGCCGTCCGAGAACCTGATGCCTGTGCACATATTGATGCTCCCTTTGATGGTGACGCTCCGAGAAGCTGCGATGTTTGGGGGACCTGCCGGACGCCTTCAAGAAGTAACGGAGGTGGCCGCCCGGCCCGCAGCCTCCCTGCCGGTTCGTTTCAAGGCTAGGCCAGAGCCCGAGCCGGCGGCAGTGTGCTCTCCCCAAACGACGACGCCGCACACGTATTCAGGTTGTCGGCTTTCCGCGTGAGGGGTCGACGTCGACCTGCGCTTCCGGGTGTCGGATCAGATAACCCTTGTCTCGCAGGGCTTGCAGAGACTGATCCAGAAATTCACCGCGCAGGAGTAGGAGGTCACTGTCGAAAGTCGATAAAACGAAGACTGGTAAGCCCTGCTGGGCGACCGCCGTTGTGAGGCCGGCAACAATCCCGGCCAAGTTGAACGGAATCGGCCCGTCAACGTAAAGGCAGCGCCACCCTGAATCAACATCGTCCGCCATAAGACAGGCACTTTCTTCCGCCACCACGGAAAGCTCTTTCCAGGTGCGGGTGATCGACCACAGACCAGGCAGCTGGCCAACATCCTCCAACGCGGTAAGGGGATCGAAACGGTAAATGCTCAAATGGTCCGGAAGAAGAGTGAGACTCACTGCCGGTGCCGCACCGATTGGATTCTTGGTCATGGTTACACCGATTCGGTGTCGCGGAAGACGCTCGCGACGGCGCCACTCTAATCGCTCGGCCACTATGGCAGAAGATCGACAACCGTCACAACTATTGCCAGGTCGGGCTCATGCCCTCGGGATAGCGAGCTCCGAAGCCGCCGGTCGGCAGGATCTCGCTGATGCGGGCTAGATCGGCTTCGGTGAGGCTGAGGTCGACGGCGCCAACGTTTTCCTCGACGCGCTTGGCGCTGCGGGTGCCGGGGATCGGGACGATATGCTCTCCCTGCGCGAGCAGCCAGGCGAGGGCGAGCTGCGCCACGGTGGCGTCCTTGGCTGCGGCGAGATCAGTCAGCCTACGGGTGGTGTCGACGTTCTTCTCGAAGTTGCCGGGCTGCCAGCGGGCGTCCCAGCTGCGCATGTCGGTCTCGTCATACTCGGCGGCGGGCTTCGCGGTGTCGGTGAGGAACCCGCGCCCGAGAGGCGAGTAGGGCACGAAGCCGATGCCAAGCTCGTTCAGGACGGGGAACAGCACCTCCACGTCGCGTTCGAAGGGGGAGTACTCGGTCTGAAGGACCGAGACAGGGTGAACGGCATGCGCGCGGCGCATGGTCTCCGGGCCGGCTTCGCTGAGACCGAAGTACTTCACCTTGCCGGCATCGATAAACTCCTTCACGGTTCCGGCGACGTCCTCGATGGGGACGTTGGGGTCCACCCTGTGCTGGTAGAGCACATCGATGTGGTCAACTCCGAGACGGCGCAAACTGTTCTCGACGACGTCGCGGATGTGTTCCGGGCGGCTATCGAAACCGCCGTCGCGCGTGAAGCCGAACTTCGTGGCGATGACGACCTCGTCGCGGAAGCTCTTCACGGCCCGGCCAACGATTTCCTCATTCGCACCCCAGCCGTACAGCTCGGCTGTGTCGAAGAACGTCACGCCCAACTCATGCGCTTTCCGGATTGCAGCAATTGCCTTCCTGCTCATCACCGGGACCGTAGGCAAGCGAGATTCCCATCGAGCCGTAGCCGATGGCGGAAGTGGTCAGGCCCTGCGTGCCCAATGTTCGTGTCTGCATCATGTCTCCTTGGTATGGATCGAGCGGCAGTATGGATCTAGCGGCGTCCAAGACGCCCACCGAACGTGCGTGCAGTCTATGTCTGTTCGACGCGCAAGGTTTCGATGAGACCACCGTCTACCAAACTCGGCAACGGTGCGATGACATCTCGGGAACTCCGTCATGAAGCCTTCAAGCTCCTGAAACCCACAGCACTGGTCAACTCGACGATCTGAAGGCCCGGCTTTAGTGGCAGGAACCTCCACTCTTTAGATCACGCCCTTATCCCGTTGGGACTTCCAAGCGTCCGGGTCTGCAGTCTGCTAGCCTGACCAAACAAGCGCTAGACAGAGGAAATCCATGCTCGCCGACCTGGCCTTCTTTTCATTTGTGGAACTCACCGACGCCTCTTCGCACGAGGCCTACAACCGCTGGCACCAGCTCGACCACCGGCCGGAAAACCTCGCGCTTCCCGGTGTGGCCTGGGGAGACAGATGGGCCCGCGTAGCTGACCCGGAGGCAGCGCTGTCGCGGGGGAGTGCAGCAGGCCGCACTGGATCAACGACCGGCGCCAACTCACCGAACGGCGCTGACGCCCTGGCCGGCACCGACTATGTCGCGATGTACTGGTTCCGGTCACCCACCGAGGAGAGCGTCACGGCCTGGAACAACCTCGGAGACGCTTCCTTTCAATGGGGCCGCGGCCCCATCATCCCCGGCGTTCGGCGTCCGCTTCTCGGCTTCTTCCGCCCCGTCAAGGGGTATGCGGCACATCGGGTGCTGGTGGATCCGGACGTGCTGCCCTACCGCCCCAACCGCGGCCTGCACCTCACCCTGACCCGCTACGCCGAGCCGCACGGACTCGACACCCACAGTTCTTTTACCTGGGAGGACACCCGGCTGATCCCGGAACTGCTCAACGTTGACGGGGTGGCCGGGGCCTGGACCTTCTCCTTCAGCCATCCGCAGCAGCACGGCACACTTCCGTTCACCGCCACATTCGCCGAACCGCCGGGCGGCCTGCGGATCAGGATGCTCTATCTCGACGAGGACCCCGGCACAACAGCTGAGTCCGTTCGAAAAGCGGAGCGCAGGCTTGAAACGGCTCCGGACGCCCCGCGGGACGTCGGCGAGGTGCTTTTCTCCTCGCCCCTGAGCACCATCATTCCCTGGCAGGACTGGTGAGCACCTCTTTGCCCGGAACGGGCAGCCGCCAGCCGACAACCGACAACAAAACCGCAGGAGCGCAGATGACGCTGACCGAAACTTCCATCAGCATTGAGTCCACCAACGGAGTGGCATGGCTGCGCTTCAACCGCCCTGACACGCTCAACGCCGTGTCCACCGCCGCCCTGGCGGAACTCGCCGAAGCCCTCGAATCGGCCCGGGACGCTGACGCCGTCGTCATCACCGGGGCGGGACGTGCCTTCTGCACCGGCGCGGATCTCGGCACCGACGTCAACGGGGCAACTGTCGCAGCAGCCGGGGAAGTGGTGTCACTGATCGCCGCCATGCCGGCGCCGGTCATCGCGGCGGTGAACGGGCCGGCTGCCGGCGTCGGGGCCTCCATCGCCTTCGCCTGCGATCTGGTGCTCGCCGCTGACTCGGCCTTTTTCCTGCTGCCGTTCCTGCCCCTGGGCCTGGTGCCCGACGGCGGTGCGACCCACGCCGTCGTCACCGGCGCCGGCAGGACGCGGGCAGCCCGCATGGCGTTCGGCGGCGAACGCATTCCGGCGGCCCTCGCCGCGGAATGGGGTCTGGTGGGCGAGGTGGTGCCGGCTGCGGAGCTGGAGGCCCGCATTGGCGAGGTGGTGAGCCGGCTGTGTTCCGCACCGCGCGCCGCGGTGACGGAAACCAAACGGCTGCTGCGTGCCGCCGAGGCCCCGGCATTGGCCGCAGCCCTGCAGCGGGAGCTGGAAATTCAGTCGGACCTGCTGGGCAGGCAGGAGTATGCCCGGGCCCGCGAAGGATTTCTGGCCCGGAAGCCGGTGGATTTCCGCGGCGAGCGCGGCTGAAGGCTGTCGGGATGTCGGACCAAGTGCTTGCTAGACTCTCGCCATGAGCAGCAATGGAGTGCGCACTGTCCGCCCGACGAGCGCCGGGCAGCAGGCGGCGCTGCAGTCCTCTCGGCTGCCCCGGCCTGAACTCGTCGCGGACAACGTGTGGGCCATAGCCGCACCCATCCCCGAAGGCAGTGTCACCTACACTCTCAGCTACGTCCTGCTCAGCAGCGACTCGGCGTGCTTCTCCATCCTGGACCCGGGCTGGGACTCACCCGGGAACCTTGAAGCCCTTCACCGTTCCCTGGGGCTGATCGGGCTTACCCTTGAACACCTCTCCACCGTCGTCGCCACCCATCACCACCCCGACCACCTCGGCATCGCAGCCACGCTCAGAGCCATGACGGGTGCGAGGGTGGTGCTCTCCCGCGAGGAGCGGGCTGTCCTGACACATCAGCTCAGCCCCGAGCTGCGAAGTCCGGCGTCGTACAGCCGGGTCCTGGAGGCATGGGGAGTACCCGCTGCACGCCGGGGCGAGCTCACTGCTGCATTTGCGCGGCCGCCGGCGTTTTCCGACATTGAGCCGGACCTGCTGCTGGACGACGGCGACGTGCTGGATCTGGGCTCCCACAGCTTAACCGCTCTCGCGACACCCGGTCACACGGGAGGCCACCTGTGCTTCGCCGACAATGAGCGCAAGCTCCTCTACACCGGCGACCATATACTGCCGCAGATCCACTCCGGGTTTGGGCTCGGTTCCCGCCCCGGAGACAAGCCGCTGCCGGACTACCTGACGTCACTGCAGTCCCTGCAGCGGTTCGGCGGATATGAGGTGCTGCCGGGGCACGAGTTCCGCTTCCGCGGACTTGACGCGCGCGCTGCCGAAATTTGCAAGCATCATCTGCGGCGCACGCAGCGGATTGCGGATCTGCTGCCGGAGCTCGGGGACGCGTCCGTGTGGGACTACGCGTGTCGGCTGCACGGAGCGGGCTGGCCCCGCCTGCACGGGTTCTTCCTGCATGCCGCGCTCCGCCAGACCGAGCTGCACCTCGAACTGGCCCGCAGTGGACTCCTCGAAGGGCTGGTTGCGCGCTGTCCCGAACCGGGAACTGAGACGAACACCGGGGACTTCCCGTCCGTTTCAGCCGGCGCCCCCGGATAGGCATTGCCGCAACAGGACCTGTGCGAAAGCCCAAGCCAGTCCCCAGGGCCGGCAGCGAATATCTTCGACGAGCTGGAGCAGCTGCTTGTCGCGGGAGGATGGCCGTCGGACGTCGCTACAAAGGCAATCGCGACTATTGAATCCCGCGCCGAGCTTGGGACGTTCACTCCTGGTCAGATGCTTAGGGAAATGACCTGTGTGCCGCGTTGCCTCGAATCGGAGTTCCTCGGCCCACGAAACTTCTTGCCTTGCTCGAGTTTCCCAAGGGATCCGCGTACGGATGTGGGATCACTTCGTCCTGGCCGTGCGCCATGTACCGTGTTGGCCATGAAGAATCTTCCGCTGTCGCTCACGCTTGCCGCTGTATCCGGTGTGCTCACCCTCAAAAGCCCGGCCGGTTGGTCCCCGGGGGCGCGCCGCGTCTACGTTCTTGCGCCCGGCGCCGCCATTGGCATCATCGCCGCGGCAGCCGTGTGGAAGGGCAGTCAGAAAGGGAGGGAGCAGGCTTCCGCCGGAAGAATCGATCTTGTCACTCCGGCCGCTTCCCGCTCCACCGACGGCGCTGCGGGCACCGCACCCCTCCCTTCCTATGTGCGCGCAGACGCCCGCCCGGCAAGGCTGCCGGCAATCGGATTGGCCGTGCTGGCGGCGACGGTGGGCATCACCGTGAGCGGGGTCTTGGCAGTGAGCCTGGTGCTGGATGAGCGGCTTGAAACATGGTTGCTCCGGCGCGGGGTGGCTCGGCCGCGGCGTGTGATGGCGGTCATCGCGGCCATGAGCTCCCTGGTCCTGGACCAGATGATGGATTCGAAGGGTCCCGAGGATGCCCGTAAGTAGAGCCGCCGCATCGCCGCCCAATGGCTAATTGACTCTCGAGCCGTCCAAGTTACCCCCATCGCCTCGGTGTCATGCCGTTCAGAGGTCCGTTGCCGGACGAGCGGATATCCCAAGCAGCCGCTTCCATGAATCGTGAGAACATCCCTGAGTGACCGACGACACTTTGCTTGAACTGCCGCCCCTATATGAGTCCCTGACCTGGCTCACCCCGCTTTCCGAGGAACGTGCCGCTCACCTTGTGGCGTTCTTGTCCGACCCGGCGCCGGCTGAGGTTCTGGACATGGGGTGCGGATGGGGCGAACTGCTACTTCGGGTTTTGACGGCGGCCCCGCAGGCACGGGGACGCGGAGTGGACAGTGCTTCCGCATCCATCGACCGGGCGAAGCAACAGGCATTGGCTCGTGGGCTGCTCAACAGAGCGACTTTTGATTCGACGCCCGGGGCAGAAGCTCAGGCTCGCCCCGCAGATGCCGTCATCTGCATCGGCGCGAGCCAGATCTGGGGGCCGCCGGTAGAGGACGCGCAGCCGCTCGACTATGCCGCAGCCCTGCGCGCCCTTCGAGCCCTGGTGCTCCCCGGCGGCCGACTCGTCTACGGCGAGGCGATCTGGTCAGCAACACCTCATCCGGCTGCTACCGCCCCTGCGGCTGGACGTGATGACGAGTACCTGACAGCGGATGCGCTACGCGAGCAGATCCGTGCCGCTGGTTTCGAGGTGGTGGACGGCGACCAGGCAAGCGTTCAGGAGTGGGACGTCTTCGAGGCCGGATATCGCGACAGGTTTACCCGCTGGCTAGAAGCACATGATGCCAGCCATCCCGCCGCAGGGCAGGTCCGTCGGCAGTATGTGGAACAGCGCGCTACATATGAACAGGGCTACCGAGGCGTACTCGGGATGGCGTATTTCTGCCTAAGGGGGTAGAAGTCCACAGCAACCCACCGTTCACCTGGCGCGCAGGCATGCTGGCGTTCCACCAGGGGATCCTCCACAGGGCGGGACTCGGTGCTCTTCAGTGAGCCCGTGCGATGGGCCGTTCCCAGAGGGTGACGGTACTGCTGAGTTTGTCGTAGTGGTACGGTTTTCCGTTCGCCGGTCGGCAGGTATCCGAGTGCTCGCCAGAATGGTTCCGCTGAGCCGCGTTCTTCTCGACGATCCCGAGCCGCAGGCGTTCGGCGGACGATTGCCGGTGAACGCGCGCAAGAACCGCGTCGTGGAGCTCTCGTCCCAAGCCCTTCCCAGGGTGGTCGCCGTGCACGATGAAAAGTCCGATATAGGCCGCGGCGGGATCAGGGTAACCGAAAAGGATGTCGGCAAAGGCGACGAGGTCGGCACCATTCCACAAGCCGGTTCCACGCTTGCCCGCGGAAAGTTGAGTGGTACGGAGATCAAGGCGCTGGGGGCGTCCGCCGGCCCCGGCGGATAGCCGGCAATCCGCTCGGCATAGTCCGGGACCGATTCGAGTAAATTCTGCAGCGCCTCGACATTGGCAGGCCCTAAATCGCGGATGGTGTTTATCACGTCACCCAGTTTGCCACCTACCGCTTGACTCCCTGAGTGGCCGTAAGAGGAACCCTAGCCGGGCAACGTTGAACAGGATTGAAATCTTAGTTGTCTGTGATCCGCTTGAGTGCCGCGATGTGTGCGGTGAGGGCTGCGTGTCCTTCTTTTGTGAGGGATAGCCACGTCTTCATGTAACGGCCCGATCGCTGCTTATCGATACGAACGTAGCCAACATCAGAGAGTCTGGTGAGCTGTCGTGAAAGCTCAGCGTCGTTCGTTTCAATTGCGTCGCGAATGGCGGCGAACTCAGCTTCGCCCACTCGGGAGAGAGCGGCGAGGATGGAAAGCCGGAGAGGAGAGAGTAGTTCTTTATCGAGCTCGGATCGTGGGTGTGCCATTAGTGGGCCGCTCGGTTTCCTGTGACGATGAAGGCGACAGGCGGGGTTGCACACAGGATTGCCGCGGGAATCCAGAAGCCCGGTACTTGCGGGTAGAGGTACATGCCTGTGATGATCGTCCCGGCGAAGAACAGAGCCCAGAAGCCAATAGTAAAAAGGTAGCGGCGAGAGAACGCCCGGTCGCGTGCTCGTGCGGTTGCGCCGACGAGTGATACCGGAATGGTTGCGGCGACTACCGCGGTGGTTCCAGCGACGACAGCACCGATCGACGGGACCAACCCAATGATGAGCAGCCCGAAGGCAGTAGCGGCGGCCAGGCTCACCATCGCGACACGCATTGCATACACATCTTTGTGCATTTTTGCGGCCAGCCGGTCGGTTTCCGCGATCGTGATAGCGGCGTCTTGGGGGCTTACCTCATAGGGGCTCACGAGCGTACTCCTTGCTACAGTGGACGGGGTATTTGCAAGCATCGCATGTACTACGCAAGCATATTCAAGGCGCGAAACTACTACCCTTCAGATCCCTTCGGCCTGGCGGTGGCTTTGTCCTTTTCGAAAGGGATCCTCCTGCGGAGCGTCCAACGGTTAGTTTGTCTATGCTCGCTGAGCTAGCGCTCAGGAACTGCCCGATCTGGTTCATCCTCAGGGCGGCCGGCGTACCACTCATGGAACTCGGAACACCGTCCCGAGTCATCAAACCGTAAAAACCACATGTTGTCGTATGCCGTGACCACGCGATCACTGCCCGGTTGGTAGAAGACTGTTCGGCCATGAGCGACAACTCGGTCACCCTCAATGGCGACCGGATAGTACTTGGCATCAAAGGACTCACCTACGAAGGCGTCGCGCTCACTCATCCATTCAGCAACGATCTCTTCGCGTCCTGATGCCCGCATCTGGAAGGGGTAGTGCCACTCAGCAGTCTCTGACCAAAGGTCCGCAATCTGTCGTTCGTCATAGGACTTCCAGGCTGCCACGTATGCATCAAGCCACTTCTGCGCGGTGACCCTGGTAATCGATACCGGAAGGATAGGGGTGTCGTGCCACTCGGGTTGTTGCAGGAAGCTCACCATCCCCAGATCATATCTAGAGAACTGACATTGGATACGTCCGTAAGCCCGTCGTTGACTGGGACAGCCGATGTCGGCC
This sequence comes from Arthrobacter sp. zg-Y1219, assembly GCF_030125545.1. Taxonomy (NCBI): domain Bacteria; kingdom Bacillati; phylum Actinomycetota; class Actinomycetes; order Micrococcales; family Micrococcaceae; genus Arthrobacter; species Arthrobacter sp. zg-Y1219. Next base: position 65,174 of record NZ_JASKLY010000001.1, read on the forward strand.
GGCGGCAGAACGGGGAACGGATTTCGGGGAAGCCGACGGTTATTTGACCCTTCTCTTTTGCCGGACGTGTTCGCAAGGCCGGGCAGTCCCGGGTGCGGCCGGTTGAGTCGGGTCATGAGCACGCGGCTGGTGCAGCTGATTGGTCGTTAGGCAGTCCCATAGACTACGTCGACGGCAGCGGAAATACTTCGAGCATGCGTTAGGACGAATAGTGGATACAGAAACACAGGTCGATGAACGAAGTGCCAGACAGCCCTCAATCATCGACCGCGTCTTTTCAATCGTCTTCTTGGTCGCGCAGCCGTTCGTCGCCGTCGTGCAGTACTTGATTATCGCCCTCGGCGCGTCCGACTGGATGGACGGAACCCGTTCAGTACCGCACTGGGCGGCAACGACTGGCATCGTTCTCGTCTTCCTCATCCCACTCGCGGCGGCAGCAGCCACGCTCGTGATGCTCGCCCAGCGCCGGATCGCGTTCTGGGTACCGCTCCTCGCGATGGTGGTTACGACCGTGATGGTCCTCGTCCTCTCCGCATATGCGCAGAAACCTGACATCTAGTAAACCTTGAACGCATCTATGTCAGACGCACACAAGGTGTTCGCTGAGAATCCTTTTCAAGGTCACCACGCGGGGTTAGCAGGGGGGAGGCCGCGTACTACTCACCTAAAGGTGTCCAGCCTGACGGTAAAGGCCCCCAAACGGTCCCTCGCTTGATGTCTGCTTGAGCTGACCAGCCCTGTGCAGATTGCCCCGTATGAAAAAGGCCATTGGCTACTCGGAGGCCGACGTCGGGATGCTTCATCCCGGGTGCTCCTCCCCGCCGCGTGGACGCCCGAACGCTCCAACGTTTGTCAGCAAAACCACCTCCACGGAAGACTCGGTAGTCTCCATATCGTGCTGGGTCGAGCAGATCCCAGCACCATTCCCAAGCGTTCCCCAGCGTGTCATACAGGCCGAAAGTGTTGGGCTGCTTCAATCCGACAGCTTGAGGTTCATCCACCTGATCGTCGGCAGTCCATGCGATCCGCTCGAGGGACCCGTAATGCGGCCCCGTCGTACCGGCCCGGCAGGCATACTCCCATTCGGCTTCCGTCGGCAGCCGGTACCCGGAAGCTTCAGTCTGCCAAGTCACATTGCCCTCATCCATTGTGTAGACGGGCACGAGTCCATCGTAGATTGATGCCGTGTTGCAGAACCTGACTGCATCCAGCCAGCTCAGATCCACCACGGGCGACATGGAGCTTGGTTTATCATCGCCCATCATCTGGGCGTATGTGGCCTCAGTAATGGGAACAACTCCGATGGAGAACGGTTCGAGCTTCACGGACCAGTGACGTCGGCGTCGCGCGACATGCAGATCCACCGCTCCTGCCGGCAGAGGGCGAACAGCGAGAGTAGCCATTCCGCCATGCTCTCACCGAAGCAAGGACGAATGTCGTATGGCGGTAGCCGATCCCTCAACGGGCCGTGCACATAGGAGGTTACGGATTTCGAGCCGGATCAACGTCACAACGTCTGGTTAGGATTAGGGGTGACCAGCCTAGCCACCTTGTGGCCACCCTTCGGATTAGTTCTCTCCACTCCACGTTTGGTTCTGCGACCGATCCAAGATGCGGACTTGCCCGCTGCAGTGGAAGCCGCGGAGGCTGGCATACATCCCCCAGGGCAGATGCCTTTTTCCCATCCGTGGACGGAGGCACGCCCTGAAGATCTTTCCGCAAACACTGCACGACGGATTTGGCGGGCACGTGCAGAATCGACACCGGAGAAGTGGGCACTCCACTTCGGAGTCTGGAGAGGCAACGACTTTGTCGGGTGTCAGGACTTGAGTGCCGAAGGGTTTGGCACACTCAAGACGGTGTCAACGGGCTCCTGGCTCCGCCAAGATGCTCAGGGCCAAGGCCTCGGCAAGGAGATGCGAACAGCAGTCATCCTCTACGCATTTGATTGGTTAAAGGCGAACACCGCTGTCTCCGAGGCAGCAGTCTGGAACTCGGCTTCTCTAGGTGTGTCAAAATCTTTGGGTTACGAGCCCAATGGGATTTTCAGGGAATCGTGGAAACCTACGGAAGTAACAGAGGTTCAGTACCTGCGCCTTAGCTCGGAAAGGTTTATACGGCCCGCCTGGAACCTCGACGTGAGAGGACACGTACGTTCCGCAGACTATCTTGGGATTCTCCTTAGCGACGGCTAGGTTCAGCCGCTGGTCTTTTTTGAGAAACCACCCACACTCACAAGGCGACCTCAAGTGCCCGTGAGCCTGTCGGCTTACGGGCACTCGATTGTGCCGTCGAATATGCTGGCGTGATGGCACCCCGGCGGCTCGGCATAATCCTTCTATGCGTTGGTGCGGTCAATGAGTTCATTGGAACCATGTTGGTCATCCAAATCCCGGCCGAGCGAGTACACACGGCGGACCAGAGTTTTTCCGTTCGGCTTGGGATCCGTTGCTGTGGTAAGTGAATGACAACCACATAGGATTTATGAATGGGCCGTAGACAGCAGTACAGCTTGGAAGCCATCCGAGACGAGATAATCGCCGCAGCAGAGGAGCTACGTGCTGCGGCCCGGACAGAGCAGGACAAGCAACGAATAGAAGTTGCCGACTGGCTCGACGAGCAATTCATCGATATCGCAGACCGAGGCATTTTGCTTGAGGCAACGCGAAAATGCTCTCACCTTGGACCATGGCGGGATGGGGTCGTTTCAAGATGTCGGCACCGCGGCATCGGCACACACGGTCAGTCGGCTGCGCAGCGCTCTGGTGCGTGGGCTCGATAGTGAATTTGGCAACTCGTCAACGTGCTCATCATGGGTCGGCAGCGTCCTGATGAGGGATCGCCTAGGCATGGCCGTGGTTGACTCCCTATCTGAGTTGCCTAGGCTGGCCAGATGGAAACTGAAGCGGAACCGGGATACCTCGGAATGCCCAAAGGCTGGTTCTACCGCGCTCTAATAGGGGGAATGATTTTCGGCGCAATATTCGCAGGTGTTACTCAACAATGGTGGATTATGACCATCACCGTTCTTATAGCTGTTGCTGTTGGCAGCGCCTGGTCCGTTCTGCGACGTCGGCGATGTGACAACGTGGTAAAGGGTGACTGACATCCGCACAGTAAGTTCACCAATCGTTCTGCGACATACCAACTATTTCCTACCTTACAAATGGTCGCATCCACGGCCAAAGACTGCCCACCGCAGGCATTCCGAGCGCCCGGTGATGGACCGGCTTACGGACGCTTGCGCGAATGGCATTAGCATCACACTCATGAGATCCATACGTCCTTGACCTGTTCCTTTTGCTCGCCTCGCGGTTATCGTCACGAGCCTGATGTTGTTGATCGCCGTCTTCAACGTTTTTGCCAACACAGACAGAGTCGCCACATGGCTTCCCCTCTTTGTCATGATGCCGTGGCTGCTCTACATGGGTATATGGAGTTTGCGGAACCAGAATCGAACGTAGCCGGATTAGAGTTGCGTTCGTCCCTTCAGCCCGCCCGCAGGCCGATCCCTCAGTGATCGTCCAGAAGCGATTAGTTTCGAGTATTGCGGAAATCTGCAAGGACCCAATGTAGTGTGCGGAAAACAACGTCAGCACTGCAGGCCTCGTCGCGAGGAAATCATGATCAAGCGGGGGAATCGTCGTTTCGTCTTACTACTTGCTGCCATTGCGGCGGTGGTTGCAGGCGTTGTGGCAATATTCTCGCGGCCGGGCACCCTGTGCTGATTTTGTTGCTGTGGCGGGTGAATGCAGTCTTGGGCCGTCGCTGTCCACCATTATTGTGGCGGTACTCCTCTGGAGCCTAGCGGTATCGCTTTTCTACGTATGGTGGAGCGACGATCGGCGAGCGTGAAGGCGAGCTCAGGATCCCGTCGCTAGTGTCTTTTGCCTTCGTCTGGCCCCAATGGCGTCCGCTCTTGTTTGCCCCGATTCATGAAAATCAGCCGAAATGACCACGCGAGGATCAAGATGGCACCAATAGCTACGAAAAATATGTTTGGCCCCGTCCATCCCTCATAACTTAGGCGCAGGATGGGCGGGAGAAAAACGCATACGCCGACAAGGATTCCACACCAAGCTTGGAACCTATTTCCATAACGGGACGAGGATGACGGGCTCAAGTTCTGACCTGCCGCTGGGGCTCACGCATACCAGGAGTCTAATCACCACGTTGATTTTTGATAGACCTGTCCGCAGCCGACCGGCTTACGGGCAGGACCGGGGCCGTGACCAGTAGGATCAAGCGGTAAATATGGCCGAGAAAAGTTAAGGAGCCGTGAAAGGTTTGGGTCATGCGTGTTGAGCTAACTAGATTCCGTGTTCAGGCTGGGAAACAGGAAGAGGTAGCTGAATGGATGGAGTTCTTGCGGTCGCATATGGAGGCTGTGCAGGAGACCCTCGAGCCAGAGCAAATGTACGTGGAAACGATCTTCTCGGAGACTCTCGACGGCATCGACTATCTCTATTGGTACAGCGTGCGGGGCGAGGGCGGTACTGACCTTTATGAGTCTTCGCACTGGCTTGATGCCAAACACATCGAGTTCTGGAAGTCCTGCATTGATCCTGCTTTTACTCCTGTCGACCTCACTGCGCAGGTGACGATGATGCCCGCCCGTGTCATCGACTCCATGCATCCGCTGCCGCAGAACCAATCTCCTGGGTCCATACCAGAGCGGAAACACTGAGCGGATGAGCCGGTCGCAGGCCTGCGTCTCGCTGGAGGATCCGCTTACGAGATCAGCCGGCCATGAAGTGCCGTGAAACCATCCTGTCTATTATTGCGACCAAGACCGCTGAAGCTATGGCTTCAGCGGTCTTTTGTGCGTTTAGGGGACTGTGGTTGGGGCTGCGGTAACGACGGTGTTGTGCGTGTATTCGAGGATGCTGCCGGTGTTGTCGATGGGTCCGCCGCACGTGATGAGGACGAGCTGGGGCGGGCCGACGGGGGCGAAGAGCCCCTGGGGGAGTCCGGTCTTGGTGAGGGTTTGTGCGGTGTTCGCTTTGTATTCGTGTCGGGTCCCTGTGGTGTCCGTGAGGTAGACGGGGGTTCCTTTGGCGATCTTGGCGAGGGGTGCAAGGGCACCGGGTGAGCCGTCTGCGAAGTTCACATGTCCGGCTATGACGGTGGAGCCTTCGGTTGCGCCGAGGGCGGCGGCTGCGGCGGCTCCTGTGTACCTGGTTGTTTTCTCCGAGGTCGGAAGGATGAGGGCCCCGGAGGTGTCTATGTCGGATTCGGTGACCGGCGCGGTGATCCCCAGGGGGGATAGCGATGGTGGAGGGCGGCATTTCCGGGGGGCGGTGTGGTGCCGGTGTAGGTGCTGGGGTCTGCTGCGGTGAACGGCTTGGCGACGGTGGGTGCCTGTTGGTAGGCCAGCGGTTCTCCGAGTCCCTGGCTACCGGCATAGATGGCGGTTGTGCCGCAGAGCAGGGCCAGGACAGCCAGTGCCGGGCGTAGGTACTTAGCGGATTGGCCGCGGCGGGTTGCGGGGTTTGGGCTGGCTGTTTCCTTTTCGGGGAGCGACATTCTGCGAGCGCACCTTTCGGGGTGCTTAGAGGGTGAGAGGGCGCCGGAAAGGGTGCCTACATGAGGAACAGGTGACGTGGGTGCGTGAGCGGGATGTTGTGCGGGAAATCTTCCCGGACGGAATGGACACCTGGTGCGAGGACAAGATCCTGTTGGCCGTGGTGAGTAACGCTGACCGTTACGGCATCGCTACAGGCAATGTCACGGCTAATGGGACTCCGGAGCCCTTGGGGATCGAGGAGTTGGCTAAGCAGGCGCAGGTGCCCCTGACAGTGGCGCGGGCTGCTGTGGCCAATTTGGAGGCTTCACGGGCGCTGACCCGCTTTGAGTCCAAGGGCTCTGACGTGTGGGTGCTGGCAGCTCCGGAAGATGATCTGGCTGTCCCTGGGCCAAGCCATACCGAATGCCCCAAGATCAGCGAGGAAGGACAGTAATGGCAGAACAACACAGCCGTATTGGTTCTACAGCCGAAGTCCGCCGCGAGGGGGAGTCGTGGGTGTCGGCTGATGGCACCCGGACAACCAGCGCGAAAGCAACGCTGGAGCTGCTGCGCAGCTCTCGGACGGCTGAGCAGTTCCCTGTCCTTGTCACTGTCTTGGACGGTGATGAGACGTATGTTCTCAAACTCGGTGCTGACGGTACGGCCACGCTTGTTGAAGAGGGACAAGATGCTAAGACAGGGCAGCGGATCTGGGCCGCAGCGCGCGAGCGTTGGTGGGCGATCCCGGCTGCCGCTACTTTGCTTCTTTCGTTGTTCCTCGTTCCCGCTCTCGCGGGTTCAGGGGAAAAGAGTGCTGCCCCGGAGAGTGGGAGCGGAGATTCTGCGGCGGCGGTTGCCGGTGATGTTCTTTGGACTATTCCCGACTCAGCCAAGCTCGTTGGAAGCACCGCGGATCTGGTGGCTACGTATGACGATGGCAAACTTAGTCTCCGCGAGGGACGTTCCGGTACGGAACAGAAGTTCGGTCCTTTTGAGGTTCCCAGCCAGCCGACTCGGGTGCTTGGACCGGATCTGATCGCGGCCACACCTCGGGGGTGCGGATGGGTCGCTGATCCGGAGAGACGGTGACGAGCCAGTTTGAAGCGGTGGCGACGTGTCATCGGCGTACCGCCACATCTCAAAGTCAAAGCGCACCGAGGACGTGCCGATTTCGCCGACCCGGAGTTCAATCGTCATCTCCTCAAAGAGCCGGGCCGCGCTGAGGTAGTCGCACCGGGTTGCCCGCGAGACGGTCGACCAGCCAAACCGCTCCAGCAGCGTGTCCTGCCGCAGGCCGTTCAGGCACAGCCATTCCGTCTGCAGGGCCTCCATCCGGGGAAACCATGCTGCGTAATAGAGGATGCCGGCGGGGTCAGTGTCCGCGTAGCTCAGCCGCTGCGTGTGCTGATGCAGCGGCGGACGCCGTTCGGTCACCGGTGCTGCGTTCAGGGGAACCGCTCCCATGAAGTGTCCTCGTTGTTGTGGGTTGCGCGAGGCGCCAACCAGTGCTCCGCCATGGACCGTTCCGCCCAGATTACACAAGCAAGTGTTTGTTATGGTGAAGCGCGACAACCTAGCATTTGCTTGGTACAGTGTGAACCATTCGCGCCGTCGCGAAGAAAGGGCAGGGAACCGATGTCGATAACAATCGATCTCACAGGATGGGTCGTACTCGTCACAGGAGGTGCCCGGGGCGTGGGCGCGGGCATCGTCGACGCGTTCGTCGGCGCCGGCGCCGTTGTGGAGATTTGCGGCAGGACAGAACCTGAGCCGTCGGCCTCGACGCGGCCGGCAGTGCATTTCAGCTGCGTCGACGTGCGCGACGACGAGCAGGTGCGCGCGTGGGTGGCCGACGTCGTCGACCGCCGCGGGCGCATCGACGTCGCCGTCAACAATGCAGGAGGGTCGCCGTTCGGGCGTTTTGAAAGCGGCTCCGCCCGCTACCAGCGCGCCATCACCGAACTGAACTTCCTGTCAGCGGCGCACGTGGTCAGCGCGGTGCATCCCATCATGATGGCGCAGGAACAGGGCGGATCGATCGTCAACATCACCTCCATCAGCGCCCGCCGCCCCAGCCCCGGCACCGCCGTCTACGGTGCCGCGAAAGCCGCGCTGGAAAGCCTGACCAGCAGCCTGGCCGTGGAGTGGGCACCGCAGATCAGGGTGAACGCCGTCAGCTGCGGGCTCGTCGCCACCGAGGGCGCCGCGGACCACTACGGCGATGCCGACAGCTACGCCCGCGTGGCAGCAACGATTCCGCGCGGACAGCTGGCCGATCCCGGCGAGGTGGGCGCCGCCTGCGTCATGCTGGCCTCACCGCTGGCCAGCCACATCACCGGCGCAGTGCTCGACGTCGACGGCGGCGGCGAATGGCCCGCTTTCCTGGCGCACACTCCGAACGCCGACATTCTCAAACCTCATGAAGCAGAAGTAGAAGGAGCACACTGATGACTGAAGCAGTAATTGTCTCTGCAGCACGTTCACCCATTGGCCGCGCCAACAAGGGATCACTGCGCGGGATGCGCGGCGATGACCTTGCCGCCCAGATGATCCGTGCCGCACTGGACGCCGTTCCCGGGCTCGATCCGGCTACCATCGATGACCTGATGATGGGCTGCGCCCAACCGGCGGGGGAGCAGGGCTACAACATTGCCCGTATGGTCGCCATGCAGCTCGGCCTGGACAGCGTTCCGGGAACCACTGTGCACCGGTACTGCTCATCCTCCCTGCAGACCACCCGGATGGCGCTCCACGCGATCAAGGCCGGCGAGGGCGACGTCTTCATTTCCGCAGGCGTGGAGACTGTCTCCCGCTTTGGCTTCGGCAAGTCCGACGGCATGCCCGACACCAAAAACCCCGCGTACTTCGACGCCATGGAGCGCACCAAGGCCCTGGCCAAAGACGCCGACGCGCGCTGGAGCGATCCGCGCGACCGCGGCGAGCTGCCGGACATCTACATCGCCATGGGTGACACCGCCGAGAACGTGGCCCAGTTGCGCGGAGTTTCCCGGGAGGCACAGGACGAGTGGGCAGTGCGCAGCCAGAACCGCGCCGAAGCCGCCGCGGCCCGCGGTTTCTGGAACAGGGACATTACGCCCGTCACCCTGACCGACGGCACCGTTGTCTCAACCGACGACGGTCCCCGCGCCGGCGTGACGATCGAAAAGCTCTCGACCCTGCAGCCGGTGTTCCGCGAACACGGCACCGTTACGGCGGCCAACTGCTGCCCGCTCAACGACGGCGCCGCTGCCCTCGTCATCATGAGCGACCGCCGCGCCGCCGAACTGGGACTGACTCCGCTGGCGCGCATCGTCTCGACCGGCGTCGCGGCGATGTCGCCGGAGCTGATGGGGCTGGGCCCCGTTGACGCAGTGCGCCGTGCCCTGGCCAACGCCAAGATGTCCATCGGCGACATGGACATCATGGAGCTCAACGAAGCCTTTGCTGCCCAGGTCCTGCCCTCGATCGACGACATCGGCATCGACCCCGACAAGGTGAACGTCAACGGCGGCGCCATTGCCCTGGGTCATCCCTTCGGCATGACCGGTGCGCGCATGACGACAACGGCAATCCACGCCCTGCAGGAGCGCGACGAGCAGTTCGCGGTTGAGACTATGTGCGTGGCCGGCGGCCAGGGCATGGCCATGATCCTGGAGCGGCTGAGCTAGCTTCCGCACAAGCGTCACCGAAGTATCCGAAAAGGGCGGTGCAGGAAAATCCTGCAACCGCCCTTTTTGGTGCCGCGGGAAGTTCCCGACAGCTGCTCTTACAGCTTGGATTTGAGGACCTTGCCGGTGCCGTTGCGGGGAAAGTCGTTGACGATCACGAACTCGCGCGGCACTTTGTAGTTCGCCAGGCGGGTTTTGCAGAAGCCGGCAAGGTCATCCGACGTGGGCTTCGGATCGGCGTCGTGCAGCAGTGCAACAAAAGCCCTGCCCACCGACCCCATCCGTTCGTCGTCGATGCCGATGACGGCTGACTCGTTGACCGCGGGGTGCTGCCGCAGCACGTTCTCGATCTCTGCGGGATAGACGTTGAACCCGCCCACGATGAACATGTCCTTCAGCCGGTCCGTGATCTTCAGGCAACCGTGCTCGTCCAGCCGGCCGATGTCGCCCGTGTGGAACCAGTCGTCCTTGTCCACGGCGTTGCTGGTGGCCTCGGGATCATCGAAGTATCCCAGCATCACGTTCTCGCCGCGGAGCAGGATCTCGCCGTCCTCGCCGATCGGCAGATCCTTGCCGGCTGCGTCCACCACCCTGATTTCGACGCCGGCAACCGCCGGGCCCGTGGTCTGCTTGGCATGTTCCAGGGATTCGCCGGGCCGGGACAAGGTTGCGACCACACACTCGGTCATCCCGTACGCCTGCGCAACGGTTTGGAACCCGAGCACCGTGGACATGTCGCTGAACAGCGTTTCCGGGGCTGTCGCAGCGCCGGCGATGGCAAAGCGCAGCGACGAAGTGTCGTAGGTTTTCAGCTCGGGATGGTTGAGCAACGAGGTGAAGATGGTGGGCACCCCGGGCAGGACGCTGATGCGTTCCTTCTGGATCAGCTCCAGCAGCTCCGAGGGATTGAACGTCTCCACCGGGTAGATCGTGGCACCGGCCAGCAGCGCTGCGATGACTCCCGCCTTGTAGCCGAACCCGTGAAAGAACGGGTTGACCACTGCATAGAGGTCCTCCTGGGAGAGCTCTGCCCCGGCGGCCCAGGCCCGTGCGACGCCCAGTGTCTGCCGGTGCGCGCTCATGACGCCCTTGGGTAGGCCGGTGGTGCCCGAGGTGTAGAGGATGTCGACGACGTCGTCCGGGCGGACGGCGGCCGCCGCCGCACTCACGGCGTCGTCGGCGACGGTGACGCCGGCGGCCAGGAACGACTTCCACGCGAGTTCGCCCGCGTCGTCGGCCGTCCCGTCGAGGCGGATGACGAGCCGCACCGCGGGCAGCCCGGAAATCGGAGAACCCGAGGTCTCGCCCTCAGCAGCCGCTTCCGCTGCTGCCTTCCGGAGGTGATCCAGCGGCCGGCGGCCAAGGAAATCATCGGCAACAACCAGAATCGACGCGCCCGAGCGGCGCAGGATCATGGCCGCCTCATGACCGGTATAGCGCGTGTTCAGGGGCACCACCGCCGCACCCACCGCCTGCGCGCCGAGCATCGCGAGGATGAAGTCCAGGCGGTTCGGAGCCCACAGGGCAATCCGGTCACCCGGCTGCACCCCCTGGGCGAGGTAACCGCGCGACGCCTCGGAAATGCGGTCGGCGAGCTCGCGGTAGGAGACGGCGGTGTCACCGACGACGACGGCATGGTGGTCACCGAGCCGCGCCATGTCGGTAAGCAACTGGGGAATGGTCCGTGCGTCGGAGAGATGCATCAGGGAATCCTTTCATTCCGTGTGACAAAAAACGCAATGGCGCGGCTAATACAGTAACGTGCCTAAAATGCGAGATAATTGAGCAAATGCTTGGGCATAAAACCTTGGTAATTCCGAATAGAGGAGATTTGATGGCAACGCGCAAAAAAACGGAATCTGCAGCCAGCGAGCCGGGCTCCGACCGGCGGGAACAGCTGCTGGCCATTGCCGCCCACCTGATAGCCACCCGCGGATACTCCGCGACGACGGTGCGCGACATTGCCGACGATGCCGGAATCCTTTCGGGCAGCCTCTATCACCACTTCTCGTCCAAGGAAGCGATCCTGGAGGAAATCCTGCGGTCCTTCCAGGGCGGACTGCGGCAGCGGTCGGAGGAGATTGCCGCCGCCGGCGGCGGGCCGCGGCATGTCTTTGACGAACTCGTCCGGACTGCCTTTGTCACCATCGAAAAACAACCGGACGCCGTTGGCATTTACCAGAATGAGGCGGCGTTTCTGGCCAACCTTCCCGGCTTCGAGTTTGTGGCCGAGGAAGGTGCCCGGATTGAAGGCATCTGGCAGGAAGTGATCCAGGAAGGCCAGCGGGAGGGTGTCTTCCGCGCAGATCTGGACTCGGCGATGACCTACCGGTTCATTCGCGACGCCGTCTGGTCGACGGTGCGCTGGTTCCGCCCCGGCGGGCGGCCCGCGGCGGGGGGTGGCGGCCGCCCGTTACGCCAACAGGTACACAACGGGCGCCAGCAGGACTGATCCGCCAGGGGCCGGTTAGTTCTGGACTTCCCGGGTCCGGCCCCCGCGCGGATCCAGCACCTCGCGGATGAGGCGCAGCTCCTCCGCGGTGGGAACGCGGGTGAGGGGAGCGCCCTCGACGTCGAGCGCAAAACCCGTGTTGTCCACGACCTCCTGCGGATCCACGCCGGGGTGGATCGAAAGTACGGTGACGCGGCCGTCGTCGTCGTAGCCCAGGACGGCAAGGTTGGTGACAATCACGCCCAAGTGGTGGAACCGCATCGATGGTCCCGCGGCCCGCGCCCTGTCGTTTCCGACGCCGGAGACCATGTCGACCGACTCGACAAACAGGCGCGCACTGTGGCGCGAGACCCAGTAATCCACGCGGTGGTTGGCCGTGTTGCCGGGAGCGCCGCGCACGCCGATGAGCTGGCGCTTGGGCTTGTTCCAATCGCCGATCAGTGAAATGTTCTGGTTGCCGTAGCGGTCAATCTGACTGGCACCCATCATGCTCTGGCGCCGGCCGGTGGCGACGATGTCAAAGACGCGGCGGAACGGAGCCCAGCCCTCGATGATTCCGCCGCCTGCCGCTGATTTGCCGAGGGGCGGCGGCTCGCTCATCATGAAGGCCTCGCCGTCGCTCAGGACCAGGTCGGGGTTGTGCGTGAGCTTGGCCAGGCGGGCGCCGATGGTCGGGATGGTGCCGACGGCGTGCGCCATCAGCTCTCCGGACTCCCGGTAGGTGTCTGAACACGCCGCAATGCAGATTTCGGCGATGGTGGCGTCTGCGGTCATTACTTTTTCTCCTGTACTGCATGGAAGCGGGCAACGGCCTCGTGGTAGCCGGCCTCGTCGCCGGAGAGGAATTCGTGAACAAATGCGCGCCAGCTTTCGGGATCCTTCGCGGAGGCGGCATAGTGCTTCTGGAAAGCCTCGTCGCGGCCGTAGTCCGGCTCGCAGGTGGTGAAATGGGCGCCGTTGGGGGTCTCAATGACACCCGTGACGTACATGCGGCTCAACATGAGGGTGTGGAATGAGCCCTCGTCCAGGAGGTCTTCCGTTTCCACGATCCGCTCGGTGGTTACAAAGGTGCGGGTGGCAGCCATGGCGAAGAGGTCGTCAAAGTACGGGTCCGGGCCGAGGAACTGCGCGTTGCCGCCGCTGTCGGACCGGTTGACGTGGATCAGGGCAACATCCAGCGGTGTTGCCGGGACCGCGACGTACTCGTCATCGGAGTACGGCGAGGCGATGGTTTTCAGGTGCGGGTTCGCCGCCATCACGTCCGAGCCGAGTCCGGCCAGCGTGGGCAGAAACGAGAGCCGGGAGGCCGCGGCGCGCAGCCCGGTGACAAACATGCCCTCGTCGTATTCGCTGATTTCCAGCTCGCCGCGTTCGCGGGCCGCGGTGAACAGCGGGTCCAGCGCGATGCTGTCCAGCGACACAAAGCCGTAAATCAGCTTGCGCACCTTGCCGGCCGCAACGAGCAGGCCGACGTCGGGGCCGCCGAAGGCGACAACGGTCAGGTCGGTCACGTCGCTGCGCAGCAGCTCACGGACCGCGGCCATGGGCTTGCGCCGCGACCCCCATCCACCGATACCAATGGTCATTCCGGACTCAATGGACGAGATCGCCTCAGTGAGTCCAATCCTCTTGTCGGGCATCCGCTCCTCTTTTCCCGCATCATTGCGAAACCTAGCGCTTGTTTGGTAGTCAGACTAGCATGAGCCGTCCCCGGTCTGGCGGCAGTTAGCCCGCTGTGACGCCCAGGAGCACACCCAGGCGGCGGCGGTGCGCGCGTGACTGTCCGAAGAGCTGGCCGGTGGCGTGGGCCCGCTTGAAGACGAGCTGGGCATCGTGTTCCCAGGTGATGGCGATGCCGCCGTGCATCTGCACGGTCTCGGACGCCACATGGTCGAGCGCGTCTGCGCACCAGGCGGCGGCGGAGGCGGCCCGCTCGGGCAGGTCGGCAGCATCCGTTCCGGCGGACCAGGCCGCAGCCCAGGCGGCGGTGCGCGCCGTTTCCACCTGGACGAGCATGTCAGCCATCCGGTGCTTGAGCGCCTGGAAGGAGCCGATCGGGCGGCCGAACTGCACGCGCTGCTTGGAATACTCGACCGTCATGTCGAGTCCTCGCTGCGCGGTGCCTACCTGCAGGCAGCTCACCGCCACGATGGCGATGTCGCGGATTTTCTCCAGGGCTGCTTCGGCGTCCAGCCGGAGCGGCCGGGCGGGAACCCGGCTAAACGTCATCGTCGAGAAGCGCAGCGTGGTGTCCACTGCGGGGACGTTCACCCGCTGGATGGCGTCGACGTCGAGCACTTCGAACAGTCCGACGCCGTCCGGCGTGGCGGCCACCGCAATGACCGTGTCGGCGCTGCCGCCGTCGAGCACCAGTGTCGCCGTGCCGTCAAGCGTCCACGACTCGCCGGGCGTGGCAACGATGCCCGACCCGCGGGTGCTCCAGCGGCCCTGCCCGTCGGCCCAGGCCAGCGTTGCCAGGGAGGTGCCCTCGGCGATGCCGGGGAGCAGTCGCTCCCTGGCCGCTTCGTCGTCGGCCTGCAGGATCGCGGCTGCACCAAGGACTGCGGAGGCGAGCAGCGGGCTGGGAGCCAGGGAGTAACCGAGCGCCTCCAGCACGAGGCCGGTCTCAAACCAGGTGAAGCCGACTCCGCCGTACTCCTCCGGAATGGCGAGCGAGGCGACGCCGACCTCTTCCACCAGGACACGCCACAGCTCGACGTCGTACCCGGCCTCGGATTCGGCGGCCTTGCGCACTGCTGCGGAGGTCGCGTGGCGGTTGAGCACCGCACGGATCGTCTTTACGAGCTCGTTCTGCTCGTCGGTCAGTGAGAAGTCCATGATGTCCTCAGCGGGTGGGGGAGACGACGGGCGAGGGCGCGGGGGAAGGCGCGGGGGAGGTTCCGGGGGACAGCAGGAGCGAAGCGATGCGGTCATAGTGATGGCGGGGAGTGCCCCACACGCCCATTAGGGCGCGCACCCGCGTGATCCACAGGCCCAGGTCGTGCTCCTCGGTGTAGCCGATCGCACCGTGAACCTGCAGCGCAACGCGCGCGGCCAGGTTGGCCGCTTCCCCGGCGGCGATCTTGGCCGCAGAGATGCTGCGGGCACTGTCGGGGTCCCCGAGATTCAGCGCGGCGCCGGTGACCAGCGGGCGGGCGAAGGTGAGGGCAATGCGCACGTCGGCGAGCTGGTGCTTGAGCGCCTGGTACTCGCCGATCGCGCGTCCGAACTGCTCGCGGATCTTGGCGTAGGAGACGGCCTCGGCCAGCAGGCGTTCACCCGCACCCAGCAGTACTGCCGAACACGCCAGCGTCGCCCGGTCGAGGGCCAGGGCCACCACGGCCGGATCCAGTGCGGAGGACTCCCCGGCGGCGGTGAGCTCATGAAGCGTGCGTGTCCTGTCGATTGAGGCGATGCCGGGTCCGGACGTGGCTGACGAAATGGACTCGGCGTCGACAAGGAAATGATGGCTGCTCGCCGCGGCGTCCAGGGCATAGGGAGCAAGCCCGGGCACTGCCGCCGTGGCAATGATCGAACCGTCAACGATGCCGCGGCGCACATCGGCACCGACCAGGTCGGGCAGCAGTGCTCCCGACTCGATGTAGGGCCCCGGCACGGCATGGTAGCCCAGCCGTTCGAAGGCGACCACGAGGTCGACGGCGGTGCCGCCCATGCCGCCGTCGGCCTCCGGAACGCACAGGCCAAGCAGGCCGAGATCGGCGAGTTGGGCCCACAGTGCCTGGCCCGACGCCGGGTCGCCGGCCGCCCAGGTCCGAGCGGCTTTCGTTCCGCCGGCACTTTCGATGATCTCGTCGACGGCTTCCGCCAGTGCCTGCTGTTCTTCGGTCAACACAAATTTCATGACACTCTCCTGCCGTCGCCGCCGCGGGGGAGGCCGAGTAGACGTTCTGCAATGATGTTGCGCTGGATCTCGTTCGTCCCGGCGTAGATCGGGCCGGCGATCGAGAAGAGGTAGTCGTCAACCCAGCGGCCGTCGGCCACGCCGGGGGTGCCGCGCAGCTCAGCCGCGGGGCCGAGCAGGGTCAACGCTGTTTCGTGCAGTGCTATGTCGAGTTCGGACCAGAACACCTTGTTCACGCTGCCCTCGGCGCCGATGTCGCCGCCGTTCTGCAGCGTGCTGACCGTGCCCCAGGTGTAGAGGCGGTAGGCCTCGGCCTTGATCCAGGCATCCACGACGGCGTCCCGCGCGAACGGATCCTCGTGCTGCTGGTCGTTCCACAGATCGATGAGCCGGTCGGCGGCTGCACAGAAGCGGCCGGGGGCGCGCAGGGAGAGCCCGCGCTCATTGCCGGCGGTGCTCATGGCGACGCGCCAGCCGTCGCCGGGGGCCCCGAGCACGTCCGCATCGGGAACAAAAACATCCTCGAAGAACAGTTCAGCGAAACCCGTTGATCCGTCGAGCTGTGCAATCGGGCGCACGGTGAGGCCCGGGGCGTCCATCGGGAACAGGAAGTAGGTCAGGCCCCGGTGGCGGTCGGCGGCCGGGTCGCTGCGGAAGAGTCCGAAGCCGCGGTCGGCCCACACCGCACGCGAGCTCCAGGTTTTCTGGCCGCTCAGCAGCCAACCGCCGCGCTCGTCGTCGCGGCGGGCGGTGCTGCGGATCGCTGCCAGGTCGCTGCCGGCGCCCGGTTCCGACCAGGCCTGCGCCCAAATCAGCGAACCGTCGGTCATCGGCTTCAGGTAGCGGGCGCGCTGCTCATCGGTGCCGTGCTCGAACAGGATGGGCGCCAGCAGGGAGATGCCGTTCTGCGCCACCCGGGTCGGGGCGCCGGAGCGGTAGTACTCCTCTTCAAAGAGCACCCACTCAACGAGGCCGGCGCTGCGGCCGCCGAATTCCTCCGGCCAGGCAACGGCCGACCAGCGGCCTTCGGCCAGGGTGGCCTCCCACTTCCGGTGGGCGATAAAACCCTCGGCCGTGTCCATCGACGGCAGCGGGGCCGGCGGCACGTGTTCGGCCAGCCAGGCCCGTGCCTCCGCCGCGAAAGCGTGCTGCTCATCTGTCAGATCGAGGTTCATTTGGTACCCGCCGCGTCGCGCATGCCCTTGACTCCCATTCCGGCCAGCGAATCCGCGCCGACCTCTGCGTTGTGTGCGTGCGCCGCGTGGTGCAGCCCGAAGACCGAATCCATGCCGGCGCGTAGACCCTGCAGGTCTTCCGACTGATTGACTGCCTTCTTGGCGAGGGCCAGCCCGAGGCGGGGCATGGCGCTGATCCGTTCGGCCATGGCCATCACCGTGTCCTCCAGCTCCAAGTCCGGGACAACGTGGTTGACCATTCCCAGGTCGTGGGCGCGCTGGGCCGTAAAGCGGTCGCCGGTGAAGAGGAACTCCTTGGCGGCACGCGGGTTCATCACCCAGGGGTGGGCGAAGTACTCCACGCCGGGAATTCCCATCCGGACCACGGGATCCGAGAAGAAGGCATCCTCGCTGGCGACGATGAAGTCACAGGACCAGGCCAGCATCAGGCCGCCGGCGATGCAGGCGCCCTGGACCATGGCGATCATCGGTTTCGGGATCTCGCGCCAGCGCCGGCACATGCCGAGGTACACCTCGGATTCCCGGGCGAAACGGGAATCAACGCCCGTGGCGCCAACGTGGTCCCACCACATCACTGCCTTGCGCTCGAAGCTCTGGTCGATGTCACGGTCGGGGGTGCCGATGTCGTGTCCGGCCGAGAAGTGCTTGCCGTTCCCGGCCAGGACGATGACCTTGACCGCGTCGTCCTGCACGGCCTCCGTGAACGCGGCATCCAGTGCGTAGGTGACCTTCGAGTTCTGCGCATTGCGGTACTCGGGCCGGTTCAGCCGCACGATGGCCACGGACCCGCGGACCTCGTATGTAACAACCTCGTTGGAATCGTCGTTCTTCATCGTGGCTCCTCTCTGAGACACTTCCCCCTGTGATGTGGTTCACCAAACAAGTGCTTGGTTTGCTAGCATAGGCGAAGCTCGACTTTATGACCAATGGCGGTGGGCGATGAAAGGTGTTTCGTGGATCTGATCTATTCAGTGGAAGACGACGAGTTTCGTCAGGAGATCCGAGCGTGGCTGGAATCCAATCTCGTCGGCAAGTTTGCGCAGCTGCGCGGCCTCGGCGGATCCGGCCGTGAACATGAGGCCTTCGAGGAACGCCTCGAGTGGAACCGCCACCTTGCCGCGCACGGCTGGAGCTGTGTCAGCTGGCCGAAGGAGCACGGCGGGCGCGGGCTGAGCCTGCTCCAGCAGGTGATCTTCCATGAGGAGTACGCCAAGGCGGATGCTCCGGCACGGGTTAACCACTTCGGTGAGGAACTGCTCGGCCCGACGCTGATCGCGTTCGGCACTCCGGAGCAGCAGGCCCGCTTCCTTCCCCGCATCGTGGCGGTGGAGGAACTCTGGTGCCAGGGCTACTCAGAGCCCGGAGCCGGCTCGGACCTGGCCGCCGTCTCCACCAAGGCCCGGCTTCAGGACGGGCAGTGGGTGATTGACGGGCAGAAGGTCTGGACGTCCCTGGCGCACCACGCCGATTGGTGCTTCGTCATCGCCCGCACCGACTCCGGCCCGCGCAAGCACGACGGGCTCTCGTACCTGCTCGTGCCGATGGACCAGCCCGGCGTCGAGATCCGGCCGATCCTGCAGCTGACGGGTACCTCGGAATTCAACGAGGTGTTCTTCGACAGCGCCGTGACGGCTGCAGACCTCGTTGTCGGCGCGCCGGGTTCCGGCTGGTCGGTCGCCATGGGCACCCTCGGCTTCGAACGCGGTGTCTCCACGCTGGCGCAGCAGATCGCGTTCCAGCGGGAACTGGAGGCCGTCGTCGACCTGGCCCGCAGCAACGGTGCGATCGAGGACCCGATCATTCAGGACCAGATTGTCTCGGCGCACATGGGGCTGGAAATGCTCCGGCTGCACGGGCTGCGAACGCTGAGCGGCGAGCAGGGCATCGAGGCTTCCATCACCAAGCTGCTGTGGGCGCCGTGGCACCGGGCGCTCGGCGAACTCGCCATGGCCGTCGCCGGTCCGGGCGGCCTCACCGTCGCTGCGGAGCCCTACGAGCTCGACGCGCTGCAGACCCTTTTCCTGTTCAGCCGCGCCGACACCCTGTATGGCGGCTCGGACGAAATTCAACGCAATGTTATCGCCGAGCGTGTGCTCGGACTGCCAAAGGAGGCACGCGCATGAGTTCCTCGCGCATCGCACAACCCGTTCCCGCCTATGTTCCCGCCCACGGGCTGCTCACGGGCCGGCGCGTCGTCGTCACCGCCGCGGCGGGTGCCGGCATCGGCGCCGCGGCAGCACGCCGCTGCCTCGAAGAAGGCGCCGCCCTGGTGGTGCTCGGAGACACGCACGCCGGAAGGCTGGAGTCATCCGCCGCCGAGCTCGGCGCGGAGTTCGGGACCGAGCGGGTCCGCTGGGCCGTCTGCGACGTCACTGTGGAGGAGCAGGTCGAGGCGCTGCTCGACGCCGCCGAGGAGGCCGGCGGCGTCGACGTGATGATCAACAATGCGGGCCTGGGCGGCAGCGTTTCCATCCTGGAAATGACCGACGAGCAGTGGTCCAAGGTCCTGGACGTGACCCTCACCGGCACCTTCCGCAGTGTGCGTGCCGCGGCGCGCCGCATGGTTCGCAACGGAACCAAGGGCGTCATCATCAACAACGCCTCGGTCATTGGCTGGCGCGCCCAGGAGGAGCAGGCCCACTACGCCGCAGCCAAGGCAGGCGTCATGGCCCTCACCCGCTCGGCCGCGCTCGACGTCGCGCCGCACGGAATCCGCATCAACGCCGTGTCACCGAGCCTGGCCATGCACCCGTTCCTGGCCAAGGTCACGTCGGACGAACTGCTGGAGCAGCTCACCGCGCGTGAGGCGTTCGGCCGGGCTGCCGAACCGTGGGAAATCGCCAACGTCATGGTGTTCCTCGCCAGCGACTACTCGTCCTACATGACTGGTGAAGTCGTGTCCGTAAGCAGCCAGCAGGCCTGAGAGGACTTTGCCATGACTACCGCATACATCATCGACGCCGTCCGCACTCCGGGGGGACGCCGCGGCGGCTCGCTCGCCGGCATCCACTCCGCAGACCTCGGCGCCCACGTCATCTCCTCACTCGTTGAGCGCACCGGCATCGATCCCGGCGCCGTTGACGACGTCATCTTCGGCTGCACCGACACGCTCGGCTCCCAGGCCGGCGACATCGCCCGCACCGCCTGGCTGGTCGCCGGAATGCCCGATCACGTCCCGGGCGTGACCATTGACCGGCAGTGCGGATCAAGCCAGCAGGCCGTGCACTTCGCCGCTCAGGGAGTGATGTCCGGAACCGCCGACCTGATTGTGGCCGGCGGCGTGCAGAACATGTCGGCCATTCCGATTTCAGCGGCGATGACCGCCGGCCAACAGTACGGCTTCACCACTCCGTTTGCCGAGTCGCCCGGCTGGGTGGCGCGTTACGGAAACCAGGAGGTGTCGCAGTTCCGCTCGGCGGAGATGATCGCCGAAAAGTGGAACATCTCCCGGGAGAGCATGGAGGCCTTCGCGCTGGAAAGCCACCGCCGCGCGGTCGCCGCTGCGGACGGCGGACGGTTCGCGAAGGAGATCGTTCCGATCGCCGGGCTTGCCCATGACGAGGGCCCCCGCCGGGAGACGTCACTGGAGAAAATGGCGGCGCTTCAGCCGCTCACCGAGGGCGGCCGGATCACTGCGGCCGTGGCCTCGCAGATCAGCGACGCAGCCAGCGCCCTGCTGATTGCCTCGGAAGGCGCCGTGGCTGCGCACTCCCTGACGCCGCGCGCCCGCATCCATCACATCTCGGTGCGCGCCGATGATCCGGTCTGGATGCTGACCGGACCGATCCGCGCCACCCGCTACGCGCTGGAGCGCGCCGGCATGAAGGTCGACGACATCGATCTGTTCGAATGCAACGAGGCGTTCGCGTCCGTCGTGCTCGCCTGGGCGCAGGAACTGAACATCGACAGGGACAAGATCAACGTCAACGGCGGCGGCATTGCGCTCGGCCACCCCATCGGTGCGACGGGCACCCGCATCATGGCCACGCTGCTGAACGAGCTGGAGCGCAGCGGCGGACGGTTCGGCCTGCAGGTGATGTGCGAGGGCGGCGGCCAGGCCAACGTCACCATCATCGAGCGCCTCTGACGCACGTCACCCGGGTACGGAAAAGGCGGCACGCATCTTCCGGATGCGGGCCGCCTTTTCCGTGCTGCAGAGGGGAAGGCTACGGCTTGACGGCTTCGCCGTGGAACAGCTTCTCCTCATGGTCCCAACTCGGGCTTGTGGTCACCAGCAGGTCCAGCGGGGCATCGTTCGGAACCGCGTACCCCATTTTCACCGTCTGGGTGCCGCCGGGGAGGATCTTGCCCTGGAACTGACCCTCAAGGCCGCTGCCCGTGTCGAAGACGCGCTTGCCGGCGGTGCCTTCGGCACCGTAATTGACGGAGGCGTTGAACATGGCGGGATCAAAGATCTCTTCGCTGTTGTTGGTGATGCTCACCTCGAACAGGCGCAGCTGGCCTCCGGTGGCTTCTGCACCCGAAGCATACTGGCTCGCTGTCGCGCCTCCGAGGTAGGAGACTTTCACGGTCAGTCCATCCTCATACGTCCACTCTTCACCGAACGCTGCAAGCTGGTCCTGGAGGTCCTTGGACTTGGTCTCGGACGCATTCGGAGAGGCGGAGGAAGATTCTTTGGGCTTGCTCGAGGCGGAGGCGGATTCTTTGGGCTTGCTCGAGGCGGAGGCGGAGGAGCTTTCCGTGGGCTCGCTTGAGGCGGAGGCCGTCTCGGTTGCCGAGGTGCTTGCAGCCTCACCCTTGGCAGCGTCGGTGGAGCAGGCGGTCATGCCCAGCAACCCGGCGAGGGCCAATGCGGTGAGGGAGTTCTTCATGACGTTCATTGAGTGTGTTCCTTGATGTTGAGACTGACACAAACGGCAGTGTGTATCCGGAGTCACACATTGCCTTATGGAGTGTAACGGGCGGTTAGCCCTGGACGAGAACGGCTCCGCTGGCCGCCTTCAGCCGCAGGACCGCCTCGTCGACGATGCGATCGACCAGCTCCTGGCACGACGGCAATTCGTCGATGACCCCGACCACCTGCCCGGCAGCCAGCATGCCGGCGGAGGTGTCGCCGTCAACGAGCCCGGCCTTCAGGAGCATGGGCGTATTGGCGGCCAGCATCATCTGATTCCAGCTCCGGCCCGTGCCTCGCTTCATCGACAAACCGTCCCGTGCCATCTCCAGCCAGGACTGCCCGGAGAGCTCCTTGAACTGCAGGGAGCGGCGCAGGGTGGGCAGCAGCTGCCGCAGCCTTCCGGTGTCCTCCAGCCCGTTAACGAACTCGGTGCGCAGCAGCCGGTGCGGCATGCCGTCGGCCTTGGTGGTGACCACAGTTCCGTCGAGGCCGAAGGTGAGGTAGCGCTGTTTGATTTCCTCGGGCACCGAACTGTCGCTGGTGAGCAGGAACCGGGTTCCCATGCCGATGCCGACGGCGCCGTAGGCAAGGGCTGCAGCAAGACCGCGGCCGTCAAAGAAGCCTCCCGCCGCTATGACGGGGATGTCGACGGCATCGACGACAGTGGGCAGCAGCAGCGTCGTGGGGATGGCGCCGGTGTGCCCGCCGCCTTCCCCGCCCTGGATCATGACGGCATCTGCACCCCAGGCGGCCACCTTTTCGGCATGCCGCGCTGCGCCAACCGAAGGAATCACGACAATTGCGTTCTCCTTGAGCTTGTCGATGAGCTCGCGCTTCGGTGCCAGCGCAAAGGAGGCAACCTTGACGCCGTACTTGATCAGCAGCTCGGCCCGCGCAGGGGCATCGGCCGCATCGGCGCGCAGGTTGACCCCGAAAGGCTTATCTGTGCGGCTCTTGACCGCAACGATGGCCTGCTCCAGCTGGGCGAGCGTCATCGTGGCGGAGGCAAGAATGCCCAAGGCCCCCGCCTCCGCCGTGGCGGAAACCAGCCGGGGCCCGGCCACCCAGCCCATCCCCGTCTGCACGATGGGATGGTCGACGCCGGTGAGTTCGGTGAGGGGGGTGGAGATGCGGTTTGCGGTGCTCATGAAGGGACCTCTTGTTCTCTGCGGTTCCGGGGATCGAGAACCTCCCGGATGAGATGCAGTTCGCGCTCATCGGGAAGGCGGGTGGTGCTGACGGGGCCCGCACTGTGCAGCGGGAATCCGGTCGCGGCCTGGATCTCCTCGAGGGTTACCCCGGGGTGCAGCGACACCAGCGCCATGCTGGAATCAGGTCCGCTGAAATCCAGGACGCCGAGGTTCGTGACAACTTGGTGCAGCCGGTGGAACCGGGCGGCGGTGCCGGCGGCACGGGCGCGGTCGGTGCCGATGCCGGTCACATAGTCCACGTTCTCGACGAAGTTGCGGCGGCTGTGGCGGGGGATCCAGTAGCTCGTGGCGTGGTTCACGGTGTTGGTGGCTGCGGCCCGGGTGCCCAGAAGCTGCCGGGTCGGCCGGGCATGCTCGCCGATGGCGGACAGATTCTGGTTTCCAAAGCGGTCGATCTGCGCCCCGCCCATCACCACGTGGCGGCGACCCGTGGTGATCAATTCGAACAGCTCACGGTACGGCAGGTAACCCGCCGGCGTTGTGCTTGGCCGGTCGACGGCCGGCACATCGCCGAGGATTGTCGACTCGCCGTCGCTGATCATGAGGTCGGGAGCGTGGGTCAACAGGGCGAGGCGCACACCGATGGTGGGCACCACGCCTGCCGGGCTGGCCAGAATGTCGGCCTGGCCGCGGAACAGATCGCTGCAGGCGGTGACGGCAACTTCGGCCCGCGTAACCGCGTTCACCGCACACCGGCCAGGTTCGCCCGGTAGGCGGCGTCGTCCAGATCCAGGTAGCGGGCGCGGAACGTTTGCCAGGCATCGGGGGAGGACGCCGACTGCGCGTACTCCCGCTGAAAAGCCTCGTCACGGCCGTAGTCGGGCAGGCAGGATGTGAAGTGCGCGCCCAGCGGTGACTCAACCACGTGATCCACCATGGTGCGGTTCAGCAGCAGGGTGGAGGGGTGCGCGTTTCGGGTGAGTTCGGCAGTGGTCACCACCGCCTCCGCGCTGACGATCGTGCGAGCGGCGGCGCGGGCGAACAGGTCGTCGAAGTACGGATCGGGCCCGAGGCACTGGGCGTTGCCGAGTTCATCGGCGCGGTTGAGGTGCACCAGGGCCAGATCGAGGGGAATGGCCGGCATGGCCACCAGCACTTCGCCGTCGTCATAGGGCGAGGTGACCGTGCGGATGTGCGGGTTTCCCGCCAGGGCGTCCGCGCCGAGGCCGGAACGGGTCGCCTCGAAGGGGAGCCGCCGCCCGGCGGCGCGGAGCCCCGACACGAGCAGGGATTCGTCGAGCTCAACGGCTTCGACGGCGCCGGCCTGCCGAGCCGCGGCAAAGTGCGGTTCGATGGCAATCGAGTCAAGCGTGACGAAACCGTAAACCACGCGCTTGGCCTGTCCGGTGGCGCACAGGATTCCGACGTCGGGCCCGCCGAAACTGACGATTGTCAGGTCGCGGACTCCCGAGCGGACGAGGGCGCGCACCAGGGACATGGGCTTGCGCCGCGAGCCCCAGCCGCCGATGCCAATGGTCATCCCGTCGGTGAACTGCTCGATGACCGCCTCGGCATCGAGGACCTTGCTGGTCATTTTCCGGTCATTTCGCGGGGGAGTGGCCGGTGGCGACGAAGTCGTCGCGCAGGTCGTCGGCGACGCCGCCCAGGTTGAGCTCGAAGGTGAAACCCTGTTCCCAGCGATAGTTCTTCACGACATCGACGGGATCGATGCCGTTCAGCGCTTCCTTCGCCGCCCGCACCACGCGGGTGTCCTTGGCGGCGATTTCTTCAGCAAGGGCAAACGCTGCGGCGTCGAGCCGGTCGGCCGGGACCACCTCGGCCACGCTGCCCAGTTCGGCCAGCCGCTGCGCGGTGATGGTCCGGCTGGTGTAGTACAGGGTGCGCAGCAGATGCGCCGGCACGAGGCGGGAGAGGTGGGTTGCGGCCCCGAGGGCGCCGCGGTCCACCTCGGGGACACCGAAGTACGCGTCCTCTCCGGCAACGATGATGTCGGCGCTCCCGGCGAGCCCCACTCCGCCGCCGAGGCAGAAGCCGTTCACGGCCGCGATGACCGGCACCGGGCACTCGTAGATCGACTTGAAGGCGAGGTAACAGCCGCGGTTCGCGCCCAGAATGGCGCTGAAGCCATCGGTGGCCTGCATTTGCTTGATGTCGACGCCGGCGTTGAAGCCCCGGCCTTCTGCCCGCAGGACCACAACGCGGGTGTCCGGGTCCTTGCCTGCTTCGTCGAGGGCCTCGCTGATCGCGAACCAGCCTTCCACGGGCAGAGCATTGACCGGGGGATAGTCCATGGTTACCGCACGCACGCCGTCGTGGTGCATCTTCGATGTAATTGCCATAATGTGACCCTACCTAACGTTTGCTTGATAGCCTAGCATTTGCTTGGTAGACGGTACACTGCAGAACATTGCAGTCAACTCAAAGGAGAGCACGACATGACCGGCATCTGTGAAGGACGAGTCGCCATCGTGACCGGGGCGGGCCGCGGGCTGGGGCGCGAACACGCCCTTGAGCTGGCGCGTCAGGGCGCGAAGGTCGTGGTCAATGACCTGGGAACCACCCTCAACGGCGTGGCGGAGGCCTCGGGCCCGGCGCACGACGTCGTGGCGCTGATTCGCGCCGAGGGCGGCGAGGCGGTGGCGAACGGAGCTGACGTCGCCGACTTCGAGCAGGCGGCCGCGCTGGTCCGGCAGGCCATCGACACGTTCGGACGCCTGGACGTGCTCGTGAACAATGCGGGCTTTGTCCGCGACCGCATGCTGGTGAACACCTCGGAAGAGGAGTGGGACGCCGTCATCCGGGTGCACCTGAAGGGACACTTTGCACCGTTGCGCCACGCCAGCGAATACTGGCGCAACGAGGCCAAAGCCGGCAGGACGCACGATGCCCGGGTCATCAACACCTCGTCCGGCGCCGGCCTGCAGGGCAGCGTTGGCCAGGCAAGCTACTCGGCCGCCAAGGCCGGAATCGCCGGGCTCACCCTCGTCGCAGCGCAGGAGCTGGGCCGCTACGGAGTAACGGTGAATGCCATAGCCCCCTCCGCCCGCACCCGGATGACCGAAGGCGCTTTTGCTGAGGCGATGGCCATTCCGGAAAGCGGCTTCGACGCCATGAATCCGGCAAATGTTTCTCCGATCGTCGCCTGGCTTGCCAGCGGATCCTCCGCCGCCGTCACCGGCCGCGTGATTGAAATCGAAGGCGGCCGCATCTGCATCGAGGAGGGCTGGAACCATGGTCCCGCCGAGGACGCGGGACAGCGCTGGGACGCTGCGGCCGCCGGAGAGGCGATCGAGCAGCTGCTCGTCAAAGCCGCCACTCCCGAGCCGGTCTACGGCGTATGAGCACGGACCTGACCGGGGCAGGATCCACCGGCACTGAGCTCACCGGGGCCGCCGCCTGGGCCGGGCGTGCGCTCGGCGAACGCACCGTCGGCTATACCGAAACCGACGCCATCCTCTATGCGCTGGCCGTCGGCGCCCCGGCCGGCGACCTTGATCTGGTCTTCGAGGACCGGCTGCGTGTTCTCCCCTCGTTCGGGCTGACCCTGGCGCAGTGGGCACCGGATGTACTGGCCGAGCAGGGAGCCTTCGACAACCGGGCCGTACACGGATCGCAGGAGCTGGCCGTCCTCAAGCCGCTGCCGCGGTCAGGGGAGATCCTGCTCAACGCACGGGTGGGTGAGGTGTGGGACAAGGGCGCCGCGGCAGTGTTCAACGTGATCGTTGAATGTGAGTACTTCGTGGCGACGTGGAGCCTGTTCGCCCCCGGTTTCGGCGGTTTTGGCGGGGACCGCGGTCCGTCCAAGTCCGCAGCCCTGACCGAGGAACCCCTCGGCGGCGCAAGCGTGCAGACGGTAGCCAATCAGGCGGCGCTGTACCGCTTGCTGGGCGACCGGCACCACATCCACATCGATCCGCAGGCTGCGGAGCGCATCGGCCAGAAGCGCCCGATCCTGCACGGCCTCGCCTCGCTGGCATCCGCCACACTGCCGCTGGCCGAGCTTGCCGGAGCCCATCCCGCAGACCTCGTCCAGCTTGCCGGCCGCTTTGCCGGCGTCGTGTTCCCCGGGGATGAGATCACCGTGCGCACCTGGGAGGGCGGCCGCTTCGACGCCCGGGTGGGGGACCAGCCGGTGCTCACCGAGGGCCTGGCGGTCTTCGGATGAGCACCCAGGGTCGAAGCAAGACCCCGGACTATGACACGAATCACAAGAACCGGCAGGTCTGGGATACGATCGCGGCGGGGTCCGCCGAGCCGAGACCGCGGTTGTGAAGACCATCAACAAAGAGTCTTTGACGACGATGACGAAGGGCACATGATGAAAATTGTTGTACTAATGAAAGAGGTTCCGGATACTTGGGGCGATCGCACCCTGGATCTGGAAACCGGCCTGCTGAATCGGGCCGGCAGCGATCTCGTGCTCGACGAGATCACCGAGCGGGCCCTCGAGGTTGCGCTGACGCACCGCGACAGCAACCCGGGAACCGAGGTTGTCCTGCTTGCAGTGGGCCCCGCGACGGTGCCCAACAGCTTGCGCAAGGGCCTGGCCATGGGCGCGGACCGCGCCGTGCATGTTCACGACGACGCCCTGCTGGGCGCAGACCTGACATTGACCGCCGAAACGCTCGCCGCCGCCATCCGGCACATCGGGTTTGACCTCGTCGTCGCGGGCAACCTCTCCACCGACGGGGGAGGCGGCGTCCTTCCCTCGATGCTCGCCGAACTGCTGGGCGTTGCCGGCATCAGCTCGCTGAGCACTGTCGAGATCACCGACTCGACCGTCGCCGGGCGCAGGAACATCGAGTCGGGCGCCTTCGAGGTCAGCGCTGCCCTTCCGGCAGTCATCTCGATCACCGAGGCCCTTCCCGATGCGCGCTTCTCAAACTTCAAGGGCATCATGGCCGCCAAGAAGAAGCCGTTCGAGACGCTTTCCCTGGCCGATTTGGGCATAGCGGTCGACGAGAACGCCGGCCGGTCCATCATTATCGCGGTGGCGCAGCGCCCCGCACGCACCGCCGGAATCCGCATTGAGGACGACGGCGACGCCGGTCAGCAGATCGCCGATTTCCTCATCCAGAACCAACTCATCAAAGGACGCTCATAATGACCGCCTACCCTGCGAACTCAGTTCTCGTGCTCGTCGATGTCTCACCGGCCGGCCAGCTCCGCTCCAGCGCAGCAGAGGTCATTGGCGCGGCCTCAACCGTGGGCACGCCCGTAGCACTCGCCGTCGCGGCGCCAGGCAACGCGGACCGGCTCAGCGCTGAGCTGGCGGCACTCGGCGCGGGTTACGTGATGATCAGTGAATCAGCCGAGCTCGACACGGCCGTGGTCTCGCCGCTGGTCGATGCACTCAGCGCGGCCGCTGCGGCCGTCTCGCCCGAGGCCGTGCTGGTCTCGAACTCCATCCAGGGCCGGGATGCCGCTGCACGCTTTGCGGCACGCTCCGGCTCGTCCCTGGCCGCGGATGCCGTCGGTGTTTCCCGTGATGAGGAGGGAGTAGTCGCCCACCACAGCGTTTACGGCGGCGCCTATTCCGTCGACTCCGCCGCTGCTGCCGGAACTCTCGTGATCACGCTGCGCCAGGGGTCGTCGAGCGTGCGGGCCGCCGCGCAGGACGCCGAAACAGAGCTGCTGGCTGTGGCTGCGTCCGGAGCACCCGACGCCCTCATCAACAGTTACGAAGAGACAATCGTTGCCTCCTCGCGCCCCGAACTGCGCGGCGCCGAGGTGGTCGTCTCCGGCGGCCGCGGCGTGGGATCCGGTGAGAACTTCGCCCTCGTTGAGAGTCTTGCCGATGCGCTTGGCGGAGCCGTCGGAGCATCGCGGGCAGCGGTGGACGCCGGGTACGTGGCGCAAACCCTCCAGGTCGGCCAGACCGGAGTGACGGTTGCCCCGCAGCTCTACATCGCGCTCGGCATCTCCGGTGCCATCCAGCACCGCGCCGGAATGCAGACCGCCAAGACGATCATCGCCATCAACAAGGACGCCGATGCTCCGATTTTCGAAATCGCCGACTTCGGCGTGGTGGGCGACCTGTTCACGGTAGTACCCCAGCTGGTCAAAGCAATCGAATCGAAGCGGGGATAGTTCCATGGTGAGGAAGGGCCTTCCCCGAGTTCCCGGCGCTCCCGCCGGCGAGGCGGGGGACAAGCAGGAGAACATTGCAACAGCAACACCAGTAACACCAGTAACACCAGAAACCGCAACACCAGTGACGCCCGCATCCGATAACACCGCAGCAGCCGGTGCCGTGCCTGCCGGCGCAGCACCGGCTGCTGCGCCGGCAGGCAGGCGTCAGGGCCTGCCCCGCGCTGCCACCGGGACCAGCACCGCCCCCGCGCCGGCAGTCTCTTCGGCCGCCAATGGAAGCGGAGTAGGGGCGGCGGCCACACCAGCGGCAACCGCCACACCGGCTCCGGCAGTGCCGGGGCGACGTCAGGGTATGCCGCGCCCGGCCGCCGGAGGCAGCGGGACGCCGTCGGCTTCTCCTGCCGGTGCCCCGTCAGGTTCAGCTTCGGGTTCTGCTTCAGCGTCCGGTGCTCGGACCCAGGCTCCGGCTGCAGGCGCTGCCTCCGCCGCCGCGGCAGCCAATCCGGCAGGGAAAACGACGGCAAAACCTGCAGCAAAGGCCGGCGCTGCCGCGTCCGGGCGCAGCAGGCTCGCGCGGGGCGGTCTCGCGACTGCTGCGCTGCTCGCCCTTTTCGCCATCGCCGTTTTGGTGGCCAGATGGCTCGTCACCCAGGACTCCGTGCAGGGCTTCATCGCCCAGTACCCGGGTGAAAGCCACCTCCCGCATGACGCCCCCGTCGGGCTGCCGGGCTGGCTTGGCTGGCAGCACTTCTTTAATGCCTTCTTCATGGTCCTGATTATTCGCTCGGGCTGGCAGGTCCGGACGCAGCGGAAGCCGCCGGCATCCTGGACGCCGCGCTGGGGCAAGAATCCGAAGAAGATCAGCATCACCCTGTGGCTGCACCAGTCACTGGACCTTCTCTGGCTGGTCAACGGGGGAATCTTCGTGGTTCTGCTCGCCGTTACCGGGCAGTGGATGCGGGTGGTTCCCACGAGCTGGGACGTTTTCCCCAACGCCCTTTCGGCCGCCCTGCAGTACCTTTCGCTGGACTGGCCCACGGAGAATGGCTGGGTGAACTACAACAGCCTGCAGGTGCTTGCCTACTTCGTGACCATCTTCATCGCGGCGCCGCTGGCTGCCGCCAGCGGGTTCCGGATGTCGGACCTGTGGCCTTCAAAGGCCAAGCGGCTGAGCACCCTTTATCCGATCGAAGTGGCGCGGGCCATCCACCTCCCCGTGATGTTCTACTTTGTCGGATTCATCATTGTGCACGTCGCCCTGGTGCTATCAACCGGTGCGCTGCGCAATCTCAACCACATGTACGGCGGCCAGGATGCGGTGAATTGGTTCGGGTTCTGGGTCTTCTTCGCCTCGCTGCTCGTGATGGTTGGAGCGTGGTTTGCGGCCCGCCCGCTGATTCTGGCTCCCATCGCCTCGCTCTTTGGCAAGGTCGGGCGCTAACTTTCTCTCCAGGTCAGCGACGGAGAACACGAACAAAAACGCGATGAAGACAAGGACTCCGGACGGCGATCGCCGTCCGGAGTCCTTGTTTCGTTGTCGGCTCCTTACATTCTTTGTTTCCTAAGCGCGCTGGCTCTCCTTGACGGCCAGGACGTCAAGGATTTCCTCTTCACGCCACTTCTTGAGCAGGCGGTGGAAGACAACCGGCCCCGGCCCGAAGGAGAAGCTCACGGGCGGCGGATTGCCTTCACGGTTGTAGTAGCCCGGTGTGCATTCGGCCTGGAACTGCTTGTTGTCGTTCGATGTTTCCTGGATGGTCCGGCACCACGCATCTTCGGCTTCCGCCGTCGGCTCAATGTAGTCGGCTCCGGTCTCGCGTCCCTTGGCGATGACGGCGGCAATGTGGTTGGCCTGTTCGAGCAGGATATGCACAAAGTTGACGGAGTTGGCGTTCTGCATCGGGCCCAGGTGGAAGAGGTTGGGGAAGCCGTTGGTATAGAAGCCGTGAAGCGTCCTCGGCCCCCGGCTCCAGGCCTCGAGCAGCGTGCGCCCGCCGCGGCCGGTGACGGGCATGGCACCGGAGGTCACGCCCGAGACGCCGACCTCAAACCCGGTGGCGAAAATGACGCAGTCCACTTCGTATTCGACGTCGCCCACCACGATGGAGGTCTCCGTCATGCGCGTAATGCCGCCAAAGTCCGCTGTGTCGACCAGCGTAACGTTGGGGCGGTTGAACGCCTCCAGGTAGAAGTCGCTGAAGGTGGGCCGCTTGCACATGTAGCGGTACCAGGGCTGAAGCACTTCGGCGGTGGCGGGATCGGACACCACAGCGCCGATCCGCGCACGGATCTCGTTCATCTTGGCGAAGTCGACCAGCTCGTCGATCCGTTCCCGTTCCTCTGCCGAAACGGTCGTGTCAACGGAACCGCTGATCATCTTGCGCTGGAGCTGCGCCGTGGAAGTCCAGCCGTCGCCGACAAGATCTTCTTCCACCGGCTCGCCCGAGATAACGGAGAGGAAGTTGTCCATCCGCTCCTGCTGCCAGCCGGGCTTCAGGGACGCTGCCCACTCCGGATCGGTGGGGCGGTTGTCCCGGACATCCACCGAGGAGGGGGTGCGCTGGAAAACGAAGAGCTGCTCGGCGTCGCGCGCCACCATGGGAATCACCTGAATGCCCGTGGCTCCGGTGCCAATCACGGCAACCTTCTTGTCGGCCAGCTTTGACAGCCCGCCGAACTGGTTCCCGCCGGTGTAGCCGTAGTCCCATCGGCTGGTGTGGAAGGTGTGGCCCTTGAAGGAATCAATGCCGGGGATGCCCGGAAGCTTGGGCTGCGTCAGGGTTCCGGAGGAGGTAATGACCTGGCGGGCGCGCATCGTGTCGCCGCGGTCGGTCTGCACGATCCACTCCAGGGCCTCTTCGTCCCAGGTCAGGCTGCTGACCCGGGTGTGGAAGACGGCGTCGCGGTACAGATCGAATTTCTTGGCGATGGCCACGGCATGCCGGCGGATCTCCTCGCCCGGGGCGTACCGCTCGCTGGGCATCGCGCCTACTTCTTCAAGCAGCGGCAGGTACAGATAGGACTCAATGTCGCAGCGGATGCCGGGGTAGCGGTTCCAGTACCAGGTGCCGCCGAAGTCGCCGGCCTCATCCATCATGCGGATGTCCTCGACGCCGGCCTGGCGCAGGCGGGCACCGGTGAGCAAGCCGCCGAATCCGCCCCCGACCACCAGGACCTCGACGGAGTCGGTGAGCGGCTCGCGCTCAGTTCGCTCGGTGTACGGATCAGTGGCGTAGTAGCCGAAGGTTCCCGTGGCCGGCTGGTACTGCGTGGCGCCGTCGGGCCGGATCCGCCGGTCCCGTTCCTGCTTGTACTTTGCCCTCAGCGAATCAACATCGAGCGCATCAAGGATTTGACCGTCGTGGCGGGCGTGTCCGCCGGAGGTGGCGGTTGCACTGCGGTTGCTCATTAATCGTCCTTAGTTCGTGGAAAAAGCAGCCCCGGCGGTTCCCCCCATTTACAGCTCGCCGGGATGCCCGTGGATCTCAACCATTCGAAAATAGTTAACTTCAGGCTAACTAATTGCACTGGATGTTTCCTGATCGGCTGCCGGCTACTACGGTGAGGACATGACCGATGGAGCCGAAGAGCGGCAGGAACGCGACCAAGTATTACGAAACCTCGAGTCGCTGGCCGATTCGTATCAGGCGACCACGCTGCCGGTTCTCCTCGATTCACTCCTGACAACTGATCTCACCATCCAGCAGCTGAAGGTGCTGGCCGTCCTGGCCACCACGGAGAACGGAACGACAGGCCGCGGGCTGGCGGACTCATTCGGTGTTTCACTGGCCTCGATGTCGGGCCTTGTGGACCGGCTCGTCACGCAGGGTGCGGCTGCACGGTCCCAGGATGAACAGGACGGCCGAGTGCGCCGGGTCCATGCCACACCGCTGGGCAGGGCCCTCGTCAGGCGCCTCGTGGCGAACCGGCCCGAACTCAGTTCCGAGATCCTCAGACGGCTGTCGCTGGAAGACCTGCGGGCCTTGGAACAGGGGCTGCAGGCTGTCCATGCCGAGACCGTGCGGAGGCCGCCCGCAGGGCGAATGCGGTAATAGCAGAAGAAAATGAGAAGATAAGAGATGTCCATCGGTTTTGGACGACTCTGCCCGTGTGGGCTCATCACCGCTGACCATCCAAAGGGCGATCAAAGCGGTGACAGCCCGGTGGCCCAAGATGCGCATAGCTGCGCGCGGGCCCGGGGGAGTCGGCTCCGGAACGGACCACTGACCTCCTGGTGCAGCGGCGAACAGCTGCAGCACCCCCGTAGTAAACCCGTACTCGACGAAAGAACTTTCATCCGTGAATAGAACAGCTGCCGCACTAAAAGCCCCCCGGGAACTCGCCAAAGGAACCATGCGCATTGTCGCGCTGGGCGGCATCGGCGAAATCGGCAGAAACATGACTGTCTTTGAATTCGACGGCAAACTGCTGATCGTTGACTGCGGCGTCCTTTTCCCCGAGGAGATCCACCCCGGCGTTAACCTGATCCTGCCTGACTTCTCGTACATCCGTGACCGCCTGAACGATGTCGTTGGCGTCGTCCTGACCCACGGCCACGAAGACCACATTGGCGGCATTCCCTACCTGCTGCGCGAACGTGCGGACATCCCCCTGATCGGTTCCAAGCTGACTCTCGCGTTCGTCGAGGCGAAGCTCAAGGAACACCGCATCACCCCGAAGCTGATCCAGGTCAAGGAAGGGGACCGCCGCACCATGGGCGGCTTCGACCTCGAGTTCGTGGCCGTCAACCACTCCATCCCGGACAGCCTTGCCGTTGCCATTCGCACCGAGGCCGGAATGATCCTGCACACCGGTGACTTCAAGATGGACCAGTTCCCGCTGGACCGCCGGATTACCGACCTGGCCGGTTTCGCCCGTCTTGGCGCCGAAGGCGTGGACCTGTTCCTCACGGACTCCACCAACGCCGACGTGCCGGGCTTCATGGCCTCGGAGAAGGAACTGGCTCCCGCCATCGACACGGTGTTCCGCACCGCGCCGCGCCGGATCATCGTTTCCAGCTTCGCCAGCCACATCCACCGCATCCAGCAGGTTATCGACGCTGCCGACCGCTACAAGCGCAAGGTTGCCTTCGTGGGCCGGTCGATGATCCGGAACATGACCATCGCCGAGGAACTGGGCTACCTGAACATCCCCAAGGGCATCCTGGTGGACTTCAAGGCCCTTCAGCGCTCCGATGACCCCAAGGTTGTCCTGATCTGCACCGGTTCACAGGGCGAGCCGCTGGCAGCCCTGTCCCGCATGGCCAACAAGGACCACCCGATCCGGATCCAGGAGAATGACACCGTGCTGCTGGCCAGCTCGCTGATCCCGGGTAACGAGAACGCCATCTACAGCGTCATCAACTCCCTGACCCAGTTGGGCGCCAACGTGGTCCACAAGGGCAACGCCAAGGTCCACGTCTCCGGCCACGCCAGTGCCGGGGAACTGGCCTACTGCTACAACATCGTCAAGCCGCGCAACGTCATGCCGGTCCACGGCGAATGGCGCCACCTGAAGGCCAACGCGGCCATCGCCGTCGCCACCGGCATGGACCCGCGCGACGTCGTCATCGCAGAAGACGGCGTGACCGTTGACCTGCGCCGCGGCCGCGCGTCGATTTCCGGCAAGATCCCCGTCGGCCTGGTCTTCGTGGACGGCGACAGCGTCGGCCACACCACCGAGGATGACCTCAAGGAGCGCCTGCAGCTCTCCGAGCAGGGTTCCGTCACGGTCCTGGCCCTCATCGATCCGGACACCGGCACGGTTGCCGAGCCGCCGGAGTTCTTCATCAAGGGGTTCGCCTGCAGCCCGGGCGACGTCAAGAAGGCCGAAGCCGTTGTGGAAAAGGCCATCAACGACGCAGCCAACGGCCGCGGCCGCGGTGCCCGCAATGAAGACCCCGAGGTCATCATTGAGCGTTCCGTTGCCAACTGGATGCGCCGCTTCTACAACCGCACGCCTGCCGTCACGGCGATTGTCGTCGATGCCTAAGCCTGTCTCGGGGCGGTAGCCCCCTGCAGCGGCAAAAAAGAAGGTCCGGCGTCGTAATTCCGACGCCGGACCTTCTTTTTGCTTCTGGCCCTGTCGGTGCTGCGGGCCGGGTCCTATCGTTCCATCTGGCCGCGGACCCGATGCCGTTGCCCACGTCAAAGAGGCCATCCGGCAGGTCCACGAGGCCATGCCGGACATCAGCTATGAACTCGAAGACTGGGCAACGCGCGGCAACACCGCCTGGGTGCGCTTTCGCGGACGCGGCACGAATACGGGGCCGTTTTTCGGACCGCCGAGCGGAAAGACGGTTGAAGTGACGGTAATTGACATCGCCGTTGTCGCTGACGGGCGCATCACTGAACACTGGGGAGTGCCGGACCGCTTTTCGCTGCTCCAGCAGACCGGCGTGCTCAAGCGCTTGAGGCCGGGCGCGGCTGAGGGCTAAGCCCGTGCCACACCTCGTGCGGCAATGATCTGCTCGCGCAGGACGTCCGCATGGCCGCAGTGCTGGGCGAGTTCGCGGAGCACATGAAGATAGATCCACCGCATCGGCAGCGGCCCCCTGCGATTCCCGTGCACAACGTCATGGATTCCGCGGCCCGCTGCCGCGGCCCGCGACGCCGAACAGGCCAGGCTGTACGCGGCGCGGACGGAGGCGATGGTGTCCTCCGGAGTGAGGTCGAACGACTCGTCAGGTCCCGCCGGGCAGCCTATTTCGGCTCGGGAGAGGCACGTGATCGCCTCGTTGAACCACACCTGCTCCACAAAGGTGGCGTGCTTGACCAGTCCCAGGAGAGTCGTTTTTGACGGCACGAGCCTGCTGCGGACCTCCGTTTCGGTCATGCCGTCGAGGCAGTCATAGAGGGCACCGCGGTGGTCGTCGAGAAATACTTGGAACTGCAGTTCCAACGGAGATGCGAAGGCAGCGGAATCATGGCTTGACGGTGTACTCACGAATGCGACCCTACCGCTCCTATAGTCCCGACAACGGCGAGCTGGTTTCGGTCGGTGTCGCCGAGCAGTGTGATGCAATGCTGACGAATGCCGTGTACGCCAGGCGCATCCCGGCACCGCACCCGGCCCGCACCACGCTCCAGGCAGCTGGACTGCCGCTGGGTGCAAAGGTGCAGCTGGATGCGGTCGCCACCGTCGGGTCCCCAGGCTAAGCGGGCCGGGCATCTTCCTAAGGGCGCAGGCCGCGCAGGGTGGCTTCACGGTCCTTGCTCCACGAGCGGGCATACAGTCCCAGCGCGGCTTCCTCCAGCACGTCAAAACCGAGACGGTTGAGCAGCTGACTGCCCTGGTACACAGTGAGGTGCTGGGCGCTTCGACTGACCCGCTCCTTGTCCGCTCGGTACAGGTACCCGTCGATGGCCCGGGACCAACGCCGACGCCAGTTTTCCACCGCGGGTTCCGAAGCCGTAACTGCCATCAGGCGGTGGGCGGGCATGATCCGCGGCGCCAGCCGCGCTGTGAGGTCCTCGCGCAGCTTCGCGGCCTGCGGGCCAACGGATCCGGTGCAGCCGCGCAAATGGCTGTCCCAGTAGTAGTCCCAGGAAACGCTCCTGCGGTCAGCCCAGATGGACGAGCGCGGTCCGCGCATCATTGCGTGTGCGGTATCGAAGAGCAGCAGTGCCGCCAACGGGGAGCGGCTCTGTGCATTGGGAAAGCAGGACAGAGCCCAAGCAGCGAGGTCGGAGGACAGCTCGCCAACTTCAGCCGCCAAGTTCAGGCCCTCCAAGCCGCCGAACTTGGCCAGGGCAGACTCGAAGTTGGGCATCACGGACTCTCCTCCCCAGCAGGTCGGGCCAGGGCAGAACCGTTGCTCGGAGATGTCCAGGCTGCCCAGCTGTGCAACAGCCTGATTCACCAGCGCCCGGGTCAAAGACAGCAGGCATTCCAGGACAGCGGGGGGAGCAAGGATACGGACCTGCACGGATGATGTTTCGGGGCTCTGAGACAGCTTGTAAGACCACCGCTCGGCGCCCAGCACCCGGGCGTGTGCAGCCAGCGGCGTCACAATTTGACCAACCACCGGGTCACGGACATCCTTCCTTGCAGGCTGAATGGTCAGGATCCACCATGTGTTTTCGTGATTCAGTAGACTGGCGCCATTGTCAGGAGTCAATCGACACATTTTCCCCCCATATTTGCTTATTGCCGGTGATATTCCCTTGCCGGCAGGGAAATCCCCACTCCACAAAGAGTCACACGTAAGAAGCGGGTGGAGATGGTGCATGGGCTTTAATCCTTTGAGGATCGAGAATCCATTGCCAAGTCAAAGTAACTGTGCTCTGCTGAAACAACAGACCACCCAGGGTCACGGGGATCCGGTAAGGACCGCATGACAGACGGTTCATGGGCTCCAGCCCTTGCTGCGTTGCTGGACAACGAACTGACCGGAACCTTCGGCGGGGTTTTGTTCCAGGTGACGGCGCTGACGTCCTTCGACGCGTCCAGCGTGGAGGTGGTGTGGACCGACGGCCCGCCAATGTATGCGGTCGACGTCATTATCCGCCGGTCGGCCGCATACTTTGAGGTAAGTTTCCTCGGGCCCCGACCGCGCCTTGCCCGCGGGTGCATCTCCAAGAGACGAACCATGAGCCCGGAGGCCGAGGAGCAGCTGCTCAGCCTGCTCGGCTCCGCCCTGGGGATCGAGGAATTCGACTTGGAACATGTCCATCCAACCCCGCCGCTGCTCGCAGCGCCCGGAGGACGCACCACCGCGGGCACCGTTCCCGAATTCCTGGATGTCCTTTTTGAACGGACCAGCTTTTGCACGCAGTGCCCGGCTCCCAGCTCGGGCGGATCCGTAGCCTGCCCGTGCATTATTCCCAGGGATTAACGGACCTGTACCGCTGAATTTCCGTTAAGGTCCGTCCCGGATCCGTTAGGAATCCGTGAGGAAACGTTAATAGCCCCTTTCCAGGGGATCTACTCGTAAAGGCGCATCCGCGCCCTGCCGGCTGCCGCAGCCGGCAGAGGACAACGATTTGATCCCTGGGGGTCCCCTTGCTTGACGTTCTCATTGTGCTGGGCATCGCGGCATTCTTTGCCGCTCTGTTCCTGAGCATCCGGGCGGTGGAGAAGCTGTGATCTTCTTCGACGTCCTCGCGCTGGCCCTGGCGGCAGCCGCAGCAGTTTATCTGCTCGCGGCACTGATCCGACCGGAGCGTTTCTGATGGGCCTCTGGCCGGCCGTGGCCTCCTTCTTCCTCGTCGCCGTGGTGCTCGCAGCGCTCCACCGCCCATTGGGCGACTACATGGCACGGTTTTATACGTCCACCAAGGACCTCGCCGTTGAACGCGGCTTTTACCGCCTCATTGGGGTCGACTCCGCATCGCGGCAGTCCTGGCAGTCCTACCTGCGGAGCATTCTGGCGTTCTCGGCTGTTGGCTTGCTGCTGGTCTATGCACTGCAGCGCACCCAGCATCTGCTTCCGGGGTCGCTGGGCCTGCCGGCCGTTCCGGAAGGGCTCGCGTTCAACACGGCCGCATCCTTTGTCGCCAACACCAACTGGCAGTCGTACTCTCCGGAAGTCACCATGGGCTACGCGGTCCAGCTCACCGGGCTCGCAGTGCAGAACTTCCTCTCGGCAGCCGTCGGCTTGGCCGTGGCCGTGGCCCTCGTCCGCGCCTTCGCGGCCCGGAAGGAAACGACCATCGGTAACTTCTGGACCGACATGACCCGTTCCGTGCTGCGCCTGCTGCTGCCCGGGGCTTTCCTGGGTGCGCTGGTCCTGCTCATCGGCGGCGTCATCCAGAACTTCAACGGCTTCACGGAAGTTGCCACCCTCAGCGGCGGCACCCAGACCCTTCCGGGCGGGCCGGTCGCCTCTCAGGAGTCCATTAAGCTGCTGGGCACCAACGGCGGCGGTTTCTTCAACGCCAATTCGTCCCACCCGTTCGAGAACCCCTCGGCGTGGACCAACCTGGTCCAGATTGTGCTGATGCTCGCCATTCCGTTCAGCCTGCCGCGCACCTTCGGCACCATGATGGGTGACCGCAAGCAGGGCTACGCCATCCTGGCCGCCATGGCAGGCATCTTCACGGTCTCGCTGGCGGCCATGACGGCACTGGAATTCTCCGCCGCCTCCGGCCAAGCCGGCTCGATGGAGGGCAAGGAACAGCGTTTCGGCATCGCCGCCTCCGCCCTCTTCGGCACCACCAGCACGGCAACCTCCACCGGAGCCGTGAACGCCATGCACGACAGCTTCAGCCCGCTGGGCGGCATGATG
The DNA here is from genome assembly GCF_030125545.1 of Arthrobacter sp. zg-Y1219. Taxonomy (NCBI): domain Bacteria; kingdom Bacillati; phylum Actinomycetota; class Actinomycetes; order Micrococcales; family Micrococcaceae; genus Arthrobacter; species Arthrobacter sp. zg-Y1219. The sequence continues at coordinate 104,209 of NZ_JASKLY010000001.1, forward strand.
GCCATGCTCAACATGATGCTCGGCGAAGTGGCACCCGGCGGTGTCGGCTCGGGACTCTACGGCATGCTGATTCTGGCCCTGGTTACCTCCTTCATCGCCGGGCTGCTCGTCGGCCGGACCCCCGAGTATCTGGGCAAGAAGATCGGCCCGCGCGAGATCAAGCTGGCCAGCCTCTACCTGCTGACCATGCCCACCCTCGTGCTCGCCGGCACGGCGCTGAGCTTCGCCGTTCCGGGCATCCGCGAAGACGTACAGGACACCTCCATTCTGAACCCGGGGCTGCACGGCTTCAGCGAGGTGCTGTACGCCTTCACCTCGGCGGCAAACAACAACGGTTCCGCCTTTGCCGGGCTAACCGCCAACACGCCGTGGCTGAACACCGCGCTGGGCCTGGCCATGCTGCTGGGCCGGTTCCTGCCGATGATCTTCGTGTTGGCCCTGGCCGGCTCCCTCGCGGCACAGGACCGGGTTCCGGCCTCCGCCGGCACCCTGCCCACGCACCGGCCCCAGGCCGTCGTAATGCTGGCGGGCGTCACCGTGATCGTGACTGCCCTGACCTTCTTTCCCGTACTCGCGCTGGGTCCCCTGGCGGAAGGGTTGCTCTGACCATGACCACTCTGACGAAAAACTCCCCATCCAACCGCGGTAAAAACTCTGCGGGCAAGCCCGGAAACGGTCCGGACCAAACGCCGGACGGCTCAGGGCCCGGCGACGGCACGAAGTCCGGGCGGGGCAGCGGCTTCTCGGCCGCCCAGCTTGCCGCGGCCTTTCCCGGAGCCCTGCGCAAACTCGATCCGCGCATCATGTGGCACACACCGGTCATGTTCATCGTGGAGGTGGGCGCCGCGCTGATTACCGTCATTGCAGTGGCGGAGTCCGTCACCGGCGGTGCCGGAACCTCCGGCGGCAGCGCGGTGCCGGGAAGCTTCACCTGGCTGATCGCCGCCTGGCTCTGGCTGACCGTCATCTTCGCCAACCTGGCCGAAGCGGTGGCCGAAGGCCGGGGCAAGGCCCAGGCGGCGTCGCTGCGCGCCACCCGCACCACCACCCCGGCGCAGCGGGTTACCGGCTATGACCCGGCCGGCGATCCGTCGGCCTCCCGCACCGCCAGCGAGGAGGTTGCCTCCGCGGATCTGGTGCTCGACGACGTCGTGGTGGTCACCGCCGGCGGAATCATTCCCGGCGACGGCGACATCATTGACGGCATTGCGTCGGTGGACGAGTCGGCCATCACGGGCGAGTCCGCCCCGGTGGTCCGGGAGTCCGGCGGCGACCGGTCAGCCGTGACCGGCGGCACCCGGGTGCTCTCGGACCGCATCGTGGTCCGCATTACCAGCAAGCCCGGGGAGACGTTCGTGGACCGGATGATCCGTCTGGTGGAAGGGGCAGCCCGGCAGAAAACGCCGAACGAGATCGCCCTGGACATCCTGCTGGCCACCCTGTCACTGATCTTCCTGGTCGTTGTGGTGACGCTGAACCCGCTGGCGGGCTACGCCGGCGCCGCGGTGAGCATCCCGGTCCTGGTGGCCCTGCTGGTCTGCCTGATTCCGACCACCATCGGCGCGCTGATCTCCGCCATCGGCATTGCCGGCATGGACCGCCTTGTCCAGCACAACGTGCTGGCCATGTCCGGCCGTGCCGTCGAAGCCGCCGGAGATGTCACCACCCTGCTGCTGGATAAGACCGGCACCATCACGTACGGCAACCGGCAGGCAGCGGACTTCATTCCGGTGGCAAGCGCGGACCGGGATGAACTGATCCGCGCCGCCGTCCTGTCCTCCGCGGAGGATCCGACGCCGGAAGGCAAGTCCATCGTGGACCTGGCCGCCGGCCTGCTGGCGGGAACTGACAGCGCCGGAAAGGACAGGCTTCCCGTCAAGGAGGCCGATGCCGTCAGCGTCCCCTTCACCGCGCAGACCCGGATGAGCGGCCTGGACCGTGCCGACGGGTCGAAGATCCGCAAGGGTGCCGGTTCGGCCGTCATGGACTGGGTAGCCGAGAGCGGCGGAATCAAGGTTGATGTGCTTTCCGACCTGGCCTACCAGGTGGACAAAATCTCTGCCGGCGGCGGCACGCCGCTGGTGGTGGCGGTGCGCGACGCCGACGGCGGCAGCCGGGTACTCGGCGTCGTGCACCTGAAGGACGTGGTCAAGGACGGGCTGAAGGAGCGCTTCGCGGAGCTGCGCACCATGGGCATCCGCACGGTAATGATCACGGGCGATAATCCGCGCACCGCGAAGGCGATTGCAGCGGAAGCCGGGGTGGACGACTTCTTGGCCGAAGCCACCCCGGAGGACAAGATGGCGCTGATCCGCACGGAACAGGCCAAAGGTCAGCTGGTAGCCATGACCGGGGACGGCACCAATGATGCCCCGGCACTGGCCCAGGCCGATGTCGGCGTGGCCATGAACACCGGAACGTCGGCTGCGAAAGAAGCCGGCAACATGGTGGACCTGGACTCGGACCCCACCAAGCTGATCGACATTGTCCGGATCGGCAAGCAGTTGCTGATCACCCGCGGGGCGCTGACCACGTTCTCTATCGCCAATGACGTGGCCAAGTACTTCGCGATCATTCCCGCGATGTTCATGGGAGTTTTCCCGGGACTGGCTGTCCTGAACGTCATGGGCCTGCACTCGCCGGCGTCGGCGATCCTCTCCGCGGTCATCTTCAATGCGCTCGTGATCATCGCCCTGATTCCGCTGGCCCTGCGCGGCGTGAAATACCGCGCCGCGAACGCCTCCGGAATCCTCACCCGGAACCTGCTGGTCTTTGGCGTCGGCGGTGTGGTGGCACCCTTCATCGGGATCAAGCTCATCGACCTGGCCGTGTCCCTGATTCCGGGGTTCTGATGCGGCACCCCGGAGCAGGAACTGACCATCAAGCAGATCAACCAAGCAACCCGCGCGTCAACAACCAGGTCAACAACCAGGGAGCATCATGAGTACCGCACGCACGTCCGCCCGTCAGCTGGGAGTGGCGGTGAGGGCCGCAGTGGTCCTGACCCTGGCCCTGGGCATCGTCTATCCGCTGGCTGTCACCGGGATCGGGCAGGCCGTGGCCAACAACCAGGCCAACGGATCTCCGGTCGCCGTGGACGGCGCCACAGTGGGCTCCGAGCTGATCGGCCAGTCCTTCACCGACGAGGAGGGCGCCGCCCTGCCGCAGTGGTTCCAGTCCCGGCCGTCCGCGGCCGGTGACGGATACGACGGCGGTGCCTCCAGCGGCTCCAACCTGGGTCCCACGAACCCGGACCTGGCAGCGGCAATCGATGAGCGCCGCGAGGCCGTCGCCGCACTCGAGGGAGTGAATCCGAAGGAGGTGCCGGCAGACGCCCTGACGGCGTCGTCGTCGGGCCTCGATCCGCACATCAGCCCCGAGTACGCGCTGCTTCAGGCAAACCGGGTGGCTGCCGAGCGCGGTCTGGACACCGACGAGGTGCGGGCGCTGGTCGAGAATGCGGTGGAAGGGAGGCAGGCAGGAGCGCTGGGGGAGTCCAGGGTGAACGTGTTGCAACTGAACATTGCGCTCGCGCAGTTGGACACTTAGAAGCATGACACGAGGACAACTCCGGGTATTCCTGGGTGCTGCGCCCGGAGTCGGCAAGACGTACACCATGCTCGAAGAGGGCAAGCGGCTGGCCGGCGAGGGCAGGGACGTGGCGGTGGCGGTGGTGGAAACCCACGGCCGCGCCGCCACGGCAGCCATGGCCGAGGGCCTGGAAACGGTGCCTACCATTGCGGTGGACCATCGCGGCCTGCTGCTGTCCGAACTGAATCTGGATGCGGTGCTGGCCCGGCGGCCGGACTACGCCCTGGTGGACGAGCTGGCCCACACCAATGCCCCCGGCCTGGCCCATGCCAAGCGGTGGCAGGACGTCCAGGCCCTGCTCGCTGCCGGAATCAATGTCCTGTCCACCGTGAACATCCAGCACATCGAGTCGCTGAACGACGTCATCGAGCAGATCACCGGCACCGTGCAACGCGAAACGGTGCCGGACTCGGTGCTTCGGGCCGCGGATCAGGTGGAGCTGGTGGACATTGCTCCGCAGCTGCTGCGCGGCCGGCTTTCGCAGGGCATCATCTATCCGTCCGGCCGGGTGGATGCGGCGCTGTCCAATTACTTCCGGCTCGGCAACCTCACTGCGCTGCGGGAGCTGGCGCTGCTCTGGCTGGCGGACGAGGTGGACAGCGCCCTGAACCGCTACCGGGCCGAGAACGGCATTTCGAACAAGTGGGAGGCACGCGAACGGGTGGTGGTGGCCCTGACCGGGGGCCCGGAGGGACAGACCCTGCTGCGCCGGGGTGCGCGCATTGCCGCGCGCTCCGCCGGCGGGGAGCTGCTGGCCGTCCATGTCACCAGCCCCGACGGGCTGAGGGAAACCCATCCGGGTGAACTTGAAGCCCAGCGGGCGCTGGTGGAAAAGCTCGGCGGAACCTTTCACCAAGTGATGGGCGGGGAAGTCCCGCACGCCCTGGTGGAGTTCGCCCGCGGCGTGAACGCCACCCAGCTGGTCATCGGTGTCAGCCGCCGGCCGCGGATCTGGGCCCTGCTGACCGGGCCGGGCATCGGCGCCACGGTGGTGCGCGAGTCCGGAGACATCGACGTGCACATCGTCAACCACCCCGCGGCCGGCGGGCGTCCCGTCCTGCCGCGGCTCGGCGGCGCACTGACGATGCGCCGGCGGCTGTACGGCGGAGCGCTTGCCCTGGCCGGCGGGCCCCTGCTGACCTGGTTCCTAGTGACCATGAGCACTCCGGCTTCGATCACCGGCGACGTGCTCAGCTACCAGCTGCTGGTTATTCTGGTGGCCCTCACGGGCGGCATCTGGCCGGCACTGTTTGCTGCGCTGCTCTCCGGCATCACCCTGGACTACTTCTTCATTCAGCCCCTGTACACGGTTACGGTTGCGACTCCGGAGCATGTGCTCGCGCTGATCCTGTATATCGTGAACGCCGTGCTGGTCAGTTTCGTTGTCGACCGTGCCGCCCGCCGTTCCCGCACGGCCGACCGCGCCGCCGCCGAGTCCGACCTGCTGGCCTCGGTGGCCGGAAACGTCCTGCGCGGAGAAGACGCCCTGGCGGCACTGGTGGGACGCACCCGGGAAGCCTTCAACCTCACCACCGTGCGTCTGCTGGCCGACGACGCCGTGCTCGCCGCTGCGGGCACGGTTCCGGGCACGGTTCCGGGAACTGCAGCCCCCACCCGGCTGCCGGTCGGGGATCGGGCGGTGCTGGAACTGTACGGCCGCGATCTGGAGGCCTCGGACCGCCGGCTGCTGGCGGTGATCACTGCCCAGCTGGAGGCGGCCCTGGATTTCGGCGACCTTACCCAGACTGCCGAGGGTCTCGGGTCCCTCGCGGCCGCCGACAAGGTCCGCACCGCGCTGCTGGCCGCCGTCGGGCACGACCTGCGCCGCCCGCTCACGGCGGCAACTGCCGCAGTCACCGGGCTGCGGGCCCCGGATGTGCAGTGGAGCGAGCAGGACCGCGCCGAGCTGCTGGCCACTGCTGAGGAATCCCTGGCCACGCTGTCGGGGTTGGTCACGAGCCTGCTCGATGTCAGCCGGCTGCAGGCCGGGGTGCTTGGCGTGAGCCTCGCCCCGCTGGAGACGGCCGAGGTGGTGCTTCCGGCCCTGGAAGAACTGAACCTGGGCCCGGCCGAAGTGGAGCTGGAGATTCCTCCGGACCTTCCGCCGGTGCTGGCCGATTCCGTGCTGCTGCAGCGCGTCCTGGTGAATCTGCTGGCGAACGCGGTGCGGTTCTCCCCGTCCGGATCCAAGGTGGTGCTGGCGGCGAGCGCGTTTGCCGGCCGGGTGGAAGTACGCGTCATAGACTGTGGGCCGGGAATCTCTTCCGACCGCCTGGAAGACGTGTTCGTGCCGTTTCAGCGGCTGGGGGACACCGACAACCTGACCGGACTGGGTCTGGGACTGGCGCTGGCCAAGGGCTTCATGGAAGGAATGATGGGAACGCTGGAGACCGAGGATACGCCCGGCGGCGGACTGACCATGGTGCTGTCCCTTCCCGCGGCCGACATTTCGGGTGCGGCTTCGGGTGCGGTTGCGGTTCCGGTTGACTCAGCCCCGTCCCGCGAATCGGGTGCCCTGTGAAAATCCTGGTCGCCGACGACGACGTGCAGATCCTCCGGGCCCTGCGCATCACCCTCGCCGCCTACGGCTACGAGGTGGCCACGGCTGCCGACGGTGCCGCGGCGGTGCGCAAGGCCGTGGAAGAGCATCCGGACCTGATCGTCCTGGATTTGGGCATGCCCAGGCTCAGCGGCATGGAGGTCATCGCGGCGGTGCGCGGCTGGAGCCGGGCACCGATCCTGGTCATCTCCGGCCGCACCGACTCTGCCGACAAGGTCCGTGCCCTGGACCTGGGAGCCGACGACTACGTGACCAAACCTTTCTCCACTGAGGAACTGATGGCACGCATCCGTGCCCTGACCCGCCGCACTCCGGCGGCTCCGGAGCAGTCCGAAGTGGTCTTCGGCGACGTCCGGGTGGATTTGGCGGCGAAGTCAGTGGTGCGGATTTCCGACGGTTCCGCCATCCGGCTGACCCCCACCGAGTGGCGGCTGCTGGAAGCACTGGTGCAGTACCCGGGCCGGCTCATCAGCCAGCCTTCCCTGCTCACCGAGGTATGGGGTCCGGGCACCACTGACACCGGCTATCTCCGCCTCTACATGGGACAGCTGCGCCGCAAGCTGGAAGCCGACCCCGCCGTTCCGGTGCACTTTGTCACCGAGCACGGCATGGGGTACCGCTTTGTTCCGGCCCGGGCTTAGCAGGCTTCCTTATTCCATTCCTCCTGGCGCTTTGCTCTGATGCCTCAGGAACGGCTGTAAACCCGCGGCAGCTTCAGGCCGCGTTCCTCCATGACTGAGCGCAGCAGTGTCGGGTAGTCGGTGATGAGTCCATCCACCCCCAGATCCATCAGGGCGTTCATGGCATCCGTTGTGTTGACGGTCCAGGGAATGACCGGAAGACCGGCGTCGTGCGCCTCTTGGATCAGCTGCGCGGTGACAGAAGTGGCGATGGGGGAGAGGACGTCGTACCCGGCCGCTGCGGCGGCCAGGGCGGGCGATCCGTTGTAATCGTCGATGTCCATGCCGCCCAGCTGGGGCGCGGCGCCGGGCTGGCCCACCTGCAGGGCAACGGCGTTGTGGGCCAGCGCCACCAGCTTCAGGTCCGGTGCGATGTCGGCCACCACGTTCAGGGCGGCCCAGTCAAAGGATTGGATGGTGGTGCGGCGTTCCCGGCCCGAGGCTTCAACTTCCGCGACGACGGCACGCGCCAGGGCTTCCATTCCCGGACCGCCCTCCAGGCCGTCTTCAACCTTGGTTTCGACGTTGAAGCGGATCTTTCGGGCATCGTAGGCATCGGCAAGCGCATACACGTCCCGGAGTTCTGCGATGCGGTTACCCTCCACCACCTCCTGGTCGGGATAGCCCGGCAGCTGCTGGAAGCCGCAGTCGAGGGTCTTGATCTGCGCCAGGTCCAGAAGTGCCACACGGTCACCCACATAGGGGAACTCGGGGTCCACAGGCCGGGCAGGGGCGGTGTCCCGGCACTTCTCCGGCATGATCAAGTCGTCATGCCACACGATCACCTTGCCGTCTTCGGTCAAATGCGTGTCCAGTTCCAAGGTGCTGACCCCAAGCTCAAGTGATCGGGCAAAGGCTGTCAGGGATTCCTCCGTGTATTCGCCGCGTCCGCCGCGGTGTGACTGCAGGTCGAAGCGGGTCTTGGGCTTATTCCAGTCCGGAGGATTACCGCCGCCCTCGCCGTCGCCGTCCGCGCCCGCACGCATCACCTGGACCATGACGTCGAAGATATGAGTGTTTTCGTAGACTCCGTTCAGCAGTTCTGATCCCGGCCCCATGGCCGTGAGGGGAACGTCCAGCGCTGTATGTCCGCCGGTGGTCCAGTCCACCATGAACTGCTGGTTCGAGTTCGCCACCGGCAGCGGGCCGTCCTCGGCGGAGGGGCCGTCTCCGGACTCGTCCGGTTCCTCTCCGGGCTCGGGAACATCGACGGCTTCAATGGTCATGCCGCCGGTCTGGTGATCACCCACGACAATGAGCAGGGTGTCGCCGTCCTGTTCCGCAAAATCCTTGGCGAGGGCCACTGACCGGTCGAACTCGATGCCCGATTCAATCGTGAGCTCGGCGTTGTTCACGTGGCTGAAGGAATCGATGCCTTCCTCCTCGACCATGAGGAAGAATCCGTCATTGCCGCGGCTCCCGTTGTCTCCTTGGGCTCGGTCACCGTTATCGGCGTCGTTGCCGTTGCCGCCATCGCCCGCGCCCCCGGAGCCAAGGATTTCGAGTGCCTTGGACGTCATCTCCGTCAGGGGAACTGTGGGCTGGTACAGCGGTTCGACGTCGTCGCCGTACTGGAACATCTCTTCGTTGGCGAAGAGGCCCAGCAGCATGGGCGAGTCGGCTGCCTGCAGGCCCTCGCGATCCCAAACATATTCGTACCCGAGGGACTGGGCCTCCTCGACGAGATTCCCCTCGGTTCCGGCACTCTGCTCGGACGGATCTTCCGGCGGATTGTCCGGATGGCGCCCCGGGTTTCCGGCCGGATACCAGTGATCCTCGCCGCCACCCAGGATGACCTCGGGCCGGCTGCTCTCCAGGAACTGACGCGCAATGGCACTCTGTTCGTCCCGGTCCGCAACATGGGATCCGAAGGCCGCCGGCGTGGCATCGGTGACGTTGCTGGTGGTCACCAGTCCCGTCGATTTGCCCAGCTCCTCGGCCACTTCCAGAGCCGTGGTGACCGGCTGCTGCTCGAGGTCAACGCCAATGGCGCGGTTGTACGTCTTGACTCCGGTGGCCATGGCCGTGGCGGCCGCCGCTGAGTCCGTAACGAAGCTTTCCGGATCCGCGGAATTAGTGTGCACCCTGCCGGCGGAGGGCAGGGAATCCATCTCCAACTCTCCGGTTAGTCCCACCAAGGCCAGTCGGATGGCTTCGCGCTGACCCGGTCCCATGCCGTCCCCGACCATCAGGATCACGTTCCGTGCTGCGGGGGACCCGCCGTAGTCGCCTCCTCCCTGACCTTCTCCCGTCCCATGCAGCCCGATGAATGGTGCAGTTCCCAAAACGACGGCGGTTGCCGCCGCCGTCGTCACTGCCCGCAGCGTGTGTTTTCCCGCGATTGCCTGTTTCACAGCGAATTCCTCCCAGAGTGCGATGACCAGCCTGCGATGAATGGACCAGCAGTGTTCTGGTCCAAGTCGGCGTCCCCTGTGCCTCCGTGGCGTCAACAGTTCTCATCTGTGAACTGTCCGTCAAGCGAAGTCGTGGACAGCCGGGCGGGATGCGGCCGAATGGAGGTGTTTCCTGCAGTCCTTCTTGTTTTTCCGGGTCTGACTCCCACCCATCCGGTGGAGCCGCAGCGTTCTGCCGGGTGTCAGGTCGGGGAGAACTCAGTGATTGGCGCAGGAGCCGTGGTTACCCGGGCTGTGCCGGAGAATGTGGTGGTCGTGGGCAATCCGGCGCGGGTGATCAGGAACCTCTAGGTGGTTTCCGCTGGGGTCTCTTTACGTTTGGGGTCTCAGGACCAGCAGATCTCCGATGGAGCAGTCCAGGGCTCGGCAGATTGCTGTCAGGGTGGAGAAGCGGATCGCCTTGGCCCGGTCGTTCTTGAGGACTGAGAGATTCACGATGCTGACATCCACTCGCTTGCTGAGTTCAGTCAGCGTCAGCTTCCGCTCAGCCAGCAGTTCATCGAGCCTGCAGTGCACAGATGAGTCCAAGTCAACAGGCGGCACTAGACCAGCCCTTCGCCGTCGCGCTGAAATCTGCTGCCGAGGTGGAAGGCTGCTGCCAGCAGGGCCAGGAATATGCCGAACATCAGGATCACCGCATCCAACGCGCCAAAGACGTAACCGTCGGTGAATGGCGCGTTTCTCAGATCGATGCCCGCGTCGGAGAGGATGCGCTCGTTAATGCTGGCGAACACCGAGGGCAGAACTGCGGATCCGGCAACGATCACAGCGGAAGAGACGCAGAAGCCGAGAGTCATAAGCCGCCCAAACGGCTGGCCCCTGTAGACGCGGAGACAGAGGTAGCCAAGAAACGCGGTAATCAGGGCTGGGACGGTGCACCCAATCCCCATCGTGGCCGACCACATCGACAATCCTTCGGACTCAACGTTTTGCAGTGACAGTTGGTAGCTCTCCGAGGATCCGCTGACGATTTGGGGACTCAGGTGCGTCCAAGCGGAGTCCTGTATTGGAGCTGCGGGCAGGGTTAGCTCCACCCGTCCGGACATTGGCATGATGACCGCGGCGACCGCCGCTCCCAGGCACACGAGAGTAGTAAACCCGGAGATCAACATTCCAATCACCAGCCCAACTTTTTGGGCAGTGCGTGCGCTCTTGCGGGTCAGCGGTATGGATGTTGTTGCCATGGGGTCTCCCTGCGCGGAATGGGTTATCGAATACCGTTAACATAACGGTATTCGATAACTGCGGCAAGGGTTGGTCGCTAGATTCTTTCCTTCAGCAGCGTGCGCAGGGTCCGGGCGTTGCGGACCGCGTGGCCTTCGCCGTCGTTGTTGAAATACACATAGACGTCCTTGCCCAGGGCTTCCCACTCGCGGATCCGGTCACCCCACCAGTGCAGGTCCTCGTCGCTGTAGGAACCGGCGTAGAGGTGCTCCGGGTCGGGGCCATGCATGCGCAGATACACGAACGACGCCGTGGCGCGCAGGTTGCACGGAAGGTGAGCTCCGCTCATGACGGTATACGCGGCGTCGTGCCGTGACAGGAGATCGTAGACGTCTTCGGTTTCCCAACTGGGATGCCGGAACTCCACAGCCACCCTGATCTCCCGGGGGAGTGTAGTCAGGAAATACGCCAGCCGCTCGTCGTCGCGCTCCATATCCGGCGGCAGCTGCACGATCAGGACACCGGCTTTATCGCCGAGTTCCTTCCAGCAGCGGCTGATGCGTCCGATCCATTCCTCGGGGTCGCGAAGCTTGCGGCCGTGGGTCAGTCCCCGCGGCGCCTTGACCGAAAACTGATAGCTGGCCGGCAGCCGCTCCCGGTAGGCGGCAAAGGCCGGCTCGCGCGGCCAGCGGTAGAAACTTCCGTTGAACTCGACCGTGTCGAATTCCGCGGCGTAAGTTTCCAGCCACAGCCGGTTAGGCAGCCCGGGCGGATACAGCACGTGTCGCCAGTCGTTGTAGCTCCAGCCCGAGGTGCCGATGTGCAATGCCATGGCTCCAGCCTGTCACGGGTTCGGCGGCGAGGCGGTTAGCTTCGCCGCCGGATTGGTTTACTCGAAGCGCGAGGGGTCACCGGTGCCACGGCGGACAATTTCCGGCTCACCGCTGGAGAAGTCGATGACGGTGGTCAGATCCGGACCGCAGAACCCGGAATCGAGAACTGCGTCGACCTGGTGGTCTAGCCGTTCCTTGATTTCCCATCCCTGAGTCAGGGGATCTTCTTCGCCGGGCAGCAGCAGGGTGCTGGAGATCATCGGTTCACCCAATTCTTCCAGCAGCGCCTGGACCAGTTTGTTGTCCGGGATGCGGACGCCCACCGTCTTCTTCTTGGGCTGTGAGAGCCAGCGCGGCACGTCCTTCACCGCCGGCAGGATGAAGGTGTAGCTGCCCGGAGTGACGGCCTTGATGCTGCGGAAGATGTTGTTGTCCATCTGCACGAACTGGCCGAGCTGGGCGAAATCTTTGCACATCAGCGTGAAGTGGTGTTTGTCGTCCAGCTGCCGGATGGACCTGATCCGGTCCAATGCGTCCTTGTTGCTCAGCTGGGCTCCCAGGGCATAACAGGAATCTGTGGGATAGGCGATCAATCCGCCGGAGCGCAGAATCGCAACTACCTGTCCGATGGTGCGTTGCTGCGGATTCTCGGGGTGGATGTCAAAGTATCGTGCCATGTCATGAGCTTACCGCTGCAGGCTGGCACTCCTTGTTGGCCAACGAGGCTGGGCGGCACGGAAGGGGTGGAATCGTGACTCACCTCAGGAGCTTTGGCGGCGGTCATAACTGTGGACGAGGTCTGGCCCACGGAAAGTTTGGGTAGTGGCAACGGCTGTGGTCCGTGGGCTGGGATCGGCGAGTTGGGCATCTGAGGGTGCCGTACGGAAGAGCAGCCGTCAGAAGGGTGGCGGGTGGTCGCCGTAGTCGTCCGGGTTCACCGCGTTACGGGCAGACGACGGATCTGGTCCCGCCGTATTTCCTTGAACGGTGTCGTTGTTCGCTGTGATCCCTGGCCGCAGATAACCACCGTCATCGCTACACGTTTCCCGGGACAGGCTCAGTTGCGGTTCGGTGCGGTAACACCTGCCGCCCGGCGAGGTCCACTCAATCACCCCGGGACGAGGCTGCCGGGCTTTCCAAAACCCTGCGGTTTTGAACATGTGATGCCGCCGGCACAAATGCTCCAGATTGTCATGATCAGTCGGCCCGCCCCGAGCCCACGGCTTGGTGTGATCGATCTCGGAAATCACCGCATTGGTCCGGCACCCCGGGAACCGGCAGGTTCCGTCCCGCACCCGCAGAACCCGTTTCAATCCGTCGGGGACCTTCCGCCGTTTCCCCACCCGCAGGATTTCTTCGGTGTCCGGATCCCGTTCCACCGGTGTCCATTTCGCCGCTTCCCGAGCCATCCCCCGGGCCGTTACGGGACTGATCGGTCCGTACCCGTTCAGTTCCGCCGGCTGATCATCGGCACCGAAGAGGGTTTCAGCGTTGATCAGCACCAGAATCTCCGTCCGCGCCCGGGGACCATGGCCAATACGGCAGGACCCGGACCCCTTCCCGGAGCGGGAACCGGAACCTCGGCTGCTGGCCTTGTTGCCGGAGCCGGAACTACGACCCTTACGCTTCTTACCCCCGCCACCTGTGCCACCCACGCTACGGCCACCTTTGCCGCGAACACCACCACCGTTTCTGCACTCGTCCCGGCATTCATGGTCGTGACCGCCGAGCAAGTCCGTGAGGATATCCGTGCGCAACTGATCCACCGTGCGCGTGTCCCCGGCGGCCTGCTCACCCCGGGCCGCAACACTGAGCTGAGTAAAGATCGCTTGGGCTTTCTCGGCCGGCAGCAACGCCGAAAGCCAGGACATCCCGTCCGGCTCCGGACGCACCCACACCGTCCGCTGCTCAAACGCCGTCAACTGCCGCTGCACGATGGTCTGCGGATAGTACTGCTCCCGCAGCCGCTGCGCCTTCACCCGGAACTGGATTCTGGTCTGACCCGCAGCCAGACCCAACAGCTCCGCCTCGAACCCGGGCAGCTCCGCCGGCACCACTCCCACACACTGCTCCACCAGAGTCTCGACATGCCCGTAACTGATCTGCCCGGCCTCCAACGCCTTCAGCGTGGCCGTGTTCCTGGTGCAGAGATCACCGGCCTGACTCATCAACGCCTTTCCGGTACCGGTAGGCACCCCCAGAATGGTCGCGGCTTCCTCCGCAGCGAGACTGAACGCCATCTCCGCGTCCCGCAACCCGGTAACGGATAGCGTCTCGTCCTCGTAAACGGTCTGCAGCCGGGACAGGACCCGACCCTGCTGCGCCTGCACCCACCGCGACAAATGATTGAGCCGGGCCAACACCGTCCCGGTTTGCTCCTCAGTCAACGACTCCACACCCTGCAGAACCAGAGATCCGGTAAACCCATCACCCGGCTCACCTCCGGCCACCCCAGGCTCAGCGACAAAGACGAACCGACTGCAAGCTGCAGTCTCACCGCCAGTGCCGGGAGTCCCGGTCGAAGATCCGTTCTGATCCATGACTAAAGACTTTCACCCGGCACTGACATTCCCGGTTCGAGAAGCCCCAAAACCACTTCAAACAGCGCCAAAACAGCCCAAAACAGGCCCTTTTGAGGACGCACGAATACCCGACTTTTTCGCCGGACTACCTACGCCCCTTAGCCGATACCTGTGCACGCCAATAAGACAGCATCTCTGGTCACAGGTCCGGCCCCCTGCGTAGCGACCGCACCACTCACCACCCTTCGCCCTCCAACCACCACCCACCGCCCACCGCGCAGCGGCTTACGACCGTGACACGGCGGCATGGGCTTCCACAGAGAGGAAGCGTCCGTACAACGTGGCCGCCGTCTCGACCGCACGCCTCATCTCCGTACCACTCAGCATTTTTACCCCAGGCAATATCGGGCCCACTCGGTCTGGAAACAATGACACGTCCACGTCGATATTTCCCTTTCGCTCCGAGGCCGACCAGATACCAGCCACAACACCGTCGACAACGACGGGCGACCGGAACAGCCCGTTCTTTCCCGGGCCCACAAATGCTTGGTGCTCGGACGCCAGAATCGGCCCGCGGTCGGCATAACCAATGTGGAACTCATCGAAACCCGGCAGGAGATGGACACGCGGAAAGACCGTCACATCGGCGGGAGGGGGCGTAAGTGTGAGCACGACGACGCCGGCAGCCAGTGCCGCCTCGACGTCGCCGCGAGTGCTTCCCGGCGCCCGTTGGCCGACGCTCCACAAGGCGCCGCCAAGGTTTTGGGCCTGCACGGCCAAAAGGCGGCGAACAGTCTCGGCCGCCCCGACGGGTTCGGATGCCACCAGGAGCTGAGACCGTAACCGAAGCTGCCGCAGGTCGTTCGCCGTAAATGTTCCCGCGTGACGGCCGGTGCTCCGCGCTTTCATGCCGCAACCCTACAACTGCGGATCCGGGGGACTGGCAGGGCGGCCCCGTGGCCGGCAGACGCCCACACGAACAGGCGCACAGACGCACAGGCCGCCAGGCGCACACAGGCGCACAGACGCACGTGGCCGCCAGACGCACAGACGCACTGGTTCCCACTCTTGGTTCAGCCCTGGGGCTGATGTGACCCCAACAGGTAACAGGGGCAACAGAGAGTGGGAACCAGTGCGCGCGGGTTCTTCTAGTAGAGCTTGATGCTTCCGCCGTCGGCCATCAGCGTCTGGCCGGTCAGGTAGCGGGACTCTTCGCTGGCCAGGAAGGCAACGATCGGTGCGATGTCGGTCTCGGGATCGCCCAGGCGGCCCAGCGGAACACCGTTCACTACTTCCTGGTACTGCTCCGGGTAGGCCTTGCTCCACTGGACGATGCCCGGAGTCAGCGCAACAGGGCTGACAACGTTGACGCGGATGCCGTCGGCTGCCCACTCATTCGCAGCCGTGCGGGTGATGGCCCGGATGGCTTCCTTCGCTGCAGCGTAGGCCACCTGGTTGGGCAGGCCCTTGATCCCGGCACCGGAACCGAAGTTGATGATGCTGCCCCGGGTCTTCTTCAGTTCCGGATGGGCTGCCTGCATCAGGTACAGGGTGGCCAGGGTTCCGGTGCCGAAGGACAGGTTCCAGATCTCCGGAGTGGTTTCCAGGATCGGCGCCTGCTTGGAGGCGTGGGCGTTGTTGACCAGGATGTCCAGGCCGCCAAAGCGGGCAACCGTTTCGGCAACGATCTCGGCAGCACTCTCGGGAAGGGAAATGTCCTTGCGGATGAAGATGAGTTCACCGATGTTGCCGAGGTCGGCAACAAGCTTGTCGCCCTGCTCCTGGTCGATGTCAACGACAGCCACCTTGGCGCCCTCGGAAAGGAAGTGGCGGACGATGCCCTGCCCGATGCCGCCGGCGCCGCCGGTGACAATGGCGGTCTTGTTGCTGAGTTTCACTTTTGTTCCTTCTCTAAGCCGGATTGCTTTTCTTGCCGCATCCGGACGGTTGTTGAAAGTTGGGTCTCCACGCCGTGCAGGAAGCCGCTCACAGCAAAGTCCAGCGACCTCCTGGAGGCATCATAGGTAATGCCGCGGCCGCGGAACCGGGCAGTGACGGAATCGGGACTGGCGCCGTCGTCGGCGTTAAGGGGCACGACGGCGTTGGGCCGGGTGGGGCGGTACCGCCCCGGCCCGGGGTTCGCAGCCAGCGCGAGGACGGCAGTGCCGATCACGATGGCCGAGACGCCTACGACGCAGTCAAAACATTCGTCCTCCGACAGGCCGGCCGCTTTGAGTGCCTGCAGCAGCACCTCGAGCTCGGCGGTCGGCGCCATGTCCAGGAGCCGGCTGGGACCCAGGACTATCTGCAGCAGCCACGGATGCCGGTGGAAACCCTCCCACTGCGCCACGGCCATGTGCCGCAGCATCTCCTGCCAGGAAGCCGGTTCCGGAGGCAGCAGGACAAACTCCCGGGCCGCCTCGGCGGCCATGGCCAGCAGCAGGGATTCCCGGTTCTCGACGTGGCGGTACAAAGCCATGGCGGAGACGCCGAGAATCTCAGCGACGTTCCGCATGGACACTGCCTCCAGGCCTTCCCGGTCTGCCAGATCAAGCCCACAGGCCGCGATGGCGGCGGCAGAGAGGGGACCGCGGTGGGCGTCCGGAAGGGGGTTCATGCGTACAGCGTATACCGAATGCCGCCGCAAGATCATGTCTGGGGATCCGCGCCGGACATTGGGCCGATCCTTCGCCGGAAGTGGCGGCCGGACGTGTGATCTTTTTCTCAAGGGGCGTGTCGGGAAGGGGCGGGCAAGCCCCGGGGAAACACCGGGCCGCGGCGGAATGCGGGGAAGGTTGTACTCTGCACGGCGGGGACCGTCAAGATCGGCCCACAGAAATGGGTTGTATCTTGTTCGAATGCGACAAAACAACTCCTCCATGCTGGCCAGACTCGGCACCTCCGGCCGGCTGGTGTTGTTTCTGGCCGTCAGCGTCCTCTGCGGTGCCCTCGTCGCCGGGATTTTCGTTCCCGCGACAGCGGTGGCAGCCTCCGGCGCCAACCAGATTTTCGACAGCCTCGAGGACCTGCCGGACGAGCTCGAAACCGGCCCGCTCGACGAGGGGTCCAAGATCTACTCGGCCGACGGAAAGCTGATCGCCACCTTCTACGCGGAAAACCGGATCCCGGTGACGCTGGACAAAATCTCCCCGTCGATGCAGGACGCAATCATCGCGATCGAGGATAACCGCTTTTACGAGCACGGGGGAGTGGACGCCAAAGGCATCGCCCGCGCCTTGGCCTCCAACATGACCAAGGACAGCACCCAGGGTGCCTCCACCTTGACGATGCAGTACGTCAACAACGTCCTGATCGACCAGGGCGTCGCCGAAGGCAAGAGCGCCGACGAGCTCACGGTCAGCGGAACCAAGAACATCACCGACAAGGTCCGTGAAGCCAAGCTGTCCCTCGCCGTCGAAAAGGAATTCTCCAAGGATGAAATCCTCGAGGGTTACCTGAATATTGTGCTGTTCAGCGGCCGTACCTACGGCGTCGAAGCGGCAGCGCAGACCTTCTTCGGCATTCCCTCCGCAAACCTGAACATCGCCCAGTCGGCAATGCTCGCCGGGATGGTCCAGTCGCCGAACAACTTCAACCCGATGACAAATCCCGAGGCAACGCGGGACCGCCGGGACGCTGTTCTGGCTGCCATGCTCCGCTACGACAAAATCACGCAGCAGGAACACGACGACGCCGTCGCCTCCGACCTGCAGCTCAACCCGCAGCCCGCGGCACGTTCCGGCTGCGTGGGAGCTGAAATGGCCGAATACTTCTGCAGCTATGTGCAACAGGTTGTGTTGGCCTCCGATGAGTTCGGGGTGGACGAAACGGCCCGCGCCAAGCTTCTGGCCCGCGGTGGCCTGACCATCACCACCACTCTGGATTCCCGGCTTCAGGAACAGGCCCAGGCGCAGATCGAGGCGCAGGTTCCGACCGGCGACCCCTCGGGTGCAGGTTCCGCGATGGTGTCCGTGGAGCCCGGAACGGGCAAGATCCTGGCCATGGCCCAGAACACGAACTACACGCCTGAAGAAGGCAGCGGAAACACGCAGCTGAACTTCAACGTCGACTCCGACATGGGCGGCACCGCGTACGGCTTCCAACCGGGATCCACGATGAAGCCCTTCACCACCGTTGCTTGGCTGGAGAACGGCGGCAGCATCGACGACGTCATCGATGCGTCCCGGACCAGCTACCCGGCCGGATACGACTGGTCCGCCAGCTGCCTGCCCGAAGACGCCTACTTTGACGAGTGGAAGTTCAAGAACGCCCAAGAGGGCTATGAACGCAGCATGACCGTGGGCGAGGGGCTGACCTGGTCCACCAACACGGCAACAGTGGCGCAGGCCTCCCAGCTCGACCTGTGCGACATCGGCGACGTCGCCACCCGCATGGGCGTGCACCGGGCGGTCGACGGCGAACCGCTGGAGGTCAACAATCCCTCCTTCGTCCTGGGCGGCCAGGAAGTGGCTCCCATGACCATGGCGGCTGCCTACGCAACGTTTGCCAGCGGGGGCGAGTACTGCGAACCCATCGCGCTGACGCAGGTATCCGATTCCCGGGGCAAGTCCTTTGAAGTACCCGAGGAACAGTGCACCCGTGCAATGTCCGAGGAGGTCGCCAAGGAGGTCTCGGAGCCGCTCCAGAAACTTGTGGAGAGCGGACCGGGCGCCATTTCACCGCTGGGTGTCCCCGCAGCGGCGAAAACCGGCACCACGGACATTTCCGAACAGACCTGGACCGTCGGCTACACCCAGGGCATCTCGACTGCTTCCTGGGTAGGCAACTGGACGTCCTACTCTTCGTTGAACGACCTGCCAATCAACGGCGTGGCGCGCAGCTACGTGGACGGCTCCACCATTGCCGGCGCGCAGTGGACCGAATACATGCGCTCCGTTGCGAGGCTGTATCCAACGGGCGAACTGACGGATCCTAACCGCAAGTCGGCTCCGGCTCCCGACGCCAAGCCGGAGAACGAACCGGCACCCGAAAAGGAACAGGACAACGCCGAGCCCTCACCGGCCGACGACGAACCCGGCGAAGCCGCCGACTCCTAAGCCGCGACTCCGGCCGGCGACCGGGACCAAGGCCGGCGGTCAAGGCCCGAAACACCGCTAAACCGCAGAATGCTCCGCAGTCCGTTTCAAGGGCTGCGGAGCATTCTGCGTGTGGTGCTTGTGCCTGCGGAAATCTCCCTGCACGCTGGATAACTCATACCCGCTGCTCGACACCGCCGGAGGATCCCATGCACATGAAAACCAAGCACCGTGGCTCCAAGCACCTGCACGGCCCGCATCATCTGCACGCCCAGCATCAGCACCATGGCTCCATGCACCTCCCCGTCCTGGACTTTCCCGGGCTTAGCGCCAGGCGGCTGGCGGTGGGCGCCTTCTCACTGGGCGCCCTCGCGATGGGAGCGGTGGCCGTGGGGGCGCTGGCGATCGGAAAGCTCAGCATCGGCCGTACCGACATCAAGGAACTTTACGTCGGCCGCCTGCAGGTGGACGAGCTGATCGTTACAGAACCTGCCGGCCCCGAGACAACGCTGTAGCGCCGACCGGCTCCGGGCGGTGGTTCCGCCAGGGCCGCAGCGCCTCCACCGCCGCACCGACGGTAAACACGGCGCCGTCATCAAAGGGATGGCCAACAATCTGGACGCCGGTGGGAATGCCGCAGTCGGCCATCCCGCTGGGAACGGCCAACACCGGGCACCGGTTCGCGATGTTGAAGACGCCGGTCATGTGGCCCTGCCAATAGTGCTCCAGGTGGAGGCCCTCTGCTGCGATGCCGTCCAGGTACATCCCGTCGGCGTCGAGCGAGGCCACGGCGGAAGCCGGACAGATCAGGGCGTCAAAGCCGGCCATGGCGGCGGCAAGCTCGCCTTGGATGCGGGTTTCCGCGGTGATGCCGTTCAAGAAGCTGCGGTCCGCCGCGGCTTGGCGCGCATCCGCCATGAAGCGCCGCGTGTAGTCGGCCAGCAGGTCAGTGGAGCCGGCGGTCTCCGCCTCCATGGCCGGCCCCAGCAGATAGCCGAAATGGGTGAACATGGTGCGGCTGATTTCCTCGGAGGTCCACGGCAGGGTTATCTCCTCCACCACGGCACCCGCGGCCTGCAGGGCGGCCGCCACGGCACGCGTATTGGCTTCCACATCGGCTGCCACCGGGTAGTTGCCCAGCCGGAGGCAGAGGGCGATGCGCATGCCGGCAACCGACTCCGCAGCCGCGCCTTCCGCCGGCAATTCGATCGGATCGCCGGACGCGAGCGAGGCATGGTCCCCGGCGTGCTGGCCAGCCATCACATTCGCCAGCAGCGCAGCGTCAGCGACGGTGCGGGCCATGGGGCCGTCGCCCCGGTAGAAGTCGGCGGAGAGCGGAGCGAGCCCGGGAATCCTGCCGTACGGCGCTTTGTAGCCGACCGTCCCAGTGAACGACGCCGGCAGCCGGGTGGAGCCGGCGATGTCCGAGGCAGTGGCCAACGGTGCAAACCCCGCAGCCAGGGCCGCGGCCGAGCCGCCCGAGGACCCGCCCGGCGAGAAGCGGGGGTTCCAGGGATTGCGGGTGACGCCCCACAGCGGACTGTGGGTGACGGTGGCGCAACTATACTCCGGAGTCGTCGTGCGCAGGTGGATGATGCCCCCGGCGCCGCGGATCCTGCCGATCACCGGGTGGTCGTCCTGCGCCACCTTGTTCCGATGGGCCACCAGTCCCTGCGAGAGGGTGCGGCCCCGCAGGCCGTGCTTTTCCTTCGCTGCCACCGGCAGCCCCAGCAGCGGAGTCAGGCCGTGCCCCGTTTGATACTTGGCAGCGGCTTCACGGGCGGCGGACATCGCTTCATCGAACAGGGTTTCGGTGACGGCATTGATCGCCCCGCCGGTACCGGAGGAGCCGTTGACCTCCTCCGTCCTGGCGATGACCGCCGAAAGCAGCTCGACCGGCGACAGCTCTTTGGCACGAAACAGGCGCAGCGCGGAGGACGCATCCAGGTAGTGCAGATCGGTCATGCCCGGACGGCTCCCGGCAGCGCGGCGGCATTCTCGGCGTCGGCTCCCGGCAGCGCGGAATTCACCGCGTCGGATGAGCCGGTGGCCGAGTTCGCCAGGGCGCCGGAGATCAGTTCGCGGGTGACACCGGTTAGCATGTCCAGGCCCAAGACCATGTCCTCGTCTGTGGTGAATTCACGTTCGCAGTGCGAGACGCCGTCCACGCTCGGGATGAACAGCATGACCGACGGCGCAACGGTGTTCATGGCGACGGAATCGTGGCCGGCCATGGTCTGGATCCGCCGCGAGGACAGTCCCAGCCCTGCCGCGACCTGCTCCGCCAGCTCGAGCCCTTCCTGCGGGAACCGGCGGATGGGGCGGATATCGAAGTCCTTGACGTTGACCTTGATGTCGTATTTGCGGGCCAGTGCATCGATGTCGCCGATCAGCTTGGCACGGGCCGCCTTCACGACCTCCGGGTCGCCGGAGCGCAGGTCGGCGATGAGATGCACCCTGCGGGCCACGACGATGGGGGAGTTGGGTTCCAGGGTCAGCTGGCCGACCGAGGAGACGAGGGCCTCGTCGGCGAACTCTTCGGTGACGTCGTGCACCATGAGGATGATTCGCGAGGCCGCCACCAGGGCGTCGTGCCGGTCCGCCATGGCTGTGGCGCCGGTGTGGGACTGTTCACCGAGCACTTCAATATCGAGTTTCTGCGTGTACCAGCTGCTGTCCACCACGCCGATGGAGATGCCTTCACGTTCCAGGATCCGGCCCTGTTCGATGTGGATCTCCGCATAACCGGCCGCTGCGGGCGCTTCCGCCGTGCCCAGGTACCCGATGCCTTCAAGTGCCTCGGAGACCGAGGTGCCCTGCAGGTCGGTCACAGCCAGCATCTGGTCGCGGGACAGCAGGCCGGCGTAAACCGAGCTGCCCATGATGCTCGGGGCGAAGCGGCCGCCCTCTTCGTTGAACCAGTTCACCACCGCCAGGTTGAACCGCGGCAGCTCGCCGCCGGCATCGACGTCGGCGCTGATTCGCCGGGCCGCGTGGAGCGCAGCAATGACACCGTAGGCTCCGTCGAAGCGGCCGCCCAGGGGCTGGCTGTCCAGATGGGACCCGATGATCACAAAGGGTGCGCCCGGGGTCCATTCGAGCAGCGCAAACATGTTGCCGATGCTGTCGACCCGGAGTTCCCAGCCGGCCTCCTGCACCCAGACAGCGAACCAGTCACGGGTCAGGGCGTCCTCCGCGGTGGCGGCCTGGCGGTCCACCCCGTTGTTGGGCGTGGCGCCGATGGCGGCGACGGCATGGAAGTCGGAGAGGAATGATGCTGACGTCATGGGAAGTCCTTTGGAAGTTGGGAGATGTGAAGTTGGGAGATGTGAAGTGTGGAGATCTGCGGCGCGCGCGGGGGCGCGCGGGGACGGCGGGATCAGCCCATCCGGCCGCGGGTTTCGGGAACCTTGGTGAAGACGATCAGGAGGAAGACGACGGCGGCCGCGGCAGCCATGTAGAAACCCGGTGCATGCGCTACTCCGGTGCCTCCGACGAGGGCCGTGCCGATGAACGGAGCCGTGCCGCCGAAGATCGCGTAGGCACCGTTGTAACTGATTGCCGCCGACGTGAACCGGGTCCGGGTCGTGAAGATCTCCACAAAGAACGTGTAGCAGCCGCCGCCGTAGATGCAGAGGGCCACCACAAAGAGGGACTGCCCGGCAAGGGCCAGCGGCAGGCTGCCGCTGGTGACCAGCATGAAGCTGGGCACCGAGAGTGCCGCCAGCGCCGCGGAGCCGGCGATGAGCATCGGCTTGCGGCCAACGCGGTCGCCGATCCGCCCGCCGACCGGCAGCAGGAGGGCGTAGAGCGCCAGGGCGGCGGCGTTGACCATCAGGGACTGCTCGCGGCTGAGCTGGCCGGCGGTTTGAACGTAGGAGACAAAGTAGGCGGACAGGAAGTAGAAACCCATCGCCGTCAGGCCCATCACGAAGATCACCTGGACCATGCGGAGCTTGTTCTCGCGCAGTGCTTCCTGCACCGGGCTGAATTCCTTGGGCTGGGCCGCTTTGGCGTCCTTGAAGGCTTCGCTTTCCACGGTGCGGCTGCGGATCCAGACGCCGAACATGGCCAGCGGAAGCGCGAGCAGGAACGGCAGGCGCCACCCCCAGGACTCAAAGGATTCGTCGGTCATGGACTGGCTGAGGATGAGGATCATTGTTCCGGCCACCACGGAGGGAAGAGCGGTGGCGGCGATGGTGATGTTGAGCCAGAAGCCGCGTTTGTTAACGGGCGCGTGTTCGAAGACAAACGACGGCGCCCCCACGGATTCTCCGCCGGCGGAGAAGCCCTGGATCAGCCGGCACAGGACCAGCAGCGCCGGCGCCCAGGCGCCGATCTGCGCGTAGGTGGGAAGCATGCCCATCAGGGCAGTTGCTCCGCCGATGGCGATCAGCGTGATGCTCAGGACCCTGCGCCGCCCAGTGCGGTCTCCCAGGACACCGAAGAAGAGGCCGCCGAGCGGGCGGACCACAAAGGCGACGCCGAAGGTGGCGAACGTGGCGAGCATCGCGGCGATGGGGTTGCTGCCGGGGAAGAACAGCTGCGACAGGGTGACGGCGGTGAGGCCGTAGAGGGTGAAGTCGTAGAACTCGATGAACTGTCCGATGCTTCCGCCGAGCAGGACCCGCTTCTGCATCCTGGTGGTTCCCGGCGCCGGGACCTGTGTGGCCGGAGCTGTACCGATCGTCCCCGATCCCGGCTGTTCCGCTGTGCTGTCGTGGATTGTCATGAGAGCAACGCTAGGGGGATCGTGTTTCCGTAAACGCGGGCAGTGTTACGGGGCGGAAAAAGAAAATCCGGCCTCATTACAGCTTTATTGCGGGCATCCCGAAGTCCGGAAACTTCCCGGACTTGCGACTCTGGCGTCGGGACCATCGATTCTCCCTTGATTAAGCGGCCTGGAGCCGGACAAGCCGACAAAAGGCCTGACCAGCGGGCACTGATCTTCCGGATTCAGCACCACAGCATCAACTGTGGTGATGCCGCTCACAGTTGTCCAATCGGTTGTTTAGGGTAAAGCAATCGATTTAGCCAATGGCTCGGCGTGCGGGTCGGTTTACTGCCCGGATGCGCCGTAAAGCCGGAGGCAGGTTTCTTCAAAGGCCAGGGTGCGGCGGGTTGGCTGCACGCCGTCGGAACGGACCAGCATTACTTCGATGGGCGGGAAGTCATCGGTCAGGGTGAGCACCGCCACCTGGCCGCCGGAATAGGTCAGGTCACTGTGCAGCCGCTGGTTCAGCACAGCGTAGCCGTGTCCCTTGGCCACGAATGACCGGACGGTTTCATATCCGGCGAAGCGGTGCCGGACGTTGGGCACCAGTCCGGCAAGGGTGTAGAGCTGCTCGTAGTATTCCCTGCTGTGGGGGAGGTCAAGCACCACCGACGGCTCACCGGCCAATTCCCGGAGGGCGACGCTCCGCTCCGGCCGGGCGGCGGCGGGATGTCCCGCGTGGACCAGCACATGCGGCGGCACACGCTCCAGCACCCTGGTGGTGAAGCCGGGACCCAGGCCGAGGCCGTAGGTCAGCGCAACGTCGCACTGTCCTTCCCGCAGGGCGGTCTGCAGCCCGGCCAGGTCCGCTTCCAGAATCGAGACAGCCACTCCGGGATGCTGGCGCTCAAAGGACTGGAGGATGGCCGGAAGCCGAAAAGGAGCCAGCGGTGAGAACACCCCAACCTTCAGTTCACCGACAACGCTGGCGGCAAGTCCCCGGGCCGACTCATAGAGCGAGTCGGCGTGTTCCAGGAAGACCCCGACATCCCCGGCCAGTTGCCGGCCGGCCGGTGTCAGCCGCAGGCCCCGCGCCAGACGCACAAACAGCTGGGTGGCGAGGCTGGCTTCGAGCTGGGTTATGGCTGTGGACAGGGCGGACTGCGTGATGCGCAGACGCTCGGCGGCCGCCGTCATGTTTTCCACCTCCGCCACCACGGCGAAATACCTCAGCTGGGTCAGTGTGAAGGGTTTCGGCACGGCTCAGCGCTCGCATTCTGTTGGGTGGTTCCAGGCGGTGTTGGGTGGTACCAGACAGTGTTGGGTGGTTCCAGACAGTCACAGGGCACGCAGCCGGTACACGAGCAAGGCGACGTGCAGCGACGTCCGGGACTCGGCGTCGTCCAGGTCCACTGAGAGCAGTTCCTCCAGCCGGCTGAGCCGGGCGTATAGCGTCGGCCGACTGAGGTAACTGCTCCGGGCCAGTGCGGTCTTGTTGCCGCCGGACTCCAGAAACTGCCCGAGCATCTCCAGATAGCCGTGCTCGCCCCGGGCCTCGGCCTGCAGGACCCCGTGCAGTTCGGACTCGACGAACTGCTGAACACGCGGGTCCTTGCGGAGCAGGGCCAGGAGCCCCCGCAGCCGGATATCCGTGGCCCGATGGAAAAGCCGGTCCTGTCCGGGCAGCGTCGCAGCGGTTTCAGCGACGTGCGCCGCTTCATCGATGCCTGCCGCAGCTTCCAGCAGGGAGGCCTGCAGGCGTCCGACGCCAATGGTCCAGTGCCCGACGCCGATGGTCCAGTGTCCTGCGGCCGGAGGCTCCGGCCCGTCCTCCGCCGCCAGGGCCAGTGCGCTGGCGAGCGCGGTCAGCACCTCGTCCTCCAGCTGCTGCGAGGAAAGGGCCAGCAGCATGCCCACGGAGCCGGACCGGATGACGGCACTGATGGCAGTGCAGGGAAGGGTCTTGAGAACGCGGGCGAGCTGCTCAAGCAGGGCACGTTCCTCCTGCTGCCCGGCTAGCGGGTCGCCGGACGGTTTTCCTGACGTCGGCGCGGCACCCTGAAAACCGGACGGTGAGCCGCTGCGGAAGACAACCGGAAGGTAGAAGGGCGAGCGCCGCAGGCCCAGCGCAGCAGCCCGGGTCTGGGCCTCGCCCTCACCCAGGCCGCGGGGTTGACGCAGTGCATTCAGGAGCCCGGCCTGTGCCTGCTGGTTCAGGTCATGCCGGTCCCGTTCCGCGAGCCGGTTGATGGCCAGGGTCTGGGCGGCGCGTTCGAGCACCATGGCGGCCGCGTCGTCGTCGTCCAGCGGCACCGGAACCACCAACCGCCCCCATACCTGGCCCCGCACGCCCACCGGAGTCTGAAGCCAGGCGCCGTCGCCCGTCCGGGACGTTTCGGCCGCGGAATGCGTGGTCCGCGACCGGCGTTCCCAGTCTTCCAGCAGCACCGCGGTCTCCAGCTGCCGGGCCGCATACGCGAGGACCAGGTGCGAGAGGTCCTCCAGCACCACCGGAGCGCCAATCATGGCCGCGGCCTGCTCCACCACCTGCTGCGTTCCCGCGCTTTCCAAGCTGAGCAGCGTGAACGCTTCATGCACGGCGCGGGCACGCTCCACCCGGCTCAGCTGCTCGGCCACGATGAGCCGGTGCACAATTTCGGTGATCTGGACAAAACGCACCCGGTGCCGGACGACGACGACGGGCAGGTCCGCGGTCAACGCCGCCAGGTGCAGGGCATCCAGGCTGCGCTGCCGGTCGCCAACGGCCTCCATGATGAGGCCGGATGCCCCGGCATCCTGCAGCGACCGCAGAAACGAGGCGGTGCGGCCGGGATCCTTCTCCAGTTCCAGGCCCGTGGTGAGCACCAGCTCTCCGCCGGACAGCAGCCCGGAGACATCAAGGACCTCGCTGACATGGACCCAGCGCACCGGATTCTCCAGGGCGGTGTTTTCCGGGCCCGGTCCGAGGATTTGCGGCGCGGCGTCGCGCAGGATGGGCAGGTCCAGAACGGACCGAACTGTGGGCAGCATTTACACAGGGTAAAGGAGGAAGGGAGGAGGCTTACACATCGTTACTTTTGCCGACCCGCGGGAACCGCAAGACTGGACGAAACGCTCGCACAGCTGATTGACCGTCATCAGCACCGGCCGTCAACCACCTCCGGTCACCGGCAACGACCCCTTCTCAAGGAGAACCTTGAACAGCATCAAGCACTGGATCAACGGCAGCTACGTTCCGGCCGGGTCGAACACGGCGCCGGTCACCAATCCGGCCACGGGCAAGGTCACCGGCCAGGTGTCCCTGGCCACCCGCGAAGAAGGCGCTGCAGCTGTTGCCGCGGCTGCGGCAGCCTTTCCCGGCTGGCGGGACACCTCCCTGGCCCGGCGGACGCAGATCCTCTTCGCCTTCCGCGAGCTCCTCAACGCCCGCAAGGGCGAGCTGGCCGCCATCCTGACGGCCGAACACGGCAAGGTGCTCAACGACGCCCTGGGTGAAGTGAGCCGCGGCCAGGAAGTGGTGGAATTTGCCTGCGGCATCCCGCACCTGCTGAAGGGCAGTTTCACCGAAAACGCTTCCACCAGTGTGGACGTGCATTCCGTTCGCCAGGCGCTGGGACCGGTTGCGATCATCAGTCCCTTCAACTTCCCGGCCATGGTTCCCATGTGGTTCTTCCCCATTGCCCTGGCCGCCGGCAACACAGTGGTCCTGAAACCGAGCGAAAAGGACCCGAGCGCAGCCAATTGGCTGGCCGAGCTGTGGAAGGAAGCCGGACTGCCGGACGGCGTCTTCAACGTCCTGCACGGCGACAAGGTGGCGGTGGACACGCTCCTTACCCACCCGGACATCAAGGCCGTTTCCTTCGTCGGCTCGACGCCGATTGCCAAGTACGTGTATGAGACGGCAACAGCCAACGACAAGCGGGTCCAGGCACTGGGCGGCGCCAAGAACCACATGATCGTCCTGCCCGACGCCGATCTGGACCTCGCCGCCGACGCGGCCGTCAACGCTGGCTTCGGCTCCGCCGGCGAGCGCTGCATGGCCATCTCGGCGCTGCTCGCGGTGGGAAACATCGCCGATGAGCTGGTGGCCAAGATCGCCGAGCGCACCAGGGAACTCCGCACCGGGGACGGCAGCCGCAACTGCGACATGGGGCCCCTGGTGACGGCGGCCCACCGGGACAAGGTGGCGGGTTACGTCGACGCCGGCGAGGCAGCCGGCGCCACCCTCGTAGTGGACGGCCGCACCGTCACTCCGGACGCCGAGGGCGACGGTTTCTTCGTTGGCCCCACGCTGTTCGACAACGTCGCACCGGAGATGTCGATCTACCGGGACGAGATCTTCGGACCGGTCCTGTCGGTGGTCCGCGTGGACAGCTATGAGCAGGCGCTGCACCTGATCAACACCAACCCGTACGGCAACGGCACCGCGATTTTCACCAACGACGGCGGAGCGGCCCGCCGGTTCGAGAACGAGGTGGAGGTGGGCATGGTCGGCATCAATGTCCCGGTCCCCGTTCCCATGGCCTACTATTCCTTCGGTGGGTGGAAGAACTCACTTTTCGGCGACACCCATGCCCACGGAACCGAAGGCGTTGGCT
This sequence comes from Arthrobacter sp. zg-Y1219, assembly GCF_030125545.1. Taxonomy (NCBI): domain Bacteria; kingdom Bacillati; phylum Actinomycetota; class Actinomycetes; order Micrococcales; family Micrococcaceae; genus Arthrobacter; species Arthrobacter sp. zg-Y1219. The sequence goes on from NZ_JASKLY010000001.1 coordinate 132,321, forward strand.
TCTTCACCCGGGGCAAGGTGGTCACCACCCGTTGGCTGGATCCGAGCCACGGCGGAATCAACCTCGGCTTCCCGCAGAACGCCTGACCCGGCCGCACCTGAAAGGTACTGGATATGACTTCCACGATCGACGGCGGAGCTCCGCCGCTGCTGGACGCTGAAGGCGCACGCCGCGCCTACGAGCTGGACCGCAAGCATGTCTTCCACTCCTGGTCCGCGCAGGACCTGCTGGATCCCATGGTCATCAGTGCGGCCTCCGGATCCCACGTGTGGGACGGGGACGGCAAGAAGTACCTGGACTTCTCTTCCCAGCTGGTGAACACCAACATCGGCCACCAGCATCCCGCCGTCGTGTCCGCGATCGCCGCCCAGGCGGCGAAGCTGTGCACCATTGCGCCCAGCTACGTCAATGACGCGCGTTCCGAGGCGGCCCGGCTCATCGCGGAGCGGACGCCGGGGGAGCTGGACCGGATCTTCTTCACCAACGGCGGCGCCGACGCCAATGAGCACGCCGTACGGATGGCGCGCCTGCACACCGGACGCCAGAAGGTGCTGTCGGCGTACCGCTCCTATCACGGCGGCACCCAGCTCGCGGTGAACCTCACCGGCGACCCCCGGCGCTGGTCGAACGACTCCGCCAGCACCGGCACCGTGCACTTCTTTCCGCCGTACCTGTACCGCACGGCGTTCCATTCCACCACCGAGTCAGAAGAAAGCTCCCGCGCCCTGGAGCACCTGGAACAGCTGATTGCCTACGAGGGGCCGGCAACCATTGCCGCGATCATCCTGGAATCCATCCCCGGCACCGCAGGCATCTACCTGCCGCCGCCCGGCTACCTGCAGGGAGTGCGCGAGCTCTGCAACCGGTACGGCATTGTGCTCATCGCCGATGAGGTCATGTCCGGGTTCGGCCGCACCGGCAAGTGGTTCGCCGTCGAGCACTTTGATGTGGTGCCGGACCTGCTGACCTTCGCCAAGGGAGTCAACTCCGGCTACGTCCCCATGGGCGGAGTCGCCATCAGTCCCGAGATCGCGGCGACCTTCGGCACCCGGGTCTATCCCGGCGGGCTCACCTATTCCGGGCATCCGCTGGCCGCTGCGGCCGCCGTGGCGACCATCAACGCCATGGAGGACGAGGGCATGGTGGAGCATGCGGCGGAACTGGGCCGCAGTGTCATCGGCCCGGCGCTGGCGGGCTTCGCCGAGCGTCACGCATCAGTCGGCGAGGTGCGCGGAACCGGCGTGTTCTGGGCCATCGAACTGGTGCGGGACCGGGCCACCCGCGAACCGCTGGCACCGTACGGCGGTTCCAGCGGGGAAATGAACCAGCTGCTGGCCGCCTGCAAGTCCCGCGGGCTGCTGCCGTTCGCGAACTTCAACCGCATCCACGTGGTTCCGCCGTGCAACACCAGCGTGGCCGACACGGAAACCGGGCTGGGCATCCTGGACGAAGTGCTGGAGATCGCCGACGGCCTGGTCGGCTAGCGGGGTTCGGTGTGCGGGGTTCGGCTAGGTTTTCACCTGCTTGATGATGTTCCGTATCGCGTTCTCCAGGGCTTGGGACGTCTGAGCGGCGGCGTCGCGCAGTTCGGGACCGCAGAGGCGGATCAGGGAATCCGGGGCCAGGTGGTGGACCCGGGTTACCTGGGCCTGCGGATCCTGCCGGACCACGACGTTGAGGGGCAGTACGACGCCGGCGTCCCGAATCATTTCGACGGCACCTCGGGCCAGGGCGGTGTGAAGCACGCCGAGGACCTGGTAGTTTCCCAGCTGCTTGGGTGCATCCTGGCCGAGTGCCGCGGCCAGGTCCGAATCACTGATGATGGTGAAGCCATGATGGGCCAGGGATCCCTTCGTGAGGCGCAGGGCCTCCTTGAAGGGTGCGCGTATTTCGATGCTCAGGGTGTTTTCCACGGTGCCACCTTCCGGTTTGGTGCCCGCATCCTGCGCCGGGCTGCCTCTCCTGCCAGAATAGGTGGGGACGGACGGAGGGTGAAGGGCTCGGGGCCGGGCGGCCCCTCCGGGGTCCGGGTCAGGCATTCCCCTAAACGAAGTGGGCCGGAAGCCGGCGTCCACCTTAGGATAGTCAGGATGCTTATCACTTTGGGCGGTTCCCGCAACGGGAGTGCAGCCCTCTTCAGAAGGAGATCACCATGATCGGATTCATCGTCGCAGGACTCGTTATTGGCGCCCTGGCCCGCCTGGTCAAGCCCGGAAAGCAGAACCTGAGCCTGCTGACCACGTTGATCCTCGGTCTGGTGGGATCAGTCATCGGCGGCGTGATCGCGAATCTGCTGGGCACCGGGGACATCTTCGAGCTCAACATCCTCGGGTTCATCGTTGCCGTGGTAGCGGCCGTCCTGCTGATTGGCGTGGCCGAGTCCGTGGCCGGCCGCGGCAAGGGACAGGTTCGCCGCTGACGCAAAGCCGGCGGAAGTGCCGGCGTTCGAACCAGCAGTGTTGGAGCCGCGGGTACAGTCCCGCGGCTCCTTCGCATTTAACCGCGTTTAACCCGGCCGTTCCGCGGCTTCAGGGTTTCTTGAGAGGAGGAGCCGGGCGCCCGGTATTCTCCAGTTCGAGGTCAAACAGCTTCCGTTCCATCGAGTCGAGCCGGCGCTGGAGGGCCCGGTTCGCGTCCAGGCTCTGCTGCAGTTCGCGCGATGCGGCAACCGCCGGGGCCCGCTTGCTCTTGAGCACCATCCGAACAGTCTCGGTGAGCCCGAAGACAGCGATTCCGGCCAGAGGTATGAGTCCGTACCAGGGGATGTAGTCCATGGGGTGATCCTAGGCGGGAAGCCGGCCAAAAGCACGAGATGTGCCCGGCGTTTTCCCGGCGGTTGCCGGACACCGGAGGGTGCACTCAATCTTTGGTTAGCCGAGGACGTGCCGGGCCAGAAATGCGTTGCGGAACTTGCCCTCCGGATCCATGTTGTGAGCCAGGTTCCGAAAGTCGGCAAAGCGCGGATACAGCTCCTGCAGCTGGGCTTGCTCCAGGGCGAACAGTTTGCCCCAGTGCGGCCGCGTCCGCAGCGGAGCAAGGACGGCTTCCATGTGCGGAAGCAGCTCCTCGACGTCGGCCTGGCGCGGTTTCCAGGTGAAGTGGAAAGCCACCGTCTCCTGCCCGTAGCTGTTGCTCAGCCACAGGTCGTCACGGGCCATCGTCCGGATTTCGCAGACCTGGAGCAGGGGAGCGATCTTGGCCGACAAACCGCGCAGGACCCGGATGGCTTCAACGGCGGAGCTTCGCGGCACAAGGTACTCGCTTTGCAGCTCATCCCCGTTGCTGGGCGTGAAGGCCAGCCGGAAATGCGCCAGCCGGTCCGACCAGGAACCGGGAACGCCCATCTGCTGTGAGCAGTTCACTGCGCTGATGCCCGGCAGCGGGTGCATCGGTTCTTCGGCAGCGGTTCCACCAAAAAACTCAGCGGCACCGGCGTAGGGCAGGTCCGTGTCGGTCCGGCTCTTGAGCCACACCTGGGATGCGGCCGGGCCGCTGAGCGAACTGAAGATGCTGACGCTGTACGCGGCGGACGTCACTGCGTCGAAGTTCTCCTCCACTGATGCCCACGGAACGTTCGTGAACACGTCCTGGCGCACTTCGTATGCCGGTTCAATGTCCAGGGTGATGCCGGTGAAGATGCCCAGGGCGCCGAGGGAGACCACCATGCCGTTGAAGTCGGGCGAGGAGCGGTCCGCCCGGACCAGGCTGCCGTCCGCCGTCACCAGCTCCAGCGCCGCCACGGCGGTGGCCAGGTTTCCGTTGCCGTTGCCGGAACCGTGGGTGGCGGTGGCGACGGCGCCGGCCACCGAAATGTGCGGCAGCGAGGCAAGGTTGTGCAGCGCGTACCCGTGCCGCACCAGGAAGGCGGCCAGGTCCCCGTAGCGGGTGCCTGCGCTCACCGTGACTGTGCGGGCCTGCTCATCGAGGACCGGCAGGCCTTCGAACTTGTCCAGGTTCACCATGATGCCGGAGCTGTCGGCGATCCCGTTGAAGGAGTGCCTGGTGCCCACGGGACGGACGGCCGACGCCGCGGCAACCAGGACGCGCAGCTCGTCAACACTGGCAGGCTGGGCCATTTCCGCCGCGGAGTACCGCAGGTTTCCGGCCCAGTTGTATTCCTCAAGCACAGCAGCGCCTCTCAGTAGTCCCAGGTCAGAATCCCTGTGCCAGCCGATAGTACGCCGAGTTCAGCTTCAGTTCATTGACGAAGGACTTGGTGGTGGTGGTTTCGTCGATCAGGGCCAGTTCCACCCCGGCGATCTGCGCAAAATCCTCCCACACCTCCCGGCCCAGCGCGGTGGACATCACCGTGTGGTGCGCACCGCCGGCGGAGAGCCAGCATTCCGCCGAGGTTTCCAGATCCGGGGCAGGCTTCCAGACAGCGCGGGCCACGGGGAGATTGGGCAGGTCCTGTTCGGGAACCACGTTCTCCACCAGGTTGGCAGTGAGCCGGAACCGTTCACGCATGTCGGCGAGGGAGACGACGACGGCGGGGCCCGGGTCCGCGGTGAACACCAGACGCACCGGGTCATCCTTGCCGCCGATGCCCAGCGGATGGATCTCCAGCGCGGGCTTGGAGGTGGTGAGCGAGGGACAGACTTCGAGCATGTGAGCGCCGAGGATGACTTCGCTGCCGGGGACCAAGTTGTAGGTGTAGTCCTCCATCAGGGACGCCCCGCCGGGCAGGCCCTCACCCATCACCTTGGCGATGCGGACCAGGACGGCGGTCTTCCAGTCGCCCTCGGCGCCGAACCCGTAACCGTCGGCCATCAGCCGCTGCACGGCCAGGCCGGGCAGCTGCTGCAGGCCGCCCAGGTCCTCGAAGTTGGTGGTGAAGGCGCCGAAGTTCCCGGCTTCCAGGAAGGAGCGCAGGCCCAGTTCCTGCCGGGCGCCGTAGCGCAGGGACTTGTGGCGGCCGCCGTCGCGCCTCAGTTCGGGAACGACGTCGTACAGCTCTTCATACTCGGCGACCAGTGCGTCCACTGCCTCCTCGCTGACTGCGTCCACGGCGTCGGTCAGCTCGTTCACCGACCAGGTGTTGACGGAGACCCCGAACTTCACCTCGGCCTCGGTCTTGTCACCCTCGGTGACGGCCACGTTGCGCATGTTGTCGCCGAAGCGTGCGAGCTTCAGGCTGCTGATCTCAAACCAGCCGGCTGCGGCGCGCGCCCAGGAATCGATCTTGGCCTGGACGCGGGGGCTGGAGACGTGCCCGACGACGGTCTTGCGGCTGATGCCTAGGCGGGACTGCATGTAGGCGAACTCCCGGTCGCCGTGCGCGGCCTGGTTCAGGTTCATGAAATCCATGTCGATGTCCGCCCACGGCAGCTCGACGTTGTGCTGGGTGTGCAGGTGCAGCAGCGGGCGCTGCAGCTTGGTCAGGCCGCGGATCCACATTTTGGCCGGTGAGAAGGTGTGCATCCAGGCAATCAGGCCGATGCAGGCCTCCGAGGAGTTGGCGGCCTGGATGGTCTCCAGGATTGCGTCGGAGTCCTTCAGGACCGGCTTGAAGACAATGCGGTACGGGATGGCGTCGGCGTCGTCGAGCTGGCGGGCGATGTCGCTGGCCTGCTCCCGGACCTGGGCCAGGGTGTCTTCGCCGTAGAGTCCCTGGCTGCCGGTGAGGAACCAGATTTCGCGGGTGGGGGTGGTGCTGATGGTCATGGAATCGTCCTTTGGAAACGGGCCTGGCGGGGGGCAGGGGAACAGGGGTGAAGCAGTTGAACAGGTCGGACACTGTGCAGTTACTTTTGGCCGTACACGTTCTGGTAGCGCGCGTACAGGTGATCGATGTCCGGCTGCGGGATGGGCAAAAGCTCGCCCAGCTGGCGGCTGATGTGCACGGTGCGCGCGACTTCCTCGCACAGGACGGCGGATTTCACCGCCGAGCGGGCATCCTTGCCGACGGTGAACACGCCGTGGTTCTGCATCAGGATGGCGGTGGAGCGGTGCCCGGACAGCACCTCGACAATGCCGCGGCCGATGGAGTCGTCACCGATCAGGGCGAACGGGCCCACGGGGATTTCCCCGCCGAATTCGTCGGCCATCATGGTCAGGACGCAGGGAATGGCCTCTCCCCGGGCGGCCCATGCGGTGGCGTAGGTCGAGTGCGTGTGCACAACGCCGTGGACCGCCGGCAGGTGCCGGTAGACATAGGCGTGGGCATCGGTGTCCGACGACGGTGACCCGCCGCCGTCGACCGCTTTGCCGTACAGGTCGGTGAGGACCATGCGCTCGGGGGTGAGCTCCTCGTAGGAGACACCGGAGGGCTTGATGACCATCAGGTCCTGGTCCGGAACCCGGGCGGAAACATTGCCGGCGGTCCAGACGACGAGTTCGTTGCGGGTCAGTTCGGCGTGCAGGTTGCTGACCTGGCGGCGGAGCCGGTCCACGGTGCCCAGGACATCGGAGGTCAGGGTCACAGCACAGGCTCCAGGGCTGCGGCAGATTCGTCCGGTCCGGTTTCCGCCGCTGCTATCGGCACGCCCGCCGCGGCCGCGCGCTGCATGCTCTTCAGCCGGTGCATGACCTCGTTGGCGCCGCGGCCGAAGTAGTCGTGCAGGGTCCGGTACTCGGCGAACAGGGCGTTGTAGGCGCTGACGTTTCCGGGGATGGGCTGGTAGACCCCGCGGCGGACGCGCCCCATGGCTGCTGCGGCCGTTCGGACGTCCGGGTAGGCTCCGGCGGCAACTGCGGCGTGGATCGCCGAGCCGAGGGCCGGGCCCTGTTCGGAATCGATGACCGAGAGCGGCAGGTTGATGACGTCGGCGTAGATCTGCATCAGCAGCGGATTCTTGAGCAGGCCGCCGGCCACCACGAATTCCGTGACCGGGACGCCGCTGGCGTTGAAGGCCTCGATGATGGTGCGGGTGCCGAAGGCCGTGGCTTCCAACAGCGCCCGGTACATGTCCTCGGGGCGGGTGGCCAGGGTCTGGCCGATGAAGATGCCGGAGAGTTCATGGTCCACGAGCACTGAGCGGTTGCCGCTGTGCCAGTCCAGTGCCGCCAGGCCGTGTTCGCCGATGGCCTGGCGGGAGGCGAGTTCGGTGAGGTATTCGTGCACGCCGGTGCCGGCGTCGTCGGCCGCGCTGACGTAGCGGGGCGGAACGCAGTTGTTCACGAACCAGCCGAAGATGTCTCCGACCCCGCTCTGTCCGGCTTCGTAACCCCAGAGCCCCTCCACGATGCCGCCCTGGACGGCGCCGCACATCCCGGGAACCTCGTGGATTTCCTCGGCATTCATAACATGGCAGGTGGACGTGCCCATGATGGCAACCATCTGGCCCGGCTGCACGGCGTTGGCCGCCGGTGCGGTGACGTGGGCGTCCACGTTGCCCACGGCGACGGCGATGCCCTCGGGCAGGCCGGTCCATGCAGCGGCGCGGGCGGAGAGCGTGCCCGCGGCCGAGCCGAGCTGGCCGATGGTGTGTTCAAGCTTGTCAGTGACAAAGCCGGCGAAGCCGGGGTTCAGCGCCGCGAGGTAGTCCGCGGAGGGGTAGGCGCCGTCCTGGTAAATGCCCTTGTAGCCGGCGGTGCAGGCGTTGCGGACGTAGGCGCCGGTCAGCTGCCAGACGATCCAGTCCGCTGCTTCGACCCAGTGGTCCATGGCCGCGTAGATTTCGGGGTCTTCCTCGAGGATCTGCAGCGCCTTGGCGAATTCCCACTCCGAGGAGATCAGCCCGCCGTAGCGGCCCAGCCAGGTTTCTCCGCGCTCTGCGGCGAGGGTGCTGATCCGCACGGCCTGCGCCTGCGCGGCGTGGTGGCGCCAGAGTTTGACGTAGGCGTGCGGGCGGCCGGCGAACTCCGGCAGCTGGTTCAGGGGCGTTCCGTCTCCGGTGACGGGAACCATGGTGCAGGCGGTGAAGTCAGTGGCCAGGCCGATGACGGCCGCCGGGTTGATCCCGGCGCTCGCCACAGCTTCCGGAACGGCGTTGCTGAGGACGTCAACGTAGTCCTGCGGAACCTGCAGCGCCCAGTCCGGCGGCAGCCGGACCTCCGATCCCGGAACGCTCTCGGTGATCACGGCGTGGGGGTACTCGTAAACCGCGGAGCCCAGTTCCGTCCCGTCGGCGACCCGCACCACCACAGCGCGCCCGGAGAGCGTGCCGTAATCCACTCCGATAACGTACTGCTCCTCCGGATGGGTACTGCTCATGGGGGCCTCCTGCTGCGGCGGGGCCGCGGAAATCGTCATTGATCTTGTTAGCGCTAACAATTAGATGTGAGGCGTGTCTCATTGTCAAGGTGAAGGGGCAGTGGGGCGCTCGACGGCAAGGGAGGTCCTGCGGCAATTAGCCGGAACGTCTTCCCTTGCCCACCCGGGGCATCAGGGATGTGGCCTCACTTCGGCGAGGAGGGTGCTCACTGCATTCAGCATTTGGGTGAATCCAGGCTGCTCGACGGGGAAGTGGCCGCAGCCTTCCAGCACGACAAGCGATTTCTCTGCTGCAACGCGGTTAAAGAAGGGCTGACTGACCTCCAGGGGAGTCCACCGATCGTTGCCGGGGTGGATCATCAGGACCGGCGTATCAGTGAACCGCTCCGGCTCAACAAGCGGCAGGGATTCGAGGAAGCTGCGCATCCATCCGAGAGGTACGCGTCCGCCTCCGCCGCTCTTGTCAGCAATGACTTCATCAACAAGTCCCTGACCGTTGGCTACATGTCGCATGTCTGCAATCCATCGAATGGGCACACGCACGTTCGCGAGCGGGCCTGCTGCGACTGCCATTGCGGGGGCAGCCATGCTCGCCAGGGCCGGATGCCACGTCAGGCGTCGGCGCACGCCCGGGTCGCGTGGGTCAAGCAGGCAGGTGACGACCAAACGGGACGCCAGTCCTGTTGCTGCTGCCGCATCGTAGGCAAGCATGCCACCCATGCTTGCTCCCATCATGACAAGGGGGCGCTCATCGTCTTCTTTCCGCACCAGATCGACCAGAAGCTGCTGCCAGTCTCCGTACCGGACTCGTCCGAGCTGCCTCGTTGTTGTTTTGCCGTAGCCGGGAAGATCGGCGACCGTTACGTGAGCGCCCAGCTTCGAGAGGTGGGCGGCGTACGGCCACATTGCCGCACTATTGCCACCCGCGCCGTGGACAAGCAGCATCCGCACGGGAGCCTCTGGAGAGCCAATATGTTCGACGTGAACGTGGGAATCCCGCCACTTCCATATGGAAGTCGATCGCAGGACCGCTTCACCGATCAGTGCGGGAATGTGCTTTTCGTAGCGGCGCTCATCTCGGAGTTCTGCGGGTAAATGACAGGCACGCACCTCACGCACCTCCTTAGTGCGGGGGAGCGGTGCTGCCCCGCACGATGAGCTCGGGTGAGGGTGGAGATCCGGGGCCGGAAGCACCCGACCCTGCGATCTGCTGCAGGAGCCGGTCAATGCAGTACCTGCCCATGGCGCGGAAGTCCTGGCGGATGGTCGTCAGCGGAGGCAGGAAGTATGCGGCTTCGGGCTGGTCGTCGAAACCGACAACGCTGATGTCCCCGGGCACGCTGATGCCCCGCTCGTGCAGTGCCCGCGTGAATCCCAGCGCCATCTGGTCATTCGCGACGAAGACTGCAGTGTGGGCGGCAACGTCGAACTCCAGTCCGTTGCGGTAGCCCGACTCGGAGCCCCAGTTTCCGGTCATCGGCGGGGCTGCCGCCAGCCCTCGTGCCTGCAGCTCCTCGCGCCAGCCCGCTGCCCGCCGCTGCGCGTCCATCCACTGCTCCGGACCGGCCAGATGGGCGATGGTGCGGTGTCCAAGGTCGGCAAGGTGCGCCACGGCCAGGCGCGCTGCGTATTCTTGGTTCCCCTCGGGAGCCAGGCCGTTGGCCGCAATCTCGAGCGGGATCTTCAGTTCCAGGTTGCTGAAAAGGTCCACCGTGGCCTGGGCGGAAGCCACCACCACGATCCCGTCCGGTGCCTGGTTCAGCAGATGGTTCACCGACTCCAGCATGGCCTCTCGGGTCATCCCGCGCAGGCCGGCGACGCTGACAAAATAGCCGTTCCGGAAGGCGGCTTCCTGCAGCCCGAGCAGGGTGCTCGCCGGCCCGTACTGCTCAAGCTCGGTGATGATCACCCCGATGACTTTCGAGGAGCGCGTGACGAGCGACCGCGCCGCCGCATTGCGCCGGTAGCCGAGGTCCTCAATGGCCGCCGAAACCCGTTCCTTGGTGGCAGGGCTGACATTCGGGTGGTCGTTCAGCACCCGGGAGACCGTCTGGTGGGAGACTCCGGCCAGGCGGGCGACGTCTTCCATGGTCGGCGCCGAGCCGGACGGCCTGCGGTGTGACGGGGGCATGGGCTGCTTTCAGTAGGTGCGGCACTGTGAGGTGTGGAGGACGAGGTGAAGCGGAGTGCGGTGAGGCGGGGAAGAGAAAAGGCTACCCGGCGCTGATGGAGTACGAAAAAGAATGGCGGTCGCCCGGCTCCAGGATCACCAGGTCCGTGCCGGTGTTGAAGGCATCCGGCGGGCAGGTCATGGGTTCCACCGCCATGCCGCGCCGGCCGAGTTCCTCCCCGGAATACACCTGCAGCCAGTTGGACCCGCCCGTCCCGCCCGCCGAAGCCAGGACGCTCGCGGCACCGGTAGCGGGGTTCCGCAGGGTGACGTGCCAGAGGGCGGGCAGGCCGGTGAAGGCGTGGTCCAGGCTCATGGTGCCCAGGGTCCGGGGATGCGCAAAGTCGAACTCGGTGCCTGCCGTTTCCTTCAGTTCCAGGGGCAGCAGCCGGTCATCGGTCATCAGCACGTGCGAAGCCGTGAAGGCCACCTCGCAGTCATCCACCGGAGCGCCGTCCACTGTGAGGTAGGGATGCGAGGACACTCCGTACGGCGCCGCGGTGCGGCCGGCATTTCTCGCTTCCACCACCAGGGTCAGTCCGGTCTCGGCATTCAGTGTGAACTCCGCGCGCAGCAGCAGCTGGTGCGGATAGCCGGGCTGGCCGTGCAGCGTGTGTTCAAGCACGACGGCGTTGGCTGAGCGGGCGGCCACCGTCCAGTCCGCCCACACGACCAGGCCGTGCAGGGCGGTTGCGGTGGACGCCTCGTTCACAGGAACCGAGTACTCCGCGCCGCGGAAGCTGTACGTTCCGGAATCAATCCGGTTGGGCCAGGGAGCCAGCGTCTTGCCTGCGTAGGCATGCGGCACCAGATCCGGATCGAACGGCAGGACGAGGTCCCGCTCCCCAAAGCGCAGGCTCTGGATTCCGGCCCCCACCGTCGCGATGCCTGCCGAGTACCGCCCCGCTTCGAGCACAATGATCTGCCCGTTGGGGGTGGTTGGTGGATTGGTCATGTCCGGCTCCTGTCGGCGGCGGGGTCATCCCCGGTGTCCTGGGAACTGCCCGGAATGCGTCCTGCGTGCACTGCGATTCACGAGTTTACCTGTGAGCGCTAACAGTCCCCGATTCCGGGCTGCCCAGCCACCCACACGGAAGGGAATTCTTGCGGAGATGAAGACGTTTATCGAACTGGGGCGTCATGATGCTGACCATTGCCGGCGGCAACGCCCGCCGCCCCGGCCAGGGAACCGCCGACCCGTCGCCCCTATTTGCTGGAAGGAAGGAGCCTTGGAAATAACGACCACTCTCCGCCGGATCGAGCCTCGCGCGGCTGCCGACGGATCCCAGATCTTCGCGTTGGCCACTGACGCCGGGCTGCTGCTGACGGAGCCTCATAACCTCGCCCCGCGCAGACTCGCCGAAGTGATGCCGCTGAACCGGCGCATCCGCGCCCACGTTGCACTGACCGTCGATGACCATGACCTTGCTGTCCGAGACTGGCGGATCGCCCGCTCCGCCGAGCTGCCGCCGGAAGTGGCGCTGGCGGACGTGGAATGGGATGGCCGGTTCGGGATGCCCGTCGACTACTACGACCACGACGCCGCTGCTGCCGCAGCGCCGGACACCCGCTGGTCCGTCGTTCGGCATGGCCCTGATCGCCGCTTTGTGATCGACCCGACCGCCGACTACCGCCGCGCTTTCACTGTGGCCCGGGAGCATAATCTGGGCGACGACTACCGCGCGGACTCATTCGATGATCGGTTCGTCGTGATCGCCGCGTCACTCGCCGAATGGAACTGTTACGCCGCCAACGGACCCCGCGCCGACTGAAAGGCCGCCAGCCGCGGCGCAGCGTGGTGCGTCCGGCGTCGTCCAGCGCGGCGGTGTCGGTGCCGGCAGATCCGCTGATCCTGACCACATATGACAGCGACGCCGACATCCTGGCAGCGATCGATGCCGGAGCTGCCGGCTACATGCTCAAGGACGCGGCACCGGAGGAGATCCGCAGCGCCGTGGCGGCAGCCGCCGAAGGACGCACGGCTCTGGCCCCGCAGGTGACCGGGCGCCTGCTCGGACAGCTGCGGAGCCCGGAAACCACCCTCAGCCCGCGTGAGCTGGAGCTGCTGGAACTGATCGCGGACGGCATGTCCAACCGCGCCATGGCCCGGCAGCTCTTCATCTCCGAAGCCACCGTAAAAACGCACCTGGTGCACATTCACGAGAAGCTGGGCGTGGACAACCGCACTGCCGCCGTCAACGAGGCCCGCAAGCGCCGCACCATCCGGCGCTAGCGCCGATTAGGGACGGCTAACTGCCATCAGGCGGAGGACAGGCTGTGGACCCGCGTTTCCCAGGGCCGCAGCACGTCCGGATCACCCGGCTCCGAGTAGTTGCCGAGCACCAGCTGATGCCGGTTCAGGTAGGTCGGCACCATCAAGAGTCCACCGGAGACATTGCACATCACTGCCAGTTCCTCATTTCCCAGCCGGCGCCGAAAGGCAAAGAGCACCGGGTCGCTGGGATCCATCAGTTCGAAGTCGCCCAGCGAGACCACTTGAGAAGCGTGGCGCAGGGCAATGAGCCGCTGGTAATAGCGGAACACCGACTTCTCCGCTGCCCGGTCCGCCGCGGCGTTGACGGTCCGGTAGTTGGCATTGACATCGATCCAGGGCGTGCCGGTGGTAAAGCCGGCGTTCGGCCCGTCATCCCACTGCATGGGTGTGCGGGCGTTGTCCCGGCTGACCCGGTTCAGGGTGGCCAGGATGTGGTCACGGCTCACGCCGCGGGTGAGCGCGAAATTGTAGTAGGCCAGTGTCTCCAGGTCGCGGTACTGCTCCAGCGAAGTGAACCCGGCGTTGGTCATCCCGATCTCCTCGCCCTGGTAGATATAGGGCGTGCCGCGCTGCAGGTGCTGCAGCGTTGCCCACAGGGTGGCTGATTCGTAGCGGTACTCGGTGTCATCGCCGAAACGGGAGACCGCCCGGGGCTGGTCATGGTTGCCCAGGTACAGGCTGTTCCATCCCCGGTCCGACAGCGAGCGCTGCCACCGGTTCCAGATGGTTTTCAGGTCCTGCAGCCGCATGGGCAGCGGATCCCACTTGCCGCCGGGTCCGCGGTCCAGGCGCATATGCTCGAACTGGAAGACCATGTCCAGTTCGCCGCGCAGCGCATCGGTGAAGAGCACAGCCTCATCCACGGTGACGCCGTCGGTTTCCCCGACCACCAGGTAATCGGTGTCCCGGTAATTGAAGACGGCCCGCATCATTTCCTGCAGAAACTCATGCACCCGGGGGCCGGAAACATAGGAGGGGGCGCCGTTGGCGTACATCCCTCCGGCACCCACCGGACTGTCAGGCAGGGAGGGCCGCTTGGAGATGAAGTTGATCGCGTCCATGCGGAACCCGTCAATGCCGCGGTCCAGCCACCAGTTCATCATGTCGTAGACCCGCCGGCGCACGCGCGTGCTCTCCCAGTTCAGGTCCGGCTGGTGGGGGCTGAACAGGTGCAGATAATACTGTTCCGTTCCCGGATGGTAGGTCCACGCGCTCCCGCCGAAAATCGAGCCCCAGTTGTTGGGCTCGGCACCTGGTTCATCGGGTGAGAACCCGCGCCGGGGATCACGCCAAAAATAGGAGTCCCGCGACTCGTTGCTGCGCGAGGACGAAGAGACCTTGAAAGCCGAGTGCTGATCGGAGGTGTGGTTCACCACAAGGTCCATGATCAGCTTCATGCCGCGCCGGTGCACTTCGGCCAGCATCCTGTCGAACTCCTCCTCGGTACCGTACAACTCGTCGATCCGCCGGTAGTTGCTAATGTCGTAGCCGTTGTCGTACTGGGGGGACTCGTGGATGGGCGAGAGCCAAAGGACGTCCACCCCCAGCTCCCTGAGATAGTCCAAGCGGTTTATGATGCCGGTGAGATCACCCACACCGTCGCCTGAGCTGTCGGCGAAGCTCCGGGTGTAGATCTGATACACCACGGCGTTGGTCCACCACGCCGGCTGATAGGGATTCCTCATCGAACTTCCGGTCCTTTCGCAGGCCCACACAACGGGCGGCGCGCACGGCCCCCGGGACAGCGCACCGGCTGAACCCAGCTTAGGTTCCGGCGCTGCCCGCTGACAGGGTCCGGCAATCCTGCGCAGGCTCAGGACAGGGAATGCACCGGCGCCGGGGTCTCCGGCGACCGGCCCGGTTTTTGTTCAACAAGTGGACAGGCGTAACGTAGTTGCGCCGGTCCGGCAATCGAACGGAACCGGAAAATTTCCACATTCAGAGGAGTACCTGGTGACGCGCGGCGGTCAGAAACTATGGACCACGGGGTTTGTCCTCGCAATTATCACCAATTTCTTCGTGTTCCTGGTGTTCTATCTGCTGATGACCACCATGGCGCTGTACGCCGTGGAACAGTTCTCCGTCTCGGACAGCTCCGCGGGTTTCGCCTCCGGATCCTTCGTCGTCGGCGCGTTGGTGGCCCGGATTTTCAGCGGCAAATTCCTGGACTTCATCGGGCGGCGGAAGCTGCTGCTCGGCGGCCTTGCTCTCTTCACCGCCGCGGCGCTGCTGTACCCCCTGGCCGACAGTTTTGCCGGACTGCTGGCCATCCGTCTGGTGCACGGCGCGGCGTTTGGTGCGGCCAGCACCTCGATTTCCGCGTCCGTCATGGGGCTCATTCCGGTTCACCGCCGCGGCGAGGGCACCGGCTACTTCGGCATCTCCACCACGCTGGCCACCGCCGTCGGGCCCTTCCTCGCCGTGCTGATCGTGGACAGCATGACGTATGACTTCCTCTTCCTGGCCAGCGCTGCGTGCGCCGCCTTGGCGCTGATCGTCGCCCTGATGCTGAAGCTCCCCGAGCGCACGCCGACCCCGGCGGAACGGGCCCGCAAATGGCGGCTGCGGTTTACCGACATCCTGGATCCGGCGGCTCTGCCCATTGCCTCCATCATGTTTGTCGCCGGTGCGTCCTACGCCGGCATCCTGACCTTCATCAACTCCTACGCGAAGTCGGAGAACCTGGTGGCGGCCGCCAGCGCGTTTTTCCTGGTGTATGCCGCCGTCGTGCTGGTATCGCGCCTCTTCATGGGCCGGCTGCAGGACACCTACGGTGACAACGCAGTCATCTATCCCACATTGGTGTCCTTCGCCGTCGGACTGGCCCTGGTGGCCTGGGCGCCCAACGCCTTTGTGCTCGCCGCCGCCGGCGTGTTTGTCGGCATCGGCTTCGGTGCCCTGGTCCCCACCGGCCAGGCCATCGCCGTGACCATGGCGCCGCCGCACCGCATTGGCCTGGCCACCTCCACGTACTTCATCATGATGGACGCGGGGGTGGGCCTGGGTCCGCTGGTCCTGGGCGCGCTGATCCCCGTAACCGGCTTCCACGGCATGTACTGGCTGCTGGCCGGCTGCATCGTGGCCACCACGGCGCTCTACCACTTTGTCCACGGGCACAAGCGCTACCGCCGCGGCGCCGAGCCTGCAACGGGCACTCCCGCCTGACGCCGGCCGCAGGCGTGACGCTCCGGAAAATCCGGAGTAGGTTATCGCCATGGCCGGCAAAGCAACCACCCTCACTGTCCCTGGTCCGCACGGCGAGCGGGAAATGCGCATTTCCAGTCCGGACCGCATCCTCTGGCCCGAAATGGGGCTGACCAAGCTCGATCTGGCCCGCTATGTGGCCGAGGTGGGCAATGCGTTCATCGCAGCAAACGGCGACCGCCCGGTCTCGCTGCAACGGTTTCCGGACGGCGTCGACGGCGAACAGTTCTTCTCGAAGAACCCGCCCAAGGGCGCCCCGGACTTCATCCGGGCCGTTACCGTCACCTATCCCAGCGCCCGCGCCCATCCGCAGCTCGTCCTCGACGAGCCCGCCGCCGTGGTCTGGGCGGTGCAGATGAACACCGTGGTCTTCCACCCCTGGCCGTCCCGGGCGGAGGACACCGACAACCCGGACCAGCTGCGCATAGACCTGGATCCGCAGCCCGGCACCGGGTTCGACGACGCCGTCCCCGCCGCCGTCGAACTGCGCAAGGTCCTGGCGGAGGCCGGTTTGGAGGCGTTCATCAAGACCTCGGGCAACCGCGGCCTGCACGTCTACGCACCGATCAGCCCGGCCCACGAGTTCCTCGACGTCCGGCACGCGGTGATCGCCGCCGCCCGGGAACTGGAGCGCCGAATGCCGGACCAGGTGACCACCGCCTGGTGGAAGGAGGAGCGCGGGGAAAAGGTCTTCGTGGACTTCAACCAGGCCAACCGGGACCGCACCATCGCCGGCGCCTACAGCCCGCGGGCGCTGCCGCACGCACCGGTGTCCACCCCGCTGGGCTGGGACGAACTGGAAGCTGCCGATCCGCGGGACTTCACCATCCGCACCGTTCCGGAGCGGCTGCGCACGGTGGGGGACCCGTGGGCGGACATGGGTGCCAGCCCGGGCAGCATCGAGGTGTTGCTGGAATGGTGGCAGCGGGACCTGGACAACGGGCTGGGCGAGAAGCCGTTTCCGCCGGATTATCCCAAGATGCCCGGCGAACCGATGCGGGTCCAGCCCAGCAGGGCCCGGAAAACGGAGTAGCCGGGACAGGAATGGTTCCGGAACACGGACCGGCCCCGTCCACAGCGTTTTTCCGGGTTCGGGGGCATGTCCCGTAAGGTGGAGCGAAGGTGCGCCGGGAAGTCTGGTCGGCAATAACATTGTCGACCGCTTTTTCAGGAGCACCCATGCAGTCCAACACCTCCCCGGAAGCAGCTTCGGGCCCGGGCGACGCCCCGAACACTTCCGGCGGCCCCAGCATCTTCAGCCGCGGCAGCTACACCGAAAAACTCCGCATCGGCGAGATCCTGCGCAAGGAAACCGTTGGCGGCCTGCTGCTGGTGGCAGCCGCCGTCATCGCCATCATTTGGGCCAATTCACCGATTTCCGGCAGCTATTTCGCCCTGCGCGACTTTGAGATCGGCTACGAACCGTGGCATCTGAAACTGAGCCTGGGCACCTGGGCCGCCGACGGCCTGCTCGCCGTGTTCTTCTTCCTGGTGGGCCTGGAGCTTAAACGGGAATTCGTCGCCGGCGATCTGCGCAACTTCAGCAAGGCGATCGTTCCCGTGGCGGCAGCGGCCGGCGGCGTGATCGTCCCGGCCGCCATCTACGCCGCCGTCAATCTCGGCAGCCCGGAAACCCTCTCCGGCTGGGCCATTCCCACGGCCACCGACATTGCCTTTGCCGTGGCCGTGCTGGCCATCATCGGCTCGCACCTGCCGTCTGCCCTGCGGATCTTCCTGCTGACCCTGGCCGTCGTTGATGACCTGCTGGCCATCACCATCATTGCCGTGTTCTACACCGAGGAACTGAAGGTCACGCCGCTGCTGCTGGCCCTCGCCGGGCTGGCACTCTACACCTTCCTCGCACAGAAGTACCGGCGGTTCTTCCGCCTGAAAGCCTCCGCCGCGTGGTTCATCCTGCTGCCGATCGGCGTCGTCGTCTGGGCGCTGGTGCATTCCTCCGGGATCCACGCCACCGTTGCCGGTGTGCTGCTGGGCTTCGCTGTTCCCGTGCTGCGCAGCAAGGCCAGCGGCGGACCCGAGGCCGGCCCGGGCCTCTCCGAAATCTTCGAGCACCGGTTCCGCCCGCTGTCCGCCGGTTTTGCGGTCCCCGTTTTTGCCTTCTTCTCCGCCGGCGTGGCGGTGGGCGGCTGGAACGGCTTTGTTTCCTCGCTGGCCGATCCGGTCGCCCTAGGCATCATCGCCGGGCTGGTGCTGGGCAAGCCGATCGGCATCCTGGGCACCACCTGGCTGCTGACGAAGCTCACGAGCGCCCGGCTGGACACCTCGTTCAAGTGGATCGACCTCTTCGGCGTTGCGGTGCTGGCCGGCATCGGCTTCACCGTTTCGCTGCTGGTCGCTGACTTGAGCTTTGGACAGGGCACCCTGCCCAATGACCATGCCAAGGTGGGCATCCTGGCCGCCTCTGTGCTGGCAGCCCTGCTGGCCGCCCTGGTGCTGACCGGCCGCAACCGCCACTACCGTGCGATCGAGGACGAGGAAAACACCGACGACGACGGCGACGGCGTTCCCGACGTCTACCAGCACCCGAACGTCCGCTGACCCCACCCGCCGAGGGCGCTGAGCCCGCGGCCGGCGTGCGGGAGCAATCCGCCGCCGCCCGTTCCCCGGTGGGCCCGCACCATGGTCCCGCCGGGGAGCCTCCCGCTACAGTCGGAGCACCATGCCAACTATCTCGGTGGTCATCCCGGTCCGCAACGACGCCCCGATGCTGGCTGCCTGCCTGGCCGCCCTGGACCGCCAGACCCGGGCGCCGGAGGAAATCGTGGTGGTGGACAACGGCAGCACCGATGACACCGCCGCGGTCTGCGCGTCCGCGGGAGTGCGCCGCGTGTACCAGGAAGTGCCCGGCATCGCCGGTGCGACGGCGGCAGGGTTCGACGCCGCCGGCGGCCAAATCCTGGCCCGGCTGGATGCCGACTCGGTTCCGCCGCCCCGGTGGCTGGAACGCGTGGAAATGCGGCTCGCCTCGTCCGGCCCGCTGACGGCGGTGACCGGTCCGGGAGACTTCTACGGCGCCGGCCGCTTCACCTGCTGGGTGGCCCGGAACATCTATATCGGGGGATACATCCGCGCGGTCGGGCTGCTGCTGGGCCACCCGCCCCTGTTCGGATCGAATTTCGCCCTGCCCGCGCCGATGTGGGCCGCCCTCCGGAACCGTGTCCACCGCGACCGGTCGGAGGTGCACGATGACCTTGACCTGAGCTACCAGATCCGCCCGGACATGTCGGTTATTTATGATCCCCGGCTGCGTGTCGGGGTCTCCGCCCGCCCCTTTTACAGCTGGCGCGGCCTGGGCAGCCGCATCCTTCGGGCCTACCAAACGTTCGACATTGATTTCCGGGCCGAGCCTCCCGGACGCCGGCTCCGCGAGCGGCACCGGCTGCGGCACCGGCGCCGGGCCGGACGGAAGGCTACTCCGCCGCCGCATACAGCGCCAAAAGGTCACGGCTGAGCTGGTGGGGGGCGTCCTCGCAGGGCGCGTGACCGGTTCCGTAAACGGCAAACCCGGCTCCGATCGAATCCGCCAGGGCTTTGTGCAGGTGCAGCGGCCAGACATCAGCGCGGCCCACCGCCACCAGCTTGGGCTGCGGTGCAGCAGCCAGGAGACCGCGCAGGTCCGGGGACTGCTTCATCAGTGCCACGACATCCTGCAGCGACTGCTTCCTCGTGTACTCGAACCGGCGGCGAATGAATTTCATCCGGGGCTCCGGTACCCGCACGAAGTTGCGGCGGATGCCCCACATGATCAGGTCAGCATGCATCTTGTCGTTGACGAGCGGACTGAACCTGCCCACCCGGCTGACGGTGCGGAAGCTCTGCCCTGGAACCGGCGGGCAGCTCAGCAGGCACAGTGAACGGACGAGGTCCGGGCGCCGGACGAGGGTCATCTGGGCGACTATTCCGGCGAACGAGTATCCCAGCAGATGCGCCGGCTCGCCCAGGGACTCCAGGAGCGCCACAAGATCATTAATAAACAGTTCATATCCGTAGCGGGTTCCCGGCGGCGTCAGCTGCTCCGGGCCCGCTACCGCTGATTCATATTGCCCGGCCATGTCATAGCTGAGGACGAAGTATCCCGCTGCTGCAATGACCGGCAGCATCAGGGAGAAATCCTCCTTGGACCCCATGACTCCCGGAACGAGAACAACCGGGGGATCGGTTTCGGCGCCCATCGTCAGCAGTGCCAGATCGCCGCTGGGCGCCCGGAACCAGGCTGCGCGGGAACCCTCCGGGTGTACTGCCCAATCCGTCACGCCCAACCGCGCGTCAAGGGTTTCCGCCTCATCCGGGGCGGCTGCCGCGGTTGCCGTCTGCGTCGCCGCGACCGCTGCCGCACCGCCGCCGCTGCGCGCCCGGGCCAGGATTCGCCATGCCATATCCAACCATAACCGCGCGCCGCGGTTGGAGGGACAGGGCGGCGGGGCCAAATGGCCCGCAGGCCCCGGAAGCCCGTTCCGCAGAGCCGCTGCAGAACCGATAGAATCGAGGCCCGCCGGAATACGCAAACAGGAGATGACGTTGAAGTTTTCCCCCAACAAGTACGTCTACCGCACCATCGTCCTGACAGGCGTGTTGTCGATCAAGTTGTTCCGTGTTCCCGTTCTTCCCTCCGGCCTGGAGAATCTGCCGGCAGATGAGGAGATTTCCGGCTTGAACCGGAAGGTGGTTCCCGGCAAGGGTGCCGTCGTGGCCATCACGCACTTTGGCTACCTTGATTTCGTGTTTGCTGAGTACTTGGTCTGGAAAAAGCTCAAGGCGCACATGCGGTTCCTGGTCACGAAGAAGGCGGCCCGCAAACCGTTCGTCAACGCTGTCTGCCAGATGTGCGAGCACATCATCGTGGACCGGTCCGACGGCGCCGCCGCCTACGCCGAGTCGGTGGCGGCCCTGCGCCGCGGCGAATATTTGGCCGTACTGCCCGAAGCCGGAGTCAGCCGCAGCTTCAGCGTCCGCAAGCTCAAGACCGGAGCGGTCCGCATGGCAGCCGAAGCCGGAGTGCCGATCATCCCGATCTCGGTCTGGGGCGGGCACCGGATGCTCACCCGCGGCGGTCACGGCCTGAGCCGGAAGTCTGTCTGGAAAACACCGGTCCGGATGCACGTCAGCCCGATGATCCGGGTGGCCCCTGATGCTCCGGTGATCGAAGAAACCGAACGGCTGCAGCGAACCCTGCAGGACGGCATGGACCATTGCATCGACACGTACCCGGAGACCCCCGAGCCCGGCGCGTGGTGGATGCCCGTCAGTCGCGGCGGCAGCGCCATGACCGTTGAGGAACAGCTGATCCTGGACGAAGAAGACCGGAAAAAGTACAAGATCACCGGCTAGAAGCAGGGTCGGTTCCGGCCGGGCACCTGTTCGCAGTACCTGGCTGAGTTACAGCTAGTCCTTGAGGAAATCGAGCAGGGCCGCATTGACTTCATCTGTGTGGGTCCACAGCAGGCCGTGCGGTGCGCCTTCGATTTCCACGTAGCGTGCCTTCGGCAGGGCTGCTGAGAACATCCGTCCCGTGGAATCGATGGGCAGGACCTTGTCTGCCGTTCCGTGCAGGATCAGTACCGGAAGTCCCGAGTCGCCCACCTTGGCGACGTCGGCGCGGAAGTCCGTGATCCAGGAGGGCACGACGGCGTAAGCGGCCAGCGGGGCGCTGCCGGCGGCCACATTCCAGTTCCCACGCACCGCCTCCTCGCTGACGCGGGTGCCCAGGTTCTCCGGAAGGTTGTAGAAGTCGGATAAGAAATTGGTGAACCACGCGTAGCGGTCGGCCTGTGCGGCCGCGGCAATGCCCTCGAAGACCTCGGCCGGCACGCCAGCCGGGTTGTCCGGGGTTTGCAGCAGGAATGGTTCCAGCGAGGCGAGGAATGCCAGCTTGCTGATGCGGCCGGTTCCGTGCCGGCCCACGTAGCGGGCAAGCTCCCCGGTGCCCATGGAAAACCCGACCAGCACCACCTCCTGCAGGTCCAGCTCGGTGAGGATCGCGTCCAGGTCATCGGCGAAGGTGTCGTAGTCATAACCCGTGGTGGGGTGGCTGGAGCGTCCAAAGCCGCGCCGGTCGTAGGTCAGGACGCGGTAGCCTCCGCCGAGCAGGGCCCGGGTTTGGCGTTCCCAGGAATCCCCGTCCAGGGGATAGCCGTGGATCAGCAACACAGGCTGTCCGGACCCGTGGTCCTCGTAGTGGAGCTCGATGTCTCCGGTATTCTCCGTACCTACCGTGATGTGGGGCATGGCTGGTCCTCTCAGCATCAGTGCACCGCGTAGCGGTGCAAAAGGTTGGAAAGATTCTGGCGGCGGCGGGTCCAAAGAACAAGGGAAACAGATGGATAACGGAATCTCAGGGGCCGACTCAGCGGTGCTCTTCCTCGGCGGCCGCTCCGGAGTGGGCAAAACCAGCGCAGCCCTTGAACTGCATTCCCTGCTCACCGCGCTGGATGTGCGCCACGCCGTCATTGAGGGGGACAACCTCGACCTGGCGCATCCGGCTCCGTGGAAACATCCGGTTCCCTGGGACCGCCGCCTGGCAGCCCAAAACCTTGCCGTGATGTGGCAGAACTACCGCGCCCTGGGCTACCGCCGGTTGATCTACACCAACACGGTCTCGGTCCGTGAAACGGCCGAACTGGCAGCCGCCATGGGCGGCAGCCCAAGCATCTGCGCCGTGCTGCTGTGCGGCTCCGACGAAACCGTGCAGCGCCGGCTGGCCGGGCGCGAATCCGGCTCCGCCCTGCAGGAACACCTGCTGCGGAGCCGGGAAGCCGCCGCCGCCCTGGAGCTGCACACCCCGGCCTGGGTCCACCGGATTCCCACGGACGGCCGGACAGCAACCGACGTCGCTGCCGAGGTTCTGTCGCGCACCGGCTGGGCTGTGCCGGACCCCGCGTGAACGCCCGGCCCTAACCGCCGATACCCACGACGGCGATCATCACCGGCACGATCGTGATGATCAGGATGGCACCGAGAACGTCGAAGAACAGGCCGGTCCGGATCATCCGGGTGATGGGCACGGCACCGGTGCCGTAGACGATCGCGTTCTGCGGAGTGGAGACGGGAAGCATGAATCCGAATGAGGCGGCAAAAGTGGCGGCCAGGGCGGGCACGAAGGGATCAACGCCGATCGCCTGGCACAGCGGGATCACGATCGGCACAATCACGGCGGCTGAAGCAGTGTTTGACGTGGTTTCCGAAATGATGATGGCCAGGACGGCCGAGAACACCGTGATGGCAACGACGTTGGTGATGTTCAGGTTTTCCGAGGCGCCCTTTCCGATGGTTTCCGCCAGCCCGGTTTCTGCCAGCAGCGCACCGAAGATAATGCCGGTGCCGAAGAGCAGAATGGTTCCCCAGTCGATCTTCGCCGCGTCCGACCAGGTCAGCGTGGCCTGCCGCTGCTTCCAGTTGACCGGAAGGATGAACAGGAGCGAGGCGCCCAGCACCGCAACGATTCCTTCGTCGAGGCGGTCGTCGAGGAAGATGTAGGCCTCGGACTCGGTGCCGCCGATGAGGCTCGCCACGGCCGGCGCCAGCCAGAGCGTGACGGTCACTCCGAAGGCGATCAGCGTATTGACCTCGGCGCGGGACATCTTGCCCTGGGCCTCCCGCTGCTCCCGCACGTACTCTTCGACGCCTTCCAGCCGGCGGATTTCCGGCTTGTTCAGCAGGAGCATGACCAGGGCCAGGACCACGAACATTGCCAGGCACACGGGGGCGGCGATGGCCATCCACTGGGCAAAGGAAATGCGGACTCCGGTGGCTTCCTCGATCAGCCCGCGGCCGATCAGGTTCGGCGGCGACCCGACCGGGGTAAGCAGTCCGCCCACGCTGGCCCCGTAGGCGAGCATCAGCAGCAGGGCGGCGCCGATCCGCAGCCGCAGCGGATCGAAGTCCGTCTTGACCACGCCGCGGTCCTGCATCAGCTGCGCGATGACCACCAGCACGCCCAGCGCCGTCGGCATCAGCATGGCCACGGTCGCCGTATTGGAGACGAACGCCGAGAGCATGCAGGTGATCACGCCGAAGGCAATGACCACACGGTAGGTGGACTTGCCGACCCCCGGCATCGACAGCACCGCAAAGGCGAGCCGCTGGGCAATGCCGTGCTTGAGCATGGCCTGCGCCAGGATGAACGCCCCAATAAACGTGAAAATGGTTGTCGATCCGAATGGCGCCAGCACCGCGCTGGCCGGAGCAACTCCGAGGATGACAATGGCCGCTACGCCGATCAGCCCGCCAATCGGAATGGGCACCGGCTCGCAGATCCAGAGGATGATCACGCCCAGCAGCACGGCGGCCAGCAGATGCTGCTGGCGTTCCAGGTTGAGGGGGAGCAAGGCGAAGACGACGGCGACGACGGGGGCCAGGAACAGGCCGATCGTCTGCCGGGTCCGTTCGAATTTCTCTTCCCGCGGAGAGAGTGTCTGCTCGCTCAGGCTGCGGAAAGTGGTTCCGCCCAGGAGTGCGGCGCGGACATCGGTTCGTTGCGGGGCGCCCGGATCTTCGGTTGGAGCCGGCTGCTGCGTATACACAATCCTGGTCCTTCCTCGTTGAATGCGTTCACTATGCAGCAGCGCCTTGTGCCGCGTCCACAACCTGTTGTCTACTCACCCATAGGAGAAACCAATAGTTTGCGCACCGGAAATGGTCCACCCGAATGCAAGGGAGCTTTCGTGGACGTCAGGCACCTGAAGTACTTTCTCGCTGTCGTTGACCATCAGGGATTCACCCGGGCCGCGGAACGGCTGCTGATCGCCCAGCCCTCGCTGTCCCAGACGATCAAGAGCCTGGAACGCGACCTGGGCGTTCCGCTGTTTCACCGGGTGGGGCGCAACGTGGTGCTCAGCGAGGCCGGCCGGGAGCTGGTGGGACCGGCGCGCGTCGTCGTCCGCGACCTGGAGGCAGCCCGCGCGGCGATCGACGAGCTGAAGGGAATGCGCCGCGGACGGCTGGATGTCATAGCCATGCCCTCGCCGGCCATTGAGCCGCTGACCTCGATCATCACCGCCTACGCCCGGACCCATCCCACGATCACCGTCAACGTTGACGCAGCGTTCACCCAGGACGACGTCGTCGCTGCCGTCCGGGATGGAAGCTCCGAAGTTGGGCTGCTGGGCTCGGACCGGCCGTTCCGAGCCGCTGACATTGATGTCCTGCATCTGGGCCGGCAGCCGCTGATGCTGGTCCTCAATCCGGAGGATGCCTTGCCCGGCGGAGAAGCCGTCGGATGGGAGGAGCTCTCCGGCCACCGCATGATCGTCTCGCAGCGCGGGTCGCTGATGCGGTGGGCTGTGGATGAAGCCCTGGCCAACGGCGTTGATCTCGAAATCGCCGTCGAAGTGGCACACCGGACGTCAATTTTGCCGCTGGTCCTGGCCGGAATCGGCCATGCCGTCCTGCCGTCGTCGTGGGCTCCGCTGGCCCGGCAGGCGGGACTGCGGACGGTGCGGCTTGAGCCCGAAACGCTCCTGCACATCTCTGCCCTGAGCCGGGCCGCCGAGCTGACCCCGGCCGCACTCGCGTTCCTCGCCGTGGCCGCCGCAACGGAGACGGTTCCTGCCGCGGCGCACGGCTAGGGAGGCGTACGGCCAGCGGACAGCACGGATAGAGAACACCTATGCAACGGATCCGGATCCGGTCTTGGACGCTGCCTGTCCGGGAGCTGTGTAGTGGGAGCGGGCAGTCGAATGCGTGCGGAAAGAAGGGAGCAGGGCATGCCTGAGCAGCGGGTGTACCGGATCGCATCGATTCCGGCAGACGGCGTAGGCAAGGAAGTCATCGCGGCGGGCCGGCAGGTGCTGGACGTTGTGGCGGAGCAGTCCGCGGTGGCTGAAGAACCGGGCGCGGCATCCGGGCCGGGCTCCCCTCCGGGCTTAGGGCCGCAGGGCCCCTTTGCTTTCGACTGGACAGATTTCCCCTGGGGGTCGGAATACTATGCCGAGCACGGGGTCATGATGGACCCGGACGGGCTGAACCTGCTGCGCGGGTTTGACGCCATTTACTTCGGCGCCGTCGGCTGGGAGAACGTTCCGGACCATGTCAGCCTGTGGGGGCTGCGGCTGAACATCACGCAGAACTTTGACCAATGGGCCAATGTTCGTCCGGTGCGGTTCCTGCCCGGCATCGAATCACCGCTGCGGAAGGCCGACAGGGTGCCGCTGGACTGGGTGGTGGTCCGCGAGAACAGCGAGGGTGAATACGCCGGACTGGGCGGCCGCAACCTGTCCGGGCGGGGTCCGGGCAATGAGGTGGCAGTACAGACAGCCCTGTTTACCGAGAAGGGCTGCGAGCGCATCATCCGCTTCGCCTTTGACTTGGCGCGCACCCGCGCCGTCCGCAAGGTCTCCAGCGTGACCAAGTCCAACGCCCAGCAGTATGGCTCCGTCCTGTGGGACGACGTGTTCAAGCGGGTCGCCCGGGACTATCCGGATGTCCGGACGGAAAGCGTGCTGGTGGATGCCATGAGCGCCAAGTTCGTGTTGCGCCCGGAAGACCTCTCGGTGGTGGTCGCCTCCAACCTGTTCGCGGACATCCTGTCCGACCTGGGTTCGGCGCTCGCCGGCTCCCTGGGCCTGGCGGCCAGCGCCAACCTCAATCCGGAGCGCAGGTTTCCGTCAATGTTTGAACCGGTGCACGGCTCGGCGCCGGACATCGCCGGGCAGGGCATCAGCAATCCGGTCGGCGCCATCGCCAGCGCCGCCCTGATGCTTGACCACCTGGGGCTTCCGGCCGCCGCCCGGCGCGTGGAAGCCGCCATCGAGGCCGTCACGGCCGCCGGAATCCGCACCCGGGACGTGGGCGGAACTGCCGGCACGGAGGAGGTCACGGCCGCGGTGATCGATGCCCTGAAGCTCTCCTCCGTACCGCCGGAGTCCGCCTAGGAGGTCAGACCGTGCTTCCGGACCCGATCCGGGCCAGGATCTCACGGGTGAATTCCTCGGTGCCGGCGGTGCCGCCCAGGTCCCGGGTCCGGACCGGCGAGTCGGCCAGCACGCCGAAGACGGCCTCGAGCACCTCGGCTCCGGCTTCCGGGTGGCCCAAGTGATCCAGCATCATGGAGGCGGACCAGATGGCGCCCAGCGGATTCGCGATGCCCTGCCCGAAGATGTCCGGGGCTGACCCGTGCACCGGTTCGAACATGGAGGGGTACTCCCGCTCGGGGTTCAGGTTGGCGGACGGGGCAATCCCGATGCTGCCGGCAATCGCCGCTGCCAGGTCGCTGAGGATGTCACCGAAGAGGTTTGATCCCACGATGACGTCGAAGCGGGACGGATTCAGGACCACCTTGGCCGCCAGGGCATCGATATGCTCCGAGTTCCACTGCACCCCGGGGTAGTCCGCTGCGCGTTCACGCACCAGCTCATCCCAGAACGGCATGGTGTGGATGATGCCGTTGGACTTGGTCGCCGAAGTCAGCACGCCACGGCGCTGCCCGGCCAGATCGAAGGCATAGTCCAGGATCCGGGTGACGCCCTGCCGGGTGAACACCGATTCCTGAATGGCCATTTCAGAGGGCAGTCCGCGGTTCAGGCGGCCGCCGATCTCCGAGTACTCGCCCTCGTTGTTCTCGCGGACCACCACAAAGTCGACCCCGGGATCGGTCAGTTCGGAACGCAGCGGGCTGGGAACTCCCTGCAGGACCTTGATCGGCCGCACGTTGACGTACTGCCGGAACTCGCGCCGGATGGGGATCAGCAGCCCCCACAGGCTGACGTGGTCCGGCACCCCCGGCCAGCCCACCGCGCCCAGCAGGATGGAATCGTGTCCGCGGATGGAGTCCAGCCCGTCCTCGGGCATCATGGCTCCTTCCGCCAGGTACCGGCGGCAGGACCAGTCGAACTCGTCGTAGGTCAGGTTGATCCCGTGGCGGCGCGCGACGGCGTCGAGCACGGCGCGGGCTGGAGGCAGGACTTCATGGCCGATTCCGTCGCCGGGAATCAGGGCAATGCGGTAATTCTTCGTCATGATGCCATCCCACGGTAAGGGAGGCCCAAAGTCAAAGACGGATGACGCCGTTAGCGGTGCTGCCGGCTGGCTTCCGAGTGGTTGGCGCCGGATGCGGGGAGTCGCCGCCGCATCGGAAGGATGAGAACCAGCAGCCCGGCCAGGACAAGCGCCGCACCCGTCCAGCCCGCCGGGATCAGGCGCTCGCCGACAATGACGACGGCAAGCACCGCCGCCACCACCGGCTCCGCCAGCGAGATGGCGGTCGCCGTACTGGGCAGGACCCGGGCCAGTCCCCAGCCGAAGAACAGATAGCCGGCAAACATCGGCACCAGCGCCAGGTAAAGACCCACAGCCGCGGTGGTCCCGGAGGCCAGCAGCGGGGCACCGGTCAGCGTGAGGACCGGCATCAGCAGGAGCCCGCCGGTGCCGAAGGTCGCTCCCATCGCCGCACGGGACGGGATTCCCCGATTCATCAGCCGGTGAGCGGTCCAGGAATACAGCGCGTAGGTGGCACCCGCCACCAGCCCCAGCAGGACGCCGGCGACGACGGCGTCCGGTTGCCGTTCGCCGTCGTCGCCCGCTGCCGCCGTGGCCTCCGCCAGGCACAGCAGCACTGTTCCGGCGATCGCGACACCTGCTCCCGCCACCCAGCGAAGGGTCATCCGCCGGCCATCAACGATGCGTTCGAGCACTGCCGAGGCCAGCGGAGCCGAACCGATGCTGACCACGGTGCCCACAGTGACTCCGGCCAGGTGCATCGATGAGTAAAAGGCCAGCGGATAGACCGCCACGGCGCCGCCGCCCAGGAGCACGGTCCAGCGGTGGGCGTGCAGGGAAAGGCGGGCGGCCCGGAGCAGGGGAACCGCGGTCACGGCTTGCAGCACCCCGCCGATTCCCATGGCGGCTGCGCCGATGGCCAGCGGACCGACATCCGGTGCGAAGGTCGCCGCTGTTCCGGTGGTGCCCCACAGCACCGATGCGGCCAGCACAAAGAGTGCCCCCAACATTGCGCTGCGGACCGGGGAAGGCTGGTGTCCGCGGGGCTCATTCATGCCTTCCATTCTGGCAGGCAGCTTCGGGCATCACGGCCGGCAGCCGGTCGGCGCCCCGGCCGGCCCTGAAGACGGACGGATTCACTTGGCAACAAGGGTTGACGCGCCGATGCCGTCAACCTAGGCTGACGGCATGGAACCAGAAAGTGACCTCATCGGCAACGGAACAAGTCGGGATCCCGCCGTCGGGCTGCGTGCGGTGGCGGCCCTGCGGCGCTTGGTGGAGCAGCTGGAATTCCTTCAGGTGCAGAACGCCCGGAGGCAGGGCTGGTCGTGGGCGGAGATCGCCGCCGCCATCGGAGTTTCCAAACAGGCAGTGCACAAAAAACACGCGGGGCGCGTGGGAGTGTCCGCGGAGAGAGGAGAACACGATGTTTGAACGTTTTTCACCGGCAGCCCGTGCGGCCGTGATTGGAGCACAGGAGCAGGCCAGGCAGCTGGGAGACCACGAAATTACCGCCGACCACCTTCTGCTCGGCATCCTTGACGGCGGGGACAATCCTGCCGCCAGGGCCCTGCACCGGCTCGGCATCGGGCATGATGCCGTGGCGCAGCGGGCCCAGGGGCTCGGGGCCGCCGACGCGCAGGCGCTCGAGGCCATTGGCGTGGATCTGGAAGCCATCCGCACAAGTGCTGAAGCCAGCTTCGGCCCCGGCGCCCTGGACCAGCCCCGGCATCGGCGTTCGGGCCTGCTGGGCCGGCGCAGCGGAGGACACATTCCGTTTACCGCTTCGGCCAAGGCGGTCCTGGAGCAGTCCCTGCGGCAGGCCATTGCCCTGGGGGACAAAGTCATTGGTGCCGAGCACCTCCTGCTGGGGATGGTGGCCGGGGACAACGACCTGGCAGCACGCACGCTCAGGGCCCTGGGCGCCGAGCCCGCACGGGTGCGGTCCGAAGTACTCCGGGAGCTCGGACGGGCCGCCTAGGGGCGGGCGGCGGCGTCGGGCGGCTAGGGTCGGGCGCAGCCTAGGGCCCGCCGTCGGGCGGCGGCGCGACTGAACCCAACCCGAACGGGCCCAACCCGACTAGGCCGGACTGACCGGTTCCGAGCTGCTCGGGCTGCCCGGGCCAGGACCCGGGCAGCGGCAAAGACGGCGGCGGCGGCCAGGATCCACGGTCCGGCCACGAACACCGGCGCCAGCGCCTGCCCCTTGAGATCTGCGCGCTTCTTGCCGAACCGGGAGGAAATTCCGTGACGGGTGAACTCGCTCAGGATCCCGGTTTCGGTGAGGGGATTGTCCGGGTGCAGGGTGAGGAAGGAACGCAGGTGGCTGCCGCCGGCGTCGACCCGGTCTGCGGCGATCAGGATGAGCCAGTGGGCCGCCCGCGCCTCACTGTATTTGTAGGCATAGCGGCGCATTGCACCCGACAGGCCCTTCAACGGAACGGAGGTGCCGAACACGGGGGTCAGGAACTGGTGCTCGATGGAACGTTCGCGCGGCTGCCTTTCCTCCTGCCGTTCCGGGAAGTCCCAGTGTGCGCCTGTCGGCAGGTCCATCCGTTCCTTCGGGACAGAGGGCCGGTCGCCGGGATCCAGATCGGCGCCCCAGCCGGGGATGCGCTGCCGCAACTGATCACTGCTGACTTTTCGCTGTCCCTGTCCGGCGAGATACGGCGTGCTCGGTGTTTCGGACATTGTTTCCTCGCCTTCAGTACGCGCTGGGGATCAGGAGCGGCTTGATGCAGTTATCGAGCTTGGCGGAGAACATGTGATAGCCCTCCGCTGCATGCTCCAGGGGTATGCGGTGCGTGATGATGTCGCTGGGTTTGAGGTAGCCGTTGCGGAGGTGCTCAAAGAGCCGCGGCCACTGCCGCTTGACCGGACACTGGTTCATCCGCAGGGTCAGGCCCTTGTTCAGGGCGTCACCGAATTTTACCGCGCTGAAAATGGGGCCGTAGGCGCCCACCACTGACACCGTGCCTGCCTTGCGCACCGAGTCAATCGCCCAGTTCAGGGCCACCGGCGACCCGCCCTGCAGCTTCAGCTGAGAGGCAGTGACGTTCTGGAGGAAGCTGCCGTCCGCCTCAGCCCCGGCCGCATCGATCACCACATCGGCACCGAGGTAATCGGTGGTCTTCTTCATTTCCACCACGATGTCCTCGTACTCGGCAAAGTTCCAGGTCTCCGCGTGCGCAAAAGTGCGGGCCTTCTCCAGCCGGTATTCCAGGTGATCGACGACGATGACCCGGCCGGCGCCCATGAGCCAGGACGACTTGGCCGCAAACAGCCCCACCGGGCCGGCACCGAAGACGACGACGGTGTCGCCTTCGCTGATACCACCCAGCTGGGCACCGAAGTATCCGGTGGGGAGGGCATCAGTAAGCAGCACCGCGTCTTCTTCGTCCATCCAGTCCGGAATCAGCGTGGGTCCCACATCCGCGAACGGGACCCGCACAAATTCGGCTTGGCCGCCGTCGTACCCGCCGCAGGTATGGGAGTACCCGTAGATGCCACCGACTGCGGTGGCGTTCGGATTCACGTTGTGGCAGTTGGAGTAGAGCCCGCGCTCGCAGAAGTAGCACGATCCGCAGTAGATGTTGAAGGGAACCATGACCCGGTCGCCGACGCTCAGGTGCTCCACCGAGGAGCCAACCTCATGGACCACCCCCACAAACTCGTGCCCAAAGGTGGTCCCCACCCGGGTATCCGGCATCATGCCGTGATAGAGGTGCAGGTCAGATCCGCAGATCGCGGATGCTGTCACACGCACAATGGCGTCATTGGGATGTTCAATCCGCGGGATGTCCTTTTCTTCGACCCGGACCTTGTACGGTCCGCGGTACACCATTGACCTCATCTGTCTCCCCGGTTTCGAAGCATGCTGCTTTTGAAAGCCCCTGATGAATTCACCAGACTGCCTCCCGGGCGGGAAGTCGTCAAGGGTGGCCAGCTGACGATTCCCTGTCGTCTCCGATGGGCGAGGGCAGCTTGCGTGCCTCTGCTGCCGCCGGGGGAGTTGAGGTGAGGAGCTCGCTGTAGACAGCTGCCGCATCGGCCACCGGCCGCAGCTCTCTCCGCACCGATTGCCCGCGTGCCACCGCAAGGATCAGGCGCACCGTCAAACCCACGGCGAGCGCGCCCCAGAAGCAGGTCAGCAACAGGTTCACCACCACAGCGGCGTCCCGGCCCGCCGCCGTCAGCCCCACGACGACGAGCAAAGCCGCCGCCCCGAGGACCAACGCCAGACTTCCGATTCGCCGCATACCTGCACCCCCTTTCTGCCGAGGGTACGCCACGACAGGGGCCTGTGCCTGGCCGTCGCCACCGCCTCTCCCATCCGGCGGTCCTAAACATCCCTTGCTAAAGCGTTCTTTAGAATGCACACTGTGGGCATGATTCCTGCCCCGAACGACAACGGCGATGCCTCCGGCCCCGACAGCCCCTCTACCTCGCGTACGGGGAGCTATGCGGCGCGGGCCGGGGAGGAGGTCATCGCGGATCCAATCCGCATCAGGGCCCTGGCCCATCCGCTGCGGCTTGAGCTGCTGGACTTTTTGGACGACGTTGAGCAGGCAACGGCAACAGAGTGCGCGGCGGCGACGGGTGAATCCGTTGCCAGCTGCTCCTATCACCTGCGCATGCTGGCCAGGCACGGCTACATCGAACAGGCCGGCAGGACTGGCCGGGAGAAGCCGTGGAAGGTTCTGTCCCGGGGGAGATCCCATGTGCCCGACCGAAGCATCCCCGGCTCAGTGCATGCACTCTCCACAATGGCGGCCATCCATGTGAACCGGCAGCTGGACCGCATCCAGTCCTGGCTCCGCCGCGCGCCCCAGCTGCCCTTTGAGGACATGGACGTGGCAACCATCTCCAACTCCAGCTTTTATGCCACTCACGAGGAAATCCGAAAGCTGCGCGATGACATCTGGGAGCTGGCCGGCAGATTTGACGGCCGCTGGCAGCACCCGGAGCAGCGCCCCGAGGGATCAGTTCCGGTGCAGCTGCTCACCGTCCTGAACGTTGATCCGGATGGGCGGCCGGGCGCAGCCGGGCAACAGTCTGCACCCGCGGGCGGCAGCGCATGAGCCCCGCAGCTTCCGGATCCTCCGTCACCGATATTGGCACCAACCGTGAGGCCCTCAGTCTCCCGGCGTTCCGTCGTCTGGCCCTGGCCTGGCTGTTCTCCAATTTCGGTGACTCCGTCCTGTACCTGACGGCGGCGATTTGGGTCAAACAACTCACGGGCAGCGACGCGGCCGCCGGTTTGGTCTTCGCCGCACTGGGGTTGCCGGCGCTCCTGTCTCCGCTGACCGGAAGGCTCGCTGACCGGTACCGCCGCAAGCCCCTGGTGATCATCAACAACATCTGCGCTGCCGCCGTCGTCCTGGTCCTGCTCGCCGTCCGCGATGCCGATCAGCTGTGGCTGGTCTACGCGGTGGTCTTCGTCTATGCGAACTCGTCCTATGTCACCGCTGCGGCGCAGTCCGGCCTGCTCCGCGATCTGCTGGCGGACCGGCTGCTGGCGCCCGCCAACGGCATCCTCAGCAGCATTGACCAGGGCCTGCGGATTGTCTCACCGTTGCTGGGCGCCGGCATGCTGGCGCTGTGGGGCATGGAATCCGTGGTGCTGCTCGCATGCGGGTGCTTTGTGATGGCCGCAGGCATACTCACCACTCTGCGGATCAAGGAGTCGGTTTTCACGGAGGATGGGGAAGAGACCTTCTGGCAGAGTACGACGGCGGGGTTCCGCTTCCTGGCCCGCCACCCGCTGCTTCGACCGGCGCTCGTCACCATGTCCATTGCGGTTGGCGCTGTGGGAGTCATCAATGTGACCATTTTCGCCACCACCGAGCAGGGCCTGGGACAGCCACCTGAGTTCCTCAGCGTACTGCTTGGCGTGCAGGGGGCGATGTCAGTCCTTGGGGGCCTTGCTGCTTCCCGGGTAATCCGCAGGTTTGGCATCCGGACCACGATCGCCTTTTCCGTGGCAGTGCTGGCTGCGGGCGTCCTCCTGACGGCGTCGCCCTCGCTGCCGGTTGTTTTCGGCGGCACGGTATTGCTGGGTATCAGTGCTCCCTGGGCAGTCATCTCCTTTGTCACGCTGCGCCAGCGCGAAACGCCCGCCCGAATGCAGGGCAGGACTGCGGCAGCAACACATGTGGTTCTCAATGTTCCCCAGGTAGCTGTATCGATGGCAGCGGCGGCGGTGATCGGCGTTGTCGACTACCGTGTGCTGATTGCAGCGACAGCGGCCGTGTGCCTGGCGGCCGTACTGCCACTGCTGAGCCCGCGGACCCGGGCGGAGGCGGCTACGGAGGGAACTTCGGAGCCATAGGGCTGCCCGCTGGGATGCGATCATCGAACAGGTGTTCGATCAATCAGCGGTGTGTTCCGAGGTGCTTTCCATGGGGATGGCACTCGACACGGGGCACTCCTGCGCTCGCCGCCAGTTTGCCAGTTGCCAGGCGCTCGCTGATCATCTCAACCAGCCGCTAAGTCATTCCGAGTGGCCATATCCGTTGATGGTCCCTGTCGGTGGTCGTGGCGCTGATGACCGGTACACATGACCAGTGGGCGTCCGCGTCAGCACAGTGTGCCGCCCCCAGTGCTGGAGGTTGGCCGTGAACGCTCCGGTATGGACGGTATGGACGGTATGGACGGTAGGGGCGGCAGGGGCGGTGCTGCCGGCGTCCCCGGTGTCGCCGGTACCTCTGATGATTCCGGTGCCTCGACGCCGCCAGTGACCACAGAGTCCCATCCCGGCGCCTCCTTGGCTTGGTTGCATGCCACGCACAGCCCCTGAATATTCTCCGCCCTGGTGAGACCGCCCTCTCGGAAGGGACGGATATGGTCATAGTGCCGGATTGGTGCACCGCACCACGGCATCCGGCAGACCTGGTCAGCCTCCCGCGACAGGGCTGCATAGACGCCAACACCCTGAGTCACGGGCAGCAAGCCGGTCAGATAGGTCATGGTGTCAGGTGCAGGGCGACAAGAGACATACCGTTCCGAGACGGCCTTTGCGGCACGGTTGACCACACTGTGCGGATCCAGGCCGTAGGAGAGGGCCTTGATCCTGGCGATCAACTTCGCATCCCCGAGCTGTTCAAGCTCGGCGAGGTTTCCGGCGATCTGCTCGTCCACACACTGCCGGTCCGGCAGGCTGAGGCAGGCCGTTTCCCGTACGAGGATCGTGGCCCGATATTCACTGATCACCCCTTGGGAGAGGGCATTCAAGGTATGGGGCATCTCGGTGGTGAGGATTCTCGCCAAGCCCAGCAGCTGGGTTCCGCGGCGGGGAGACTCCCGCCGAGCCAAACCGATCTGAGAGCCAATTCCCCGGCCGAGCTGATCAGCCTTCAGCCCGGCGCGGGCCTGGGAGCGACGGCTCGAGGCATCGAACGCCGCCGTTGCGCGTGCCTGTGCTGCCGCGACCGCTGACTTCAGGTCTTCCAGGGCACGGATTTCGTCGATCAGCCGGGCCCGCTCAGCAGCCTCCAGATCCACCAGCGCAGGGCCGGAACCTGCTGCGGCTCCCAATACGCGCTCGCTTGCGTCTGCGGATCCAGTGCTTCGGTTGCCGCCTTCGGCAGTTCGAGAGTAGTACATACGTTCGATTTTAGTCGCGAAGGCCACACTTTACGGCGTTCCGAATTACCGGACATCCGGCGAAAGTACCTGTTTTTTGGAGTCGTGAGACCCGATCTGCCACTGAGCCTGCAGGCCCGCCAGCCAGGACCCGCCGTCGTCGTTCCTGCCAGGAGGCGGGGGGACAGGGGACAGGGGACAGGGGACAAGGGTAAGGAACAAAGGCCAGGGGACAGGGCATGGGCACTGGAGGCGCACCAACTGTGTGGCTAAAGTGCAAACGTGGAGCCCTCCCATCGTCAACGGCTCAGCCGAACCTTCGTGTGGGTCGCGTGCGCCGCGGGTGCGGTGCACGCAGCCTTCAGCCTGTGCTGGGCCGTCGGCGGCAGGTGGCTCCTGGCCACAGTGGGTGCATGGGCTGTCGAGCGCGCAACCCAAGCTCCGCTCGAGGCGGGTCTGGTGCTGGGCGCCATCGGCGCGGCAAAGCTGCTGGCCGCCGCGATTCCGCCAGCGGTTATCTACGACCAGCTGCCGTGGCACCGGTTCTGGCGTGCCCTGAGCTGGATCGGCGGCATCCTTCTGACAATCTACGGGGCGGCTAACACCGTCACGCGCTGCGGTGCTGGCGGGAGCCATCCGTCCGGCAGGCGGTTACGACGCCGCCGCAATGGTTGGCCACGCCTGGCTCTGGGATCCTCTGTTTCTCGTGTGGGGTGCAGCGTTGTGCCTGGCCCTCTGGTTCTCCCGCAAGGAGCCAAGTGCCTTCCATAAACCAGTCTCTTCCAATCAGGGTCCCCACTGAATCAGCCCCCGGCCGCCCGCCGTTCCAGCATCTCGCGCTCGCGGACATTCTTGGCCAGTGCGGCGGCTGCGGCGAATTCTCCGCGCGCTTCCTCCAGCCGGCCAAGACGGACCAGCAGTTCGGCGCGGACGCCGGGAAGCAGATGCGACCCGCGGAGGGTCCCCTGAGCCACAAGCCGGTCCACGATGGCGAGGGCGGTGGCCGGCCCCGTGGCCATGGACACCGCCACGGCTCGGTTGAGCTCGACCACCGGGCTGGGCGCCACCTGCCCGAGCGCCTCATACAGCAGCACAATCTGCGCCCAATCGGTGCCGTCAAGACGGGGAGCCACGGCATGGCATTCCGCGATGGCCGCCTGCAGGGCGTAGCTTCCCCGCCCCCGGCCCAGCGAGTCGGCCCGGGCAAGGGCGGCCCGGGCGCGCTGGATCTGAGTCCGGTCCCACTGCGTCCGGTCCTGGTCAGCCAGCAGCACAGCAGAGCCGTCGGGCCGGGTCCGGGCCGAAAAGCGCGAGGCCTGGAACTCCATGAGGGCGACGAGCGCCTGGGCCTCAGGCTCCTGCGGCACCAGTCCGGCCAAGACCCGCCCGATCCGCAGTGCTTCACCGGCCAGATCAGGTCTGATCCAGGTGTCCCCGGACGTTGCCGCGTACCCCTCAGTGAACATGAGGTAGACGACACCCAAAACACCGCCGAGCCGTGGCCCCCATTCATTTGGTTCGGGGACTTCGAACGGAACCTTGGCGGCGGCAAGGGTTTTCTTGGCCCGGACAACGCGCTGCTGCACGGTGGCAGCCGGGAGGACGAAAAGCCGGGCGATCTGTTCGGTGCTCAGGCCGCCGACGACCCGCAGGGTCAGGGTGACCTGAGCCTGCCGGGACAGCACCGGGTGGCAGGCAGTGAACATCAGGCGGAGCACATCGTCGGGCACCGGATTCCAGTCCACGCCGCCTTCGTCCGGCATTCCGGTTGCCAGCACCTGGTACCGGTCTTCCAACCTGTCGGCCCGGCGCCAGGCATCGATGGCCCTGCGCTTGGCGACGGTGGTGAGCCAGGCTGCCGGATTGCGCGGCACGCCGGCCTGCGGCCACTGCGCCAGGGCCTCGGCAACGGCCTCCTGGGCGACGTCCTCCGCAAGACTGATGTCACCGGTGACGCGGGCCAACGCCGAGACAATGCGGGCACCCTCGATGCGCCAGACCGCCTCAAGGCGGCGGCTCACAGCCGCCGCCGGGGGAGAGGAAGCCTCGGGCTGATCCGTGGCCATGGCTCGCTCCTTCACCGCAGTAAGGACGCTGTGCAGGAACACTGTCTGCGTCTTCTACTATCCCGTCGATTCGAACTCAGGGATATCGACGGCAGCTGGAAAAATAGCGGCGCCTTCCACAGGCTGTTCCTCCTCCGCTGCACCGCGCTCTGCCGCCTGGCTCTGGATGCTGGCGCTGGCTGCCGTTTTCAGCCAGACCGCGATCAACCTGGCCCGCCCGGTCATCTCCTACAAGGTCCTGGCCCTCGGAGGTGACGCGGCGGCGGTGGGCGCGGTCTCGGCGTCGTTCGCTCTGCTGCCCGGGATGGCGGGACTGGCCGCGGCTCCGCTGGGACCCAGCGGAGCCGTCTGGACTTCCTGTTTGGTGATGTTGCTGAGTGCTGCCGTGAAGGCGCCCTCGGCGAGGCGGGGCAAGGAAGCCTGACCCGGGCTCGTCGTTGTGGTGAGCCGCCGCTGTTCAGCTACCCGTTCTCAGCGCGCAGCTTTTCTTCGACGTCGCGCCATCCCTCTTCCTTTTGGATGTACTCGTTGTCCGCGAAGTCGGCAAAGTCCGAGGCATCAGTGACCCGGCGGACTTCCAGCTTTGATCCGGGTCCGAGGGGGCAACGGCCCGCCCACTCCGCAGCCTCTTCCTTCGAGGCGGCCTGAATGATCCAGAAGCCGCTGAACAGTTCATGAGTCTCGCCGTATGGTCCGTCGGTTACCAGCGGCGGATCCTCGGCGAAGTCGACGACGAAGTTGTCCTGGGTTGCGTCGGCCAGCCCCTCGCCGGCCAGCAGGACGCCGGCGTTGATCATTGACTCGTTGTAGGCGCCCATCTGGTTGATGACCTCTTCCATGGGCAGCTTTTGATAGGCCGCCTTGGCCTCGTCGGTGGAACGCATGATGAACATGTACTTCATGGCCTGCTCCTTAGTCGCGGTGGGGGACACGCTGGGGGAAGCACTGTGCGTCTTCCACTATGTCGTCGTTCGGGGCTCCGGAATATCGACAGCGGCAAAAAACTGCTTAGCCTTCACCGGTCCGCGCGCCGCGGCCGCATCAGTTCTATTGACCAGGTTGGGATATGGCCGCGACTGCTCGTGGCTGCACCTTGCGGTAGATCGCAGGTCGGGAGATGGCAAGCAGTTCAGCCAGTCCGGCCTGGGCGTGCACACCTTTGTCGTGCAGTGATGTTCCCGGCGTCAACCCCGAAGGGCGCCAAGACATCCCACTGAGCTGTGGGGCCGTGTTCGTTAGTCGAGCCGCGTGCAATCTTTCGCTCAGACAATGTTGCAGATAAGGTGCCCTTACCGTGCATGTCACCGTACGGGTCTTACATGCATCGGCGGTGGCTATGGAATATGGAGCTTTGCAGGAATGCTGAAGTGCACGGTGAGGGACCGCGAAACGCGGCACTCCCTGGTAACGCTCCAGTAGTTGGTAACCCGAGGTACAAGCGCGGCCTCAGCCGTCCCGATTACGACGTCCCCGCTTCCGCTCCGTCAGCACCATGCTGATGAGCGCAGCAAAAACCACGACGGGCATGAGCCCCGTAACCACACGGATGAGGTCAGGAAAAATCAGACCAGTAATACCAAGGGCAACAACAATCACCAGCGCCGGCAACATGAAAGAAAACCGCAGATTCATGTCAATTCCGTTTGATTTCACCATTGTCTACTCTCTCCACTGCGTCGGCTCTAGTAGGACTGATCCCTCCGGGCACGTGTGCGAAAGCCTCCGTTCTTGCTGTGACCCTAGCGTACGAATCGCAGTGATACCTGGTGAAGTTTTCACATGCCCATGCAGCATCCAAGTGTCCGTAAGCCGACCGGCCTGACGGCACTGGAGCGAATTGCGTCCGTAGCGACTAGGCTCAACAGCCAAAGGCTGAACATCGCCGGCCCCTGGATCAGCGGGAGACGATTTGACTGAGAAATGGACTCATCCGACAGTGCGCCGCGGCACGATCTGGTGGACGATGCAGAGCGTTGCTTTAGGGGGACTCACCCTCGCGTTGGTATTTATCGCCCTCTGGAAACCCTCCACCGGAACGACTATCGCAGCCGTTGCAGCCCTCATCCTGGGGCCCCTTCTGATCTTCATGGCTATCAAACAGATCAAGACACTTCGCCACGAGTATCGATACTCCGATGAGGATCTGTAGCTCTCCAGTTAGAGGAGACTTCTGGTCCCGTAGGACGATCCTTTTATAGGACTGGAGCAGGGGCCCTTGCTGAGGGGTTGAACGCATCTGAGGAGGTTGCCCAGTCCAGTACCTTTCGTGGTCTTGTGTTGATCCTGTCTGCTATCTCATTGAGGTCCTGCTGGCTGAACTGACGAAGGTCACCGTTCTTGGGTAGATATTGGCGTAGGAGCCTGTTGGTGTTTTCGTTCGTTCCGCGTTGCCAGGGACTGCGTTTATCGCAGAAGTAGACCGGCAGGCCCAGCTCGGCTGTGAGCTCCTGATGCTCAGCCAGCTCGCGTCCCCGGTCCCACGTCAGGGACAGCCGTTGCTCAGCCGGCAGCCCGCGGAAGCTCGAGGTCAGGGCGGTCCGGACGACGTCGGCTTTGATTCCAAGAGGCAGCTGTACCAGCCGGACATACCGGGTCTTGCGATCAACGAGGGTTGCGATAGCAGATGGGCGTGCACCCATCACCAAATCGCCCTCCCAGTGACCGACCTCGGTCCGTTCTTCGATGTGAGTTGGGCGGCGGTGGATGGAGACCATGTTCTTCAGGCGTCCCCGGTTGCTTACCCGAGGGGCCCTCGGAATGCGCATCGTGCGTCCCGACCGCAGATGATGCGCCGGCCGGACCAGGCATCGCGCGAGGGCTTTGCGCTCAGCGATGTAGATGGACCGGTAGATCGCTTCGTGCGATAACCGCATCGAGGCGTCCTCCGGGTACGTGCGGCGTAGCCACTGGGAAATCTGCTCCGGTGACCAGTCCTGCCCCAGCTTGAAGGCCACGACGATGAGCAGCATATGGTTCACATCCAGGCGCTGCGGCTTTGGCCGCTTCGCCAGCAGCACCGCGCGCTGATCGGCGCTCACAGCACGGTAGTTCTCACGCTCGCCATTGCGGCGGATCTCCCTGGACACCGTTGAGGCCGCACGCCCCAAGCTTTCCGTGATGACGGCGGCTGAGTGGCCGGCGGCGATACCCCGGGATATTTCCTCCCTGTCAGCCATCGACAGGTGCCGATCGCTACGCTTCGAGGCCGGCAACCGGATACCACCGGACTGCAGTAGGAAGTTCCTCACCCGCTGAGTATTCGTACCCAGGTTCCTGGCGATCGACCGTAGAGAGTCTCCACGTCGCCAGTGTTCCCACAGCTGATCCTGCTGCTCAGCAGTGAACCCATAATCACGCACCATTCCCATCACTTTCATATCCGATCACGGGCGGTGCGTTGACCGGTTGAGACCACCAGCAATTTCGTTCTAGAGCGCCACGATGGTCCCTAAGACAAGTGGAAAGACAACAACGACACTCAGAAAAACGACGACGGCCGTGCGCCCCTTGGAATTACCCACGTTCACCGTCAAGCCGGTGCCTGTACCGGTGCGCTTGGGGACCAGGACGTGCGGATCCTCGGGATTGTTGTAGAGCCCGCCCACGGTCCAGAGCTTTTCCTCTTCCTGCTCTGCTGCAGTGGGCCGGATTCCCCTATCCAATGCGGTGCGGCGCGCCCAGCGTGAAGCGGCCGCGTAGGAGGCCAAGACGACTCCAAGGATCAACGCGGTTAGTAAAAGCGCTGGCCACAAAGGAACATGATCCGGATTCTTCCAACCTGCCACCGTCAGAAATCCGATAATGACGGCTAACAGGACGGAGGTGCCGCCCAAGGCTGCCACCGTACCGCGGATCATTCCTTCCCTGCGGTAGAGCCCCCACGGAGTAGCGTCCCTATCTGGGGGAACCATCATGGGCACCGCCGCGGCGATCAGAGACAGAAAGATACTGACTCCGGCCCCCCATCATCAAGGGGAAGAACACCGAGTTAAAGGACTTCGGGGACCAGGCATCAGGGTGCCCGCCTGCTCCCCAGTGGGTTGGAACTGTATCTGGAAGCGAGTCATAGTTGATTGCCCCGTAGGCGAAGCAGGACGCCAGGATAAGGATCGCTATGGGATGCAGCAGCCAGACCGGCCCGCGGCCGCGAGTGGTCGGTGTCTCAATGCCGGCAATCATGATGGGTAGCCTAACCGGGGTGGGGACCGATGCATAACTAGATCGATCCGGGCGCGTTTCGTAACGACAGGCACGTCTGCCATGCCATGTTCCTGTCGACAGCCTCCCGCCCCGGGTCGCGCTGGGGGATCGGCTTACGGGCACGGAGAGGTGCGTTGATCGGCACCTGGACCTTACGACAGAATGACGCGATGAGCAGCGACGGCGGGTGGTGGGACATCTTGGACACCGAGGGAACGCCGACCGGAGAGATCTTTCGCAGGGGTGCTGGGGGTGGCCGTCCGGATGCTTTCATCTGGTTGTCGCGGTCTGTGCAAAGCGTGAGGAAGGCAATTGTGCTTACCCAGTGTGCAGCTAACGAGTTCCCATTCAGTTGGGAGCTCCGTTCCCGCGCCGGAGTGCTCTGGCTGGTGAATCGAGCGCGAATGCAGCGAGCCGGGAACTGCGGGAGGAGTCGGGTCTAAATGTGGAGCCGTCGACACTGACACACCAATTGGCCGGTTTCGTCGAGACCTCAGCTCTCCTCGACTTCTACGTCACGCGCGAGGTCGAATGCGCGGCTGACGTTGCAACGTAGCGAAGTCATAGCGGCCGAGTGGTTGATGCCGGAGGTGATCGAACGGCGGCTGGCGGCGGCGTAATGGCAGATCCCTGGATTAACCGGCTGGACCCGCTATGGCCTTTGGTCAAGCGTGCGCTGAGCATTTCTCACTGAGGGATCGCCCTATGGGACAGCCCGGAGGAAGGCTCTGGCTAGAATCGGGGGCATGACAACGGGGGATCGACGAACAAGAGCAGCAGCACGCACCGAGATGAACATCCGACGAAGCACGTATCTCTGGTCACAGAGTGGACAACTTGGCTCGACGGCTGCGGGTCTGGTGCTCGGTCTCGGACTAGCGGTCGCTGGCTGGCTAGCCATAGGACCCGATCATTTCGTCTACGCATTCGTTGTCCAGAGCGCCTTTCTCTTCATGGCGCTCCTGACAGGTCCAGCACTGGTGGACGTTGCCCGCTACCGCTACCGGGTCAGACCGTTCGAGCCACGGATTTACACCCTGCTGGGAGCGGAGGCACTCCGACGCTTACTCGGCCTCG
Source organism: Arthrobacter sp. zg-Y1219 (assembly GCF_030125545.1). NCBI lineage: Bacteria > Bacillati > Actinomycetota > Actinomycetes > Micrococcales > Micrococcaceae > Arthrobacter > Arthrobacter sp. zg-Y1219. Next base: position 175,004 of record NZ_JASKLY010000001.1, read on the forward strand.
TCGGCTGGAACAGGATCATCGAACAGATGCGTCGAACAGAGCAAGGAGCATCAGGGATAGCCCGCTTCCTTAGAGGGACTGAGCAGTCCGAAACCGGTCACCTTCTCGGCTTCTCCGCCACCGCAGTACTGGCCATCATGGCCGCGGCTACATCACACCCTCGAGGTGCTGCACAGATTCTGCTTCTCGGGATGATCCTTCACTTATATCCCGTCATGATCCAGCGCATCACGCGCTTTAGAATCACCAGCCGTCGAACCAACATCAATGGAAGCGGACACTGAAGGATCCTTCACCGGATGCTTCTTCCGGGCCCAGGTTGTTTCACGGGGCATGCTTGTTTTCGTGCCTTGGGTGTTTCGGTAAACGAGTTGGCGCATCACGCCAAACCATCGCTTCTCTTGAAAGCTGACAATTCGACCCGGGTTGCCCCCTGCTTTCCGTCTCGCTCACCTTTTCCAAGTATCGGTCGAACTCCTTTTCACCCCGGACCCGGAAGATCTTGAATCCGTCCAAGATCTGCCGAAAAGATGCTGACTTGTAGTCTGATTTATACGGCAAGTAGATTTGCTAAATGGACGCAAGGGTTCCTGCCGTTCATTTCGGCAGCTGTCTGGCAGTTGTGTTTTAGGGTGAAGCCATGACCCACGCCACAGCTGACGCTTACCGGCGCTTCGCAGAGATTGAAGCGCGTCCCACCTCGCCGATGTACGCGGAGTGGGCGTCGTCCATTTCGGACGATCCGGCCGTGCTGGAATTGATCAGCGCACTCCCGGGCATGAAGAAGCAGCCCAACCTGGTCTTTGCCGGCGCTCGGTCCGCCGGTGCGCCGCTCGCCCCGTATCCCGAATTCCGCCATTGGCTTCTGAGGCATTGGCCCCGGGTTGAACCGATCATCAGGTCCCGGATGACCCAGACGAACGAGGCCAGCCGGTGCGCCGTGCTGCTGCCGCTGCTCAGCAGGATTGAGGGACCGCTGGCGCTCATTGAAGCGGGAGCGTCGGCTGGTCTCTGCCTGTATCCGGATCGATACAGCTACCGCTATCGGAGCACGGCGGGGGAGCACCTCCTGCATCCGGCGGACGGACCCAGCACCGTCGAGCTTCCCTGCGCCTTCGGCGGCCCGGCTCTACCCTCCCGGCTGCCCGACGTGGTGTGGCGTGCCGGGATCGACCTGAATCCCCTGGACGTTCGTGACAGCGCGGACCTTGAGTGGCTCGACACGCTCGTGTGGCCGGAACACGAGGCCCGCCGGACCCGCCTCCGGGCGGCGGCCTCCATCGTCGCAGCCGACCCGCCGCACCTGGTCCGGGGCGACATGGTGGAGGCCCTGCCCCGCCTGGTCTCCGAGGCTCCGAAGGACGCCACGGTGGTCGTGTTCCACAGTTCAGTGCTGGTCTACCTCGACCAGGAGCGGCGCTCCCGCTTCGTGGACCTGGTGCAGTCCCTGGACGTGACCTGGATCAGCAACGAGGGGGAGCAGATTGTTCCGGCCATCGCAGCCCGCCTTCCCCGCGGCGCCGGCGGCAGGACCGTCCTGGCTCAGGACGGGACTCCCCGGGCGTTCACCGGACCGCACGGACAAAGTTACGAGGCGCTCGAGCCGCTGGCAGCACTCGGGAAGTGACAACCAGGGCGCCGCGCCGGGTTCACCCAAGTACACTGTGTACACAACTGTTCACAGGAGGACGTATTGGCATCGAACCCGGCGGGTAATCCGTTCCGGCCCACTGCAGGAGCCGAACCACCGCAGCTGATCGGCCGCGCCGGACTGCTGGACGAGTTCGCGTACGGACTGCGCATCCGTTCAGGCGCCCCGGGACTCCTGACCATCTTTACCGGCGCCCGGGGCATCGGCAAGACGGTCATGCTGGGCGAGGCGGAGGATGAGGCACGCAGCCAGGGCTGGGCCGTCGTCTCGGAGACCGCAACGCGCGGTTTCCTGGGCCGCATCGGCGAGTCCATGCGCGCGCACGCCGAGGAGCTCGGCGACGGGCCGCCCGGGCGCAGGATCACCGGAATCAGCGCCGCCGGCTTTTCGCTGACCGCCGAACTGCCGCCCGAGCAGCAGACCGGATGGCGCCAGGTGGGCGAGCAGCTGCTGCGCCTGCTCGACGCCCAAAAAACCGGGCTGGCCATCACCCTGGACGAAATCCACGGTGCCGACCGGGATGAACTGGCCCAGCTCGCCGCCTCCGTGCAGCACTTCATCCGCGACGGGCTGCCGATCGCGCTGGTCTTCGCCGGGCTTCCCGCGGCGGTGTCCGACCTGCTCAATGAAGGAGTGGCCACGTTCCTCCGCAGAGCCGATCGGATTGATCTGCACGCTGCGGCCATTGACGAGGTGGAGGAGTCCTACCGGGAGACCTTCGCGGGTCTCGCCCATCCGCTGGATCCGGACCTGATCCGAACCGCCGCCGTGTCGACCGGCGGTTATCCGTTCCTGATCCAGCTCATTGGCTACCACCTCTGGCAGCTGGCCGAGGTCACCGACGGCCCGATGACCGCCGAAACCGTCAATCTGGCCCTGGCCGCCGCCCACCGGCGGAACACGCGCGTTGTCATCGGTGCGGCGCTCTCCACGGCGTCGCCCAAGGACCTCGACTTCCTCCGGGCCATGTCCGAAGATGACGGGCCGGCGTCCACCGCGGATATCGGAAAGCGGCTCGGTGACCAGAAAAACACGATCGGCAATTATCGGGCCCGCCTGATTGACGCCGGCCTGGTCCAGCCGGCCGGCCGAGGGCTGCTGGACTTCGCCATTCCGGGGTTGCGGGAACACCTGCGCCGCACCTGACGTCCGGCACGGCACGGATTTATCCGGAAAACCGGCTCTCCGGCCGGGCGGGAAGGTCCTCGAGTTCACTGACCAGCGGGCTGGTGGCGGCGTCGTGCGTGATGGCCGAACCGAGCTCCGCCGCAGCCTGGCGGTAGGTTCCGGCAGCCACGACGTCGGCGATGGCCCGGGCAATCCGCGGCGTCCGGGCACGGCGGGGGAGTGCGACGCCGGCTCCCCTCACCGTGACACGCACGGCGTTGTCCGACTGGTCGCGGCCATGGGCAAGAATGACCATCGGCACTCCCGCAGCGAGTGACTTCATCACGGTGCCGTGGCCTCCGTGCGTGACCACGAGGCGTGCCTGCCGCAGTACCTCCTGATGCGGAGCGGAGGCGACGACGGCGACATTGGCCGGCGCTCGAATCGCGTCCGGCCGGACGGCCGGCCCGGTGGTCACCAGCCCGCGCAGGGGAAGGCTCCCAAGTGCGTCCACAATGCGCTGCAGGCACGCGGCCTGGTTCTGGAATGTTGAGGACAGGGCAACGAGCACCAGCGGGTCATCACCGGACGTCGGCGCCCAGCTGTCGTTGACCGCCCATGACGGGTCGTCCAGCACTGGTCCGGCATAGCGGACGTTTGGCGGCAGCGGCGCGGGGAAGTCGAACGAGGCCGAGGTGAGCACAAGCTCACGCCTGGCGTGATGAAGCTGGTCCCAGGAATGTGCAATTGGCGCGAGCCCGTACTCTGCGCGAAGGGCATTGATGCGGGGCAGGGCATACCGGTCGAACACAGATGTGCTTGCCGTGCCCGCGGCCCAATCCCGCACGCGGCCCAGCGGGCCGCGGGCTGGCTGCAGCCCTGCACCGAACGGCGGCCGGCCCGGCGCGGGCAGGGGGTACAGATTCGGGAACAGGACGTCGAAGGGGACACCGCGCCCCTCGGCAGCGATCATGGCTCCGATGGCGGGGAAGGAGGTCAGCACCAGGTCCGGCGCCAGCTGCTCGAAGGCCCGGACCGTGTCCCGCGCCTGCGCCGGGGCCGGACCGGCAAACATGTGGTCGACGGTGCCGCGCAGCAGGCTCCTCGGGGTGCGGAGCTGCCAGTCCTGAAACTGGCCCCGGCTCTCGGTCCAGGGAATGAACGAGGCACCGGTGGCGTCCACCTGGTCGGCCATCGATTCCTCCGCGAGAACGGTGACCCGGTGGCCGCGGTCGAGGAGCCGCCGGGCGACGCCGAGTTCGGGCGGCACGGTTCCTCCGCCGTCCGTCAGCGCAAACAGATAATTGTTGACCGGTCCGGCCGGAGGGCTTGGGGCTGATGTCTCATTCATTGGCTTGACTCCCGGATTCTGCGTGCTGCTTCATCGGTCCGCCGCTCAGCTACCCCGATTGTCCCACCGCCACAGCAGCGCGTCAGCAGGCCCCGGAAAGCCGGCAGGGGAGCCCCTTCTCGGCACTACTTGACATAATGTAGATTATCGGCGTTATCTCCAAGCCCGCCGGAAGGGGTTTGCCGTCAAATCAGCATCCTGGTGTTCTGGCACTCAATCCCCCGCATTTCGGCCTTTATTTCCGCTGCTGGCAGCGGCTCTTTCAACGGGGCCCACCGGCCGTTCCGGGCCGCAGCACGCCAGAATGGGCCCAGCCTGCACCTACAGGTCGCGCCAAAACGCGGCACAACCCCTCCCGGATGCCCTGCCGAATGAGTTGACATAATGTCCCCCGGCATCGACGAACGAGGAAATTCCTCCGAGCCTGCTTGTTGACATAACGCGTCCCCCCGGGTGAGCCGGCCCCGCAGCTCACCCGCCAGCTTGTCATAACGTCCGTTCCGGCGTCCGGACAGCGAAGCGCAACCTGACATAACCGACAGTCCCGGCCAGTCCCCGCGCAACGTTCCCGGCCCGTTCGCCGAACCCGAACTTCCTTAAAACTGCCCAAAAAATAGGACGCCGATCACTTCCGCAGAAGCACAACAGGCCCTAAGATATGCCGTCACGCCTTCAGTTGGTGAAATCGGCCCGTCTGCCTATATGATCTACGCTCAACCCCCCAAAATTCAGGAGATAAGCACTTTCCATGGCTACTGATTACGATGCTCCGCGCGTCAAGGAAGAAGACCGCCCCAGCGACTCCCTTGAAGGACTGAAAGCCCAGCAGCGCGGCGGCGCAATGACGGCTGTTCGGGACGTCGCTGATGAGACGGATGCCATCGACGGTTTCGAACTTCCCGGTGCTGACTTGTCCGGCGAAGAACTGCTCATCAAGGTTGTCCCGGCCCAGGCTGACGAGTTCACCTGCATGTCCTGCTTCCTGGTGCGGCACCGCTCACAGATCGCCAAGGAGAAGAACGGCGACAAGTACTGCGTGGACTGCGAAGGCTAGGACCACTGCTCCCCCGGCCTGGGTGCCAGCGGCTCAGCCGCGGCACCCGGGCCGGTTGTTTTTTGCCACAGTCAGTGTCAATCGGCACCCGGGAAGGTCCAGCAGTTGGCCTGATGACGGCGGAAGGCCACTAGGATGGGGCGGTGCCCACAGAAACTCCCCGCATCCGCGATTTGGTCCTTCCACTGCTGGAAACGGAGCTGCCGCCGATCGTCCAATTGGGACATCCCGCTCTCCGCCAGCCTGCCCTTCCCTACGACGGGCAGCTGACCGCCGGAGAGCTCAGTGCACTCATCACCCTGATGCGCCGGGTGATGCATGCCGCTCCTGGCGTTGGGCTGGCAGCGCCGCAGCTGGGCATCCCGCTGCAGATTGCCGTCCTGGAAGATCGGTTCGACGCCGATCCGGACATCACCGACGTCCGCGACCGCCACCCCCTGCCGTTCTTCACTGCAATCAATCCCCGCTACACGCCGGTGGGCACGGAGACTGCAGAGTTTTTCGAGGGTTGCCTCTCCTTTAACGGTTATCAGGGCGTCGTGGCGCGTGCCCGATCCGTCTCGCTGCACTTCACCGACTCCGACGGCGCTGCCGTGCGCCGGGACTTCCAGGGCTGGCAGGCCCGGATTGTCCAGCATGAAACGGACCATCTGCACGGCACCGTCTACGTGGACAAGGTCCTGACCCGCTCACTGTGCAGCAACGCCGAATACCTGCGCCGCTGGGCCTCGCCGTCCATCGACGAGGCCCAGCGGATCCTGGGCTTCTAGGCTTCCGGGCGGCTTACGCGTTGCCCGGCTTCAGCCACTGCTCCCACCAGCGCAGGACGTGCTCAAAGCGCTGCCGCCGGTGCCACGGAGTTCCGGCCCGGGACAGCTCGTGGTTCTCGCCGGGGAACAGCAGCAGCTCCGCCGGAACGCCGTGCTGTTTCAAGGCGGTGTAGTAACGCTGGGCCTGGTCCACCGGACAGCGCAGGTCTTCCTCGGAGTGGATTACCAGCGTGGGGGTGCGCACGTCACCAACACGGGCCATGGGGCTCTGGGCGAGCACCTGATCAGTGTTGGTGCCGGTGTACTCGGGACCAAAGAACCAGCCGATGTCCGCCGATCCGGTGAAGGACAGCGGATCCAGGAAGCCGCGTTCCACGATGGCTGCGGTAAACCGGTGGTCGTTCGCCGTCGTCCAGGCGCTCAGGTAGCCGCCGTAGGAGCCGCCCATGACTCCCAAGCGGGCGCCGTCGAGCTCCGGATGCGCTGCCAGCACGCCCTCCAGGAAGGCCAGGACGTCGTCCAGGTCCCTGGTTCCCATGGCTTCCTTGATAACCCGGCCGTGCGCCTGTCCGTAACCTGCGGAACCGCGGGGGTTGCACTGCACCACCGCGTAGCCGGCAGCCGCGTACGCCTGCGCCTCGTCGAAATAGGCGCAGTCGAACTGTGCGAACGGACCGCCGTGGATGTTCAGCAGCACCGGATGCGGGCCCGGACCCTCGGGCAGGACCACCCAGCCGTGCACCGGATAACCGTCCCGGGACGGGTGGATTTCCTCGAGCGCGGGAGCCACCCTGGTGTCCTTCCGCAGCTGCGCCGAAAAATCAGTCAGCGGCCGCAGCCCGCCCGCTTCCAGCAGCGCCGCCTCCCCCATCGTGGTGCCGTCGGCATAGCTGACGACGACGGCGCCCGCCGCCGCCGCTGCGCCCTGGACCACGAGCGGGCCGGAGGCCAGCACCCGGCGCTCACCCCCGGCATCAATCTGCAGCAGTTCAACGGAGCCGCGCGTGCGGTTGAACACCAACACCTCCGACTCCCCCGCGGGCACGATGCCGCCTTCCGCCAGATCGGTATCCTCCGGGTCGGTGAGCCGCCGGGCCGGACCGTCCGAACCGGCCGGCAGCACGTACAGGGCAGTGTTGCGGGCCACAAAGTCCTTGCCGGTGCCGGAAAGGTCCTGGGCCAGGAAGTACAGCCACTGCCCGTCGGCGCTCGGGGTGGGCTCCGAAACTCCCAGGAGCGTTTCACTTTCAACTGCAGTGTTCGTCAGGCGTTCCGGTTCGGTCCCGCTCAGGGCCAGGGCGTAAATGTCCGAGACCAGGTCCTCGTCAGCGCCGGAGTGCAGCGCCGCGGTGAACAGAACGTGCTTTCCATCGGCGGAGAACACCGGTGACGTGGCGTCGGCGTCGGCATGCGTCAGCTGGCGGGCCTCGGGGAAGTCCCCGCCGATGCCGCCGTCAGCCGAGTCCCCGGCCTGTCCGGAGGCCTCCTTGGCCCGTCCAACCGGTGCGATCCACGGCTCGGCATCCAGGGCGGGCAGGTCCAGCAGGAAGACCTGCACCCGCTTGTCCGCCGTGTAGCCGGCGCCGTTGGCCCGGTATTTGTAGCTGCTGATGAGCCGCGGGTCCTCGGCACCGGGGCCAACGCCGTCGACCGTGCCGTACCGCCCGTGTGCCGGAACCCGGGACGAGAACACCAGCTGGGCGGAGTCCGGGGAGAAACGGAACCAGCTCACGCCCATTTTGGAGTCGGTCAGCCGGACCGGCTCTCCGCCTGCGGCGGGAACGGCGTACAGCTGCGGTTTGCCGCCGGGAACGGAGCGGAGGAATCCGAGCACTTCGCCGTCGGGCGAGAAACGCGGCTGGGTGTCCGCGAAGCCCTGGGTGATGCGCCGCGGAGTTCCGCCGCCCAGCGGCACTGACCAGAGCTGGCCCACGTAGGCGTCAGCGGCGAAGTCGGGCCGGGTTGCTGACACCACCGCCCGTGTGCCGTCCGGATGGATTGTAGGAACAGAGACAGAGTGCAGGAGATTCAGGTCACTTGGTTTCACCCGGTGAAGCCTACTACCGCGGGAATTCCCGGACGCCGCAGCGGCGCACCTAAGATGGAAGGATGCCCCCTGCTCCCGTGTCCCTGCTGTGCCCCGTCTGCCGCGGGCCGCTGGCCTCCCCGGGAGCAGGCGACGCCCCCGTCCTCACTTGCCCCGGCGGGCACCGGTACGACGCCGCACGGCAGGGATACTTCAACCTGCTCACCGGCTCCGGCACCAAATTCCAGGCCGATACCGCCGAGATGGTGCAGGCCCGGGTCGATTTCCTGGCCGCCGGACATTACCGGCCGATGGCTGACGAGCTCGCCGGCCTGGTGGCCGCTGCCACCCCCGAAGCGCCAACAGTGCTCGACGCCGGCGCCGGCACCGGCTACTACCTGGGCGTTGTCACGGAGAGGCTTCCGGCCGCTGACGCGGTGGCCCTGGACATTTCAAAGTTTGCACTGCGGCGCGCCGCGCGGGCGTTGCCGGCGGCCCGCTGCCTCGTCTGGGATGTCTGGCGCCCGCTGCCGCTGGCGGACGCCTCGGTGGATGCAGTACTGAACGTCTTTGCACCCCGCAACGCTGCGGAATTCCGGCGCGTCCTGCGCGGGAACGGGGTCCTGGCCGTCGTCACGCCGCAACCGGCGCATCTCCAGGAAATTCGCACCCTGGCCGGGATGCTGGAGATCGGCGACGAGAAGGAATCCCGCGTCACCGGTGCCCTGGAGGAACATTTCCGCCCGGAACGGACCCTGCACTGCGAATACCGCATGCAGCTCTCCGCGGCCGACATCAGCAATGTCGCCCTCATGGGACCCTCCGCCCGCCACCTGGACCGGGAAGCCCTCGCCGGAAACCTTGCCCAGCTCACCGGCCCCGTCCCCGTCACGGCAGCGTTTTCGCTCCAGCTCTTTCGGGCAGCGGCACTCCCCCAAGGGGCCGGAGTATGACGTCGGACACGGAAAGCGGCACCCAAACGTTATAGTCGGCAACGGTGTTGCACGGACAAAACGGGTCCGCTTCAGGCAGAATGGGCAACACCGCCCGCACAACCCGACCGCCGGCCCATAGCCTGCGGAGCCGAAGGGAACGATATGCAGGACGTATACCAATGGCTGCTTGACTACGGCTGGGCCGTCTGGCTCGTGCTCTTCCTGGCCCTGGCCGCCATCGAAACGCTGACCCTCGACCTCTTTTTCGCCATGTTGTCAGTAGGCGCCCTGGGTGCCATGCTGGCAGCCCTCTTCGGAGCGCCGCTGTTTCTGCAGGTCGTGGTCTTCTGCATCGTGGCGCTGCTGATGATCGTCCTCGTCCGGCCGCTGGCGCTGAAGCACCTGGACCGGGGCCCCAAGGACCAGCGCTCCAACATTGACCGCCTCATCGGCGCACCGGCGCTCACCCTGGAAGCCGTCTCCGGCACCGCCGGAACCGTTAAGATCGGCGGCGACATCTGGACCGCGCGCACGCCTGACGGCTCCAGTCTCACCGCCGGCGCACCGGTCCTGGTGACCCGCATCGACGGGGCCACCGCCGTCGTCGTTCCCGCCCCTTCCGGTGCCCATTCCAGCGAGGTCCATCCATCGGATGCCAGGCCCACTGACGAGCGCGGCAGCGAACAGCACTGAGGAACCACCGCCGGAGACGGCGTTTTTATCCGGCGGCAGCCGCCGCCGGCACAGAACCAGGCGAGCCCGCGCGGGTCCGCCAAAACCTGAAGGGGGAATATGAGTCCCGGAACCACCGGCCTCATCATCATTCTGGCTGTCCTGATAATTTTTGTCCTGGTCATCCTGGTGAAATCGGTCAAGATCATTCCGCAGGCACGCGCCGGCGTCGTCGAGCGGCTGGGTAAATACCAGCGCACGCTCAACCCGGGCCTGACCATCCTGATTCCGTTTGTGGACCGGCTGCTGCCGCTGCTGGACCTCCGCGAACAGGTGGTGTCCTTTCCTCCGCAGCAGGTGATCACCGAAGACAGCCTCGTGGTCTCGATCGACACGGTTGTTTACTTCCAGGTCACCGATCCGCGTGCCGCCACCTACGAAATTGCCAACTACATCCACGCGGTGGAGCAGCTGACCACCACCACCCTGCGCAACGTGGTCGGCGGCTTGAACCTCGAAGAAGCGTTGACCTCGCGCGACCGCATCAACGGCCAGCTGCGCGGCGTCCTTGACGAAGCCACCGGCCGCTGGGGCATCCGGGTGTCCCGGGTGGAGCTCAAGGCCATCGAACCGCCCCTGTCGATCCAGGACTCCATGGAGAAGCAGATGCGCGCCGAGCGCGAACGCCGCGCAACCATTCTGACGGCCGAGGGCACCAAGCAGGCCCAGATCCTGAACGCGGAAGGCCGCCGGCAGGCTGCCATCCTCGCTGCGGAAGGTGATGCGAAAGCCGACATCCTCCGGGCCGACGGCGAATCCCAGGCCATCCACAAGGTCTTCGAGGCCATTCACAAGGGCCGCCCGGATCAGAACCTGCTGGCGTACCAGTACCTGCAGACCCTGCCCAAGCTGGCGGAAGGAACCTCCAACAAGCTCTGGATCATCCCCAGTGAGCTGGGCGAGGCGCTGAAGGGCGTCGGCAGCGCATTGGGGAACTTTGTTCCCGACATGCCGGCAGCCAACGGCAGCACGCCGGCTGCTTCCGCGGCCAACGGATCGGTTCCGGACACCGCCGGAGCCGCATCCGGTCCGACACCAGCCGCTCCCACGGCGGAAGCTCCGACCCTCGCCGACTCCCCCGACGTTCAGCGCTAGCTGCCGCGGTTAGCGAAGCCGTCCGCGGCCGGTATAATTGGTTGTTTGCCGGGGTCTGTCCCTTGGCCCGCCCATTGAAACCGGTCGCGGACGTTCGCGTTGGAACATTTGGCGCGAAATCGGCGTTGAATTCATTGGGCCGCCTGCGGGACGGCACAGGAACTCGGATGCAGCCTCTGCGTTCGACGGCTCGGCGACACACACGTGAAGGTACCGGAGCGGAACGGTACCAACAGCACTACAGATGGGTCCCCCGTGGATCCTTCGGACTGAAGAGGGAGAAAAGATGAGCGATCGCAGCCTGCGGGGTATGCGCCTTGGCGCGCAGAGCATGGAGACTGAATCCGGCGTTGAGCCGGCTCCCCGCCAGCGGGTGGAATACCGCTGCGAGGACGGCGAACGGGTATTCGTTACGTTCGCCGCCGAGGCCGACGTTCCTCCGGTCTGGGTATCCAAGACCGGCAAGGAAGCCCTCCTGGTCGACGGCGAGAAGCCGGACACCAGCAACGACAAGCCGGTGCGTACGCACTGGGACATGCTGCTGGAACGCCGCAGCATTGAAGAGCTGGAAACGATCCTGCAGGACCGTCTGACTATCCTGCGCGAACGCCGCGGAGAGCGCACTTCTGCTTCGAAGAAGTAACTCCGCCGCATAAAGGGAGGGGGCTGCCGTCCGGCAGCCCCCTCCCTTTTGTTAACCCCGAAGGGTTAGACGCGCTTGGTCAGCTTCTTCCAGCGGGCACCCAGGCCCCACTTGGTGACGTTGGCCATCGCTTCGAAGACAATGTTGCCGCTCATTTTGGAGGCGCCGAACTCACGCTCGACGAAGGTGATGGGCACCTCCTTGATGCTCAGCCCGAGGCGGGCCACACGGAACGTCATGTCCACCTGGAAGCCGTAGCCCACTGACTCCACGGCACTCAGGTCGAGTTTTTCCAGGGTGGTGCGCTGGAACGCCCGGTAGCCGGCGGTGATGTCCCGAACGCCGATTCCCAGCATCAGGCGGGAGTAGGTGCTTCCGCCCCTGGACAGGATTTTGCGGTGCAGCGGCCAGTTGACCACGGATCCGCCGGGCACCCAGCGCGAACCGATGACCAGATCCGCACCTGCCTCGGCAGCGGCCAGCAGCAGCGGCAGCTGCTCGGGTTTGTGGGATCCGTCGGCATCCATCTCCACCAGGATGTCGTAGTCCCGCGCCAGGCCCCAGCGGAACCCGGCGATATACGCTGCCCCGAGGCCCTCTTTGCCTCTGCGGTGCAGGACATGGACCTGAGGATCGACGGCGGCGATTCCGTCCGCATAGGCGCCGGTGCCGTCCGGGCTGTTATCGTCCGCGATCAGTACATCCGAGTCCGGCACCGCCGCCCGCAGCCGCTGAAGCGTCTTGGGGAGGGATTCGATCTCGTTGTAGGTCGGGATGATGGTCAGGACGCGCACGCATTCGCCTTTCATTGGGAATAGGCTGCACGAACGCAGCCGTGGGGTCGGTACCCCGGCAAGACTTCCCAGTATATGGGAGTGTTCCTGCGCCAACGTCCAGCTCCAATGCCGCGCCGGTCACACACAAGGGCAGGCCCTTCCGCCTTCGGGCCAGCCCGGCCGAAGCCGGGGCTGTTTTCTACTGACGGTTGAGCCTGCCCTGGTGCGCACTGCGTACCTGGTCGGTACCCGGTTTTAGCCGCCGAGTACCCGGTCGGCACAGCGGTGCGGTGTGCGGTATTTCCTGCGCAGCGGATTCGGTTCCCCGAAGTCCGCCTGCGATTCCCTTAGCCTACGTGCTGTCTGATCTCTGTCAACAAGCTTCTGACTAGGTACTTTGACCGACGGTGCAGGTCACGCGGGCGAGCCGCCGCGGCTTTTCGGTGCGCCTGAACTCAGAAACCTACCGCCCGGTAGAGTTCGCTGCCGTCGTGGACGGTCAGCAGGCAGCGCGGCTGGTGTCCGGTATCCAGCGCCGGCAGCAGCGGGGTGCCCGCCCGGGGATCGGTGCTCCAGGAGGCGCCCTTGGCATCGGGGGTCTGCACCATCAGCTCCTCGACTTCCCAGATGGCGTAGGACGCGGGCGCGCCCGGAGCCAGCTGGCCCAGCATGAAGTTTCCGGCCCCCGCGGCCCGCCATCCGGCCCGGGTATGGCCGATGAAAGCCGCCCGGGCAGAGATCCGCTCGGCCGGATTGGAATGGGAAATTGCGGCCCGGACGGCGGCCCAGGGATTCATCGGGATCACCGGTGAGTCCGACCCAAGGGCAACCATCACGCCGGCCGAAAGGAGGGACGCGAACCGGTTCATGGATCCGCTCCGCTCCCCCAGCCGCTGCTCGTAGAGACCGCCGGTGCCGCCCCAGGCGGCGTCGAAACCGGCCTGCATGCTGGCGACGGCGCCGAAGCGCACCAATTCGGCGATGGCGCCGTCGTCGGCCAGTTCCAAATGTTCCATGCGGTGGTGCGACGCACGGATGCGGTCCTCACCCACGGCGTCGGCCGCGATCCGCAGCCCGGCCAGGACAGTGTCCAGGCCGGCGTCGCCGATGACGTGGAAACCGCCCTGGAGACCGGCGCGGGTGGCCAGTTCCAAGTGTCGTCCGGCTTGCTCGGCGCTCAGGTACAGGGTGCCGCTGGACTCCGGGGCGTCGGTGTAGGGTGCGCGCAGGGCCGCGGTCCGGGCGCCGAGGGAACCGTCGACATTCAAGTCGCCGGCCAGCCCGATTAGCCGCCCTTCGAAGGGTGCGGTGATTTCGGCCAGTTCCGCCTCGGTCTGTGCCAGCTGTCCCCAGTAGGGAAGCACCTGCGGCAGGGGGTCCGCGCCCAGCGAGCCCTCCAGGCCCATCAGCTGGCGCAGGTCTTCGACGGGCGCAATGTGCGGCGCCGCCATTTCGGTCACGGCGATGATTCCCTGCCCGGCGGCGTGCTTCAGCGCAGCCTGCTGATAGCGCGACCGCTGCACCAGGTCCAGGGAGCGGGCGGCGGTGCGGGCCAGGGTGTGTGCGGCACGCACCACGAAGCCGTTGTCCCAGCCATCGTGCTCCGCCAGTTTCAGGGTGGCGGCGAGGGTTCCGGACACGACGGCGCAGTGCACGTCGGTCCGGGCCAGATACACGGGCCGGTCGCCCGAGGCGGCGTCCAGCTCCGCAGCCGTCGGCACCCGGCGCTCGGGCCACGCCGATTCGTCCCAGCCGTAGCCTGTGAGCAGCCCCTCAGTGCCGGCGGCAGCCTTGGCCACCAGCTCGAGGAGCTCCGCCAGCGAGGCTGCTCGGGAGAGGTCCAGGGCGGACAGGGCCGCTCCCGTTTCGGTGATGTGCGCGTGCGAGTCAACGAACCCGGGAGTGATGAGGGCGCCCTGCAGGTCCACGACCGTCATCCGGGAGTCCTGAATGGAGGTGGCGGCGTGTTCGGAGCCGACCCATGCCACGGTGTCCCCCTCCACCAGCATCGCCGTGGCGAACGGATCTGCCGCGCTGTAGACGGACCCGTTGCGGTAGAGCGTCAGCTGCGGGGTTCCGGAAGGAGGCTGGGTGTTCAAGGACTTACCTGTTTTCTGTAGTGCTGTGTGGTTGAAAGATCCCCGCCGACCGGAACCGGACGGCGGGGAGCTGCGGGGCGGCTTTGCCGGGCAGGTTATTCGCTGACCGCGGAGTAGGCGACGACGCCGCGCCGGATCAGGCCGATGGCCTCGATGCAGCGCCGGCGCAGCCCGTCGGGCAGGTCCGGAACTTTGGCCAGCTGATCCAGCAGGTCAATGACCTGCTTGGTCCACCGCACAAAGTCACCGGCGGCCAGCTCGGTGCCGTTGAGCGCCAGCTGCAGGTGTTTGCCCTTGGCCCACTTGTACATCGGCCACACCAGGCCCAGCTCGGGTTCCCCGGTTTGCGGCAGCCGCTCCGCTTCCTCGATGTCGGTGAGGCGGGACCACTGCTGGACGATGAGGTCCATGGCAACCTCGAGGGAGACGCTGGGCAGCCGCGGCCGCACGCCCCGCTCCTCGCGCTTGGCCTGGTAGACCAGGGTCGTGGCCAGCGCCGCCAGCTCAGCCGCATGGACGTCGCTGAACGCGCCGTGCTGCAGGGACAAAGCGATCAGCAGGTCCTTCTCACCGTAGATCCGGCGCAGCTTCTGGCCGGCCGGAGTCACCGCCGATCGTCCGGTCTCGTCCGGAGCTACGTAGCCGTAGTGCCCCAGGACGTCGCAGACACGGTCAAAGGTCTTGGCGATGGTGTTGGTGCGGCCTCGGATCTGCGCCGCGAGAGTGTCCGTCTCCCGGCGCAGCTTCCACCAGCGTTCGGCCCAGCGGGCATGGTTTTCCCGGTCGCTGCAGCCGTGGCAGGGGTGTGCGCGCATCTTCCGCCGCAGTTCAGTGATGGCCTGCTCCTGCCGGTCGGCGGCCAGGTGGAGCGCGCCGCGTTTGGCTGCCGCACGCGGGGGCCGGTGATCATGCAGGGCGTTGCGGACCGAGGAGGCCAAATCACGGCGGTCCTTCGCTGTCCGGGAGTTGAAGGATTTCGGAATGCGGATGTGCGAAACGGTTTCCACGGCCCCGTCCAGCTCGGAGGCGGTGATCCGGCGGATCTGCTTGTCCTCGGTCAGGACAGTGGTCCGTGCCTCCCTGCCCTGCTGCGCGTCCTGCGGCAGCACCACGGCATAGCCGGAGTTCCGGCCGCCCGGAATCAGGATGACGTCGCCCGCGGCCAGGGCATCCAGCGAGGCGGCGACGGCGGACCGGCGGTCCCGCGCGCGGGACTTCGAGGCCTGCGCCTCGGCGTCGGAGAGTTGGCGGCGCAGTGCCGCGTACTCGGTGAAGTCCCCCAGGTGGCAGGTCATGGCCTTTTCATAGCCGGCCAGGGATTCCTCCCGGGACCGCACCTGCTTGGCCAGGCCAACGACCGAGCGGTCGGCCTGGAACTGGGCGAAGGAGGACTCCAGGATCTCGCGGGAGCGCTCACGGCCAAACTGGGCCATGAGGTTGATGCTCATGTTGTACGTGGGCCGGAAACTGGAGTTCAGCGGATAGGTCCGCCGGGAGGCAAGACCGGCGACGGCGGCCGGATCGGTGCCCGGCTGCCACAGGACCACGGCGTGGCCCTCGACGTCGATGCCCCGGCGGCCGGCGCGGCCGGTGAGCTGGGTGTACTCCCCCGCCGTGATGTCCACGTGCGCCTCGCCGTTGAACTTGTCCAGTTTTTCCAGGACCACGGTGCGCGCGGGCATGTTGATTCCCAGTGCCAGGGTTTCAGTGGCGAAGACGGCGCGGACCAGCCCGGCGGTGAAGAGCCGTTCCACCACTTCCTTGAAGGTGGGCAGCATCCCGGCATGATGGGCGGCGAATCCGCGGATCAGGCCCTCCCGCCAGGTCCAGAAGCCCAGGACTTCCAGATCGTCCTCGGGGATGTCCTGGCTGGCCTCGTCCACGATGCGGGCGATGGCCAGGCGCTCGGACTCGTTGGTGAGCCAGAGGCCGGATTCGACGCACTGCCGGACGGCACCTTCGCAGCCGTTGCGGGAGAAGATGAAGGTGATGGCCGGCAGCAGGCCCCGCCTCTCGAGCTGGGCTATGACGGCCGGGCGCGAGGCCTTCGGGATCCGGGTGGTCGGCGGCCCGGCATGCCCGCGGCGCGGTGCGTCCCGGCGTCCCCCGCGGGAGGAACCGCGTGAACCGCCCCAGTGTCCGCGCTGGTTGATGCGCGACTCGGCGCGCGCCAGCTCCAGCAGCTCGGGATTCACCCGGTAGCGTTCCTGCACGCCGGCAGGCTGCTCGGGTTCGGCTGCCTCGTCGAAGGACACATCGGATTCAAACAGGTCCATGATGTCCCGGCCCACCATTACATGCTGCCAGAGCGGGACGGGACGGTGCTCGGAAACCACGACGTCGGTGTCGCCCCGGACAGTGTCCAGCCAGGCCCCGAATTCCTCGGCGTTCGAGACCGTTGCGCTCAGCGAGACCAGCTGCACGTCCGAGCGGAGGTGGATGATGACTTCTTCCCAGACGGCACCGCGGAAGCGGTCCGCAAGGTAGTGCACTTCATCCATCACGACATAACCCAGGTCATCCAGGGTGGCGGAGTTGGAGTACAGCATGTTCCGCAGCACTTCGGTGGTCATGACGACGACGTCGGCGTCCGGGTTGATGCTGGTGTCGCCGGTCAGCAGGCCTACTCGTTCCGCACCGTAGGACGCCGAGAGCTCCAGGTACTTCTGGTTGCTCAGGGCCTTGATGGGTGTCGTATAAAACGCCTTGAGCCCGCGCTCGAGGGCCATGTAGACGGCGAACTCCCCCACCACGGTCTTTCCCGCACCGGTGGGGGCGGCCACCAGGACGCCGCGGCCGGCCTCCACGGAGCGGCAGGCATCCGTCTGGAAAGGGTCAAGGTCAAACCCGAGCTGCTGCTCGAAGACCGCCAGCTTGGTCTTGGAGTGTTCGGCTAGTTGTTTCGCGGCTCTGTACCGCTCCGACGGGGAAGTCATGTTCCCAGCCTAGACTCTGCCCGCCCCCGGCCGCGCGTCCGGACCCGGGGCTCCGCCTTGGGCTGAAAGTCCGAACCGCACTGCCGGCAGCGCCTTACAGGTTCTCCAGCGGAGTGGCGGTGTCGGCGCTTGCGCTGACGGCCGCTTCGCGGGCCGCGTTCCGGCGATCCCGGCGCCTGTCGTTGACAAGGCAGATTCCCACTGCGGCCGCGAAAAGCACCAGCAGCGGCGCAGCCATGTAGAACATGGTGAGGGCGTCGCCGCCGGGTGCTGCCATGGCAGCGAAGACGCAGATCAGGAAGATGGTGATGCGCCAGTACTTGACGATCGTTTTCCCCCGGAGGATGCCGGCCATGTTCAGGCCCACCAGCACCACCGGAATCAGGAAAGCGATGCCGAAGGCCAGCAGGAGGCGGATCACGAAGGCCAGGTACACCGTAGCGGTGATGACGTTGGCGCTGCCCTCGGGCGTGAAGCCGGTGAGCACCTCAATGGCGCTGGGCAGAAGCAGCCAGGCCAGGTACACGCCGCCCAGGAACAGCGGCACTGAGGCAGCCATGAACCCGAGGGTCATGCGCCGTTCCTTGGTCTTGAGCCCGGGGGTAATGAAGGCCCACAGCTGGTACAGCCACACCGGGCAGGACAGCAGCAGTCCGATAAAGACCGAGACCTGGATCATCTGGTCAAAGGGTGTCGCCACGCCCTCGAAGTTGATCGTGGCGAAGCGCCCCTCCTGGTTGCCCACGTCCAGGACCGGACGGGTCAGGGCATTAAAGACCGGCATGTACAGGAAGAACCCGGCAACCGTGCCGAGGACCACGGCAATGCCGGCCTTGAACAGACGGTTGCGGGCTTCCCGCAGGTGCTCCTTGAGGGCCATCCGACCCTCAGGGTTGGAATTGCGCCCTTTGGTCAGCGCCACGGCCGTTACAGGCCGGTGGGCGGGTTACCCGCGGGGCGCTGATCCGGACCGGTTGTCCCGGTTGTTCCGGAGGCACGCGGTGCCGCCGGCGGCGTCTGGACCCCGGATGCTCCGGCGGGCGGGTTGGTGACGATCCGGCCCTCCACCGTCTCCTCGGGCGTGGAATCGGACGGGTTTTCGTCCTTCATCTGGCGGACCTCGGACTTGAAAATCCGCAGGGACTGCCCCATGCTGCGGGCCAGTCCGGGAAGTTTGGGTGCGCCGAAGAGTAGAAGGGCCAGAACGACCAGGATTACAATGTGCCAGCCTTGAATACCGTTCATGCCGGGTGTCCTTTCGTTTTGAGACAGTTTACGTCAGAGTCCTGGAAAGTCCCGCAGGGCGCGGGGCTGCCCGTTGGCCAGGCGCCGGCTGATCCGGCGTTCCCGGCGGCCGGCCTGGCGCGCCTCTTTTCCTTCTTCGTAGCGGACCTTCACCAGGATTGGATCCGCAAAAATCCCGAGTTCAGCGTCGGGAGACTTCTCTGCAGGCGGCGCCGCGGCGGGTGCTGAAACTGCCAGCGACGAGACCGCAGTCTCCGCTTCCCGCAATGTCGCCATGAGCTTGCGGAAGATCCGCCAGCCGATGAGGGCGTAAAAAGCGGCTGCGGCGACGATGAGCGCCGCCCATATCAAAATCCAGGACCACCAAGGCATGAGTCCAGCATAGTGCGGGCAGCCGCTGCGGGACGCATCGCCGCAGCGCGCCTCACAGCAGGAGGGCCGGCGGAGTCAGCCGTTCGACGCCGGAACCCCGTCAGCGGGCGGTTCGTAGTTCGCCAGCGCAGCGCGGAGCCACTCCTGCGTCTCCCGGCGCAGAGACTCGGGCGCGGCCACCACGACACTGCCTCCCTGCCGGGCGATGAAACCGGGAATCCACCGGGTGTTCCCGGCACGGAGCTCCACCGCGGTGCGCCCGCGCGCGAGATCAGCCCGGCGTCCGGCGTCGTACGCGCTCTCCACCCAGCTGGCTGCGGGCTCCAGCAGCAGGGTCACCAGCTCATCTTCGGCGCTGGGCCGGAAGAGGCCGGCCGGAGTGCTGTCCGGATCGGGGCCCTGCCAGGAGGCCGGACCGGAATCCGTGACGTTGTGGATGCGGTCCACCCGGAAGTTCCGCACGCCTTCCGAACGGTGGCACCAGGCCTCGAGGTACCAGCGGTCATTGACGGAAAAGAGCCGCCGCGGGTCCACTGTGCGGTCGGTGACCTCGTCGCGGCTGGGCACCAGATAACGCAATTCCAGCTGCCGGCGGCCGGTGATGGCCTGCTGCAGCTGGTCCAGCACGCCGGCGGTGCCTTCGGGTTCCGTGAGCCGGGCGGCGACGGCGGTGCCCACCCGTCCCGATTCCCCGGCCGCCTCGCTGAGCTTGGCCAGGGCACTGGTCAGTGCCGGGGTGCTGCCGACCCCCGGAAGGGACGAGAGCGTTTCGAGACCGACAATGAGTGCGGCGGCCTCATCCATGCCCAGCCGGACGGGTTCGGAGAGGTCCTGGGCGTTGTCGATGAAAATCTGGCCGTTTTCGAAGTTCACGTCCATCAGCCCGTTGGGATAGTGCCGGGGGCCGCTGACGAAGAGCAGGTTCAGGTCGCTTGCCAGCTGGGCGGCGCTGACGCCAAAGCGCTGTGCCGTCTGCTCCATGTCCGCACCCTGGTTCCCCAGGATGTAAGGCACAAGGTCAAGCAGGCGCGTCAGGTGGCTCTGAGCTGCCGTCGAGCTGGACGCGGGCGCCGGGGTGCGGCGGACAAGGGTGAAGGCCGGCACGGGTTTGAGCTGGGCCGCCAGGGCCAGCCGCAGGAGCTCCGCGACCGACTGCCGGAATTCCGCCGGCTCCACTGCGACGGCGCTGGCCCCCAGCCCGGCCGTGTCGGCCGCCAGGGCGTCCAGGTCCGGGACGGTCAGCGACAGCACGTCCCAGCCCGTGCGGTCCCCGGCCCTGTCCCCGGCCCTGTCCCCCGTCGCACTTTCCGGCCGGGCCGGTCCGTCGGCGCGCAGCCGCAGCTCGGCAGCCGCACCCTCCCGGGCTTCCACCACGGCCGTGACCGGGGCGAACACCCGGTCCAGCGATGCCAGTGAGGCCTCAATGTCGAAGTCCTCCGGAACGTCGTAGCTGCCCGCTTCCAGGGCCACCGGCGTCGTCATCCGGGACAGCCGGAAAAAGCGCTCGGCTCCGCGGTCCAGGTCCCATCCGACCACGTACCAATGCCCGAAGCGGCTGCCCATCCCCCACGGCTGCACGTGCCGGCGGGTGCTCCGCCGCCGGCCCGGTTTCGCCTTCCCTCCTGCGCTGCCGGTGCGTGCCGCCGGGCGGTAGCCGAAGGAAATGGGCGTGCGGGTGGTCGTGGCTTTCCAGACGGTGTCAAAGTTTGGGTCGTTGGTGCGGATCCGGGGCTGCAGGGGGCTCGCGGCGGCGCCGTCGGCCACCACGCCGCGGGCTTGGAGCTTGCGCAGCGCCCGTGCCGCTGCCGAGCCCAGCGACGCCTGCTCCCACATGCTTGCCGCCAGGGCAAGGACGGCTGATTCCTCGGGGCTGAACCGCACGCCGGGAAGCCGGTAGGCATCGGCTCGAATGCGGTACCGGCGCACCGAGTTGTCCTGGTCGTAGAGCGTTTCCTCGCTGTAGGACTCCACGGGAATGCCCTGTTCGCGCAGGAAGGCCTTGTCACGGTCGAAGAGCTTTTCCCGGGCGGCGGTGGACGGCGCTTCGCCGTAGAGCTCGATTTCGTCGAACAGTTCGTGCTTGGTGAAACCCCTGCGGGTGGACAGCAGGACAATGACCAGGGTCAGGAGGCGTTCGGTTCTGTTGGCGGGCACGGAAGCCAATCTACCGCGCCGGGCGGCGGAGCGCAGACGCGGCGGACAGCACCGGGAGCAGACGCGAAAAAGCGGGCCCGCTGCTGCAGTGCAGCTGCGGACCCGCCTGTTCTGCCGGGGTGCCGGGTTAGCGGACGCCCAGCAGGTCAACCACGAAGATCAACGATTCGCCGGGAGCAACTGCCGAACCGGCACCGCTGTCGCCGTAGGCCATGTGGGCGGGAATCTCGAGCCGGCGGCGGCCGCCGACCTTCATGCCCAGCAGGCCCTGGTCCCAGCCCTCGATGACCTGGCCCACGCCCACGCGGAAGTCCAGCGGGGTGCCGCGGTTCCACGATGCGTCGAACTCTTCACCGGTGGAGAAGGCAACGCCCACGTAGTGGGTGGAGACGGTGTCCCCGGGCTTGGCCTCGGGGCCGTCGCCGACCACGATGTCTTCGATGCGAAGCTCCGTGGGAGCCTCGTGCTCCGGGAAGTCGATCTCCGGCTTCTGGCGGTCGTATTCACGCTTTCCAAATGACATGGTGCTCCTTGCTGCGGCGGTGCCGCGTCAAACGTCGTGTTCGGTTCTAACGCTACTTGACTTCCTGGATGTCCACGACAAATACGAGCGGTCCGGCCGGGTTGCCGCTGGGTGCGGGATCGCCGTAGGCCAGCTCGGACGGAAGGACCAGCAGGACCTTGGAGCCGGCCTTCTGGCCGGCCAGGCCGTGGGTCCAGCCGGGGATGACGCCGTCGAGCGGGAACTCCGCCGGCTCGCCGCGTTCGTAACTGGAGTCGAAGGTGCTGCCGTCCCGCTGGGAAACGCCGAGGTAGTCGACCTTCACGGTGCCGGTTTCTTCTACAACCGCGCCCTCGCCCTCTTCGAGGACCTTGACGATCAGCTTGTCGGGCTCTTCCATGTTCTCCGGGATTTCGACGGCGGGAACGCCGTCCTCGCCGAAGCTGACCTTGGGCAGCTTGCCGTCGGTTTCCAGCGCGGAGACATCCTCAGGGCTCATCAGCAGGTTGCCTTCGGCCTTGCGGGACGCAGCCTCGTCCGGCGACAGCGTGGCCACGGTGTCCTGGGTGCTCTGGATGCTCAGCACCATCACCTGGGTGGGCTGGGCTGCCTGCTCGGTTTCGGCACCCTCCGACTGGGCGGCGGCCTGGGCATCAGGGAAGGCATAGGCGACCTGCGAGCCGACCTTGGCGCCCAGCAGGACCTCGTACAGCGCCGGGTCCTGTTCCTTCAGCTGCTCGTTGACGGGCAGCGCCGACGCGGCATCCTCGTAGGTGTCGCCGAGGACACTGCCGTCTTCGGCGTTCAGCGCCACGAACTTAAAGGTGATGCTCTGGCCTTCGGCAACGGTGTCGCCGTCGCCGGTGTAGACGATCTTCGCCGCACTTTCGGTGATCTCCAGCGGAGCATCGAACTCCACCTCGGGTACGGTGTCCTGATCCTCGACCTTGACCTTCACGGAGTCAAAAACTCCGGCCTGGCCTGCGGATTTGCCCGCGGCACCGGTCGCTTCCCCGCCGGAGCAGGCCGAGATGAGGAGCAGGGAGGACAAGCTTATGGCTAGTACTTTTCGCACAGTACTTCTTTCAGTGGTGGACAGGTGGGCCCGCAGTGTCCCCGGGTCGTGCCAGGGGTAACGGGAGCGGGCGGTCCCGTCCAGCGTAGCGTTTCTGCCTGAATGCTGCCTTGGTGCGGGTGAAAGCGGAGAAATCCGCCGGGAGCCGGTCCCGGCCCGCTGGCTCCTAGAGCGTCGCCAGCAGGGCTTCAACCCGTTCATCGACGGCGGCAAAGGGGTCCTTGCACAGGACGGTCTGCTGTGCCCGGTCGTTGAGTTTCAGGTGAACCCAGTCCACGGTGAAGTCACGGTTGGCGGCCTTCGCCCGGCGCACGAAGTCCCCGCGGAGTTTGGCCCGGGTGCTCTGCGGCGGGACGTCCACCGCCTCCTTGACGTCGCTGTCTTCAACCACCCGTGCGGTTTCCCCGCGGGCTTGGAGGAGGTAGAAGAGTCCGCGGCGGCGAGAAATGTCATGGTAGGTCAGGTCAAGCTGGGCCAGGCGCGGCGAGGTCAGTTCCAAGGAATGCCGTTCGGCATACCGATCCACGAGCTTTTTCTTGATCGCCCAGTCAATCTCGGTGTCGATGCCGGAGGTGTCTCCGGATTCAATGGCGTCAAGGGTCCGCTCCCAGAGGTCCAGCACGCGTTCAACGTGCCGGTTGTGGGCACCGTTTGCCGCCACGAAGTCCTGGACGCGGGCCAGATAGACCCGCTGCAGCTCCAGCGCGGTCATGGTGGTGCCGTTGGCCAGCTTCAGGGGCATTTGTCCCGTCAGGTCATGGGAGATTTCACGGATGCTCCGGATCGGGTTTTCCAGCCGCAGGTCGCGCAGCACCGCTCCGGACTCGATGAGGCGGAGCATCAGGTCCACGGAACCCACCTTGAGCAGGGTGGTGGTCTCGGACATGTTGGAGTCCCCGGCGATCACATGCAGCCGGCGGTAGTGCTCGGCGTCGGCGTGGGGCTCGTCCCGGGTGTTGATGATCGGCCGTGACCGGGTGGTGGCCGAGGACACCCCTTCCCAAATGTGGTCGGCCCGCTGGGAAAAGGCGTACAGCGAACCGGACTGGGTCTTCAGCACCTTGCCCGCACCCACCAGCAACTGGCGGGTCACGAGGAACGGGATCAGGATGTCCGCCAGGCGGGAGAACTCCAGCCGCCGCGGGATGAGGTAGTTTTCGTGGCTGCCGTAGGAGTTCCCGGCGGAATCGGTGTTGTTCTTGAACAGGTAGACGCTGCCGTTGAACCCCTCGGCCCGCAGCCGGTCCTCGGCTTCCTCCACCAGGTCGTCGAGGATCAGTTCGCCGGCCCGGTCGTGGGCCACGAGCTGCGCCAGGTCATCGCACTCCGCCGTCGCGTACTCCGGATGGGACCCCACATCCAGATAAAGACGGGATCCGTTGGTCAGGAAGACGTTGGAGGACCGCCCCCAGCTGACGACTTTCCGAAACAGGTAGCGGGCCACCTCTTCCGGCGACAACGGGCGGGAGTCCGGACCGGAGTATGCGATTCCGAATTCAGTTTCAATCCCAAAAATCCTGCGGTCCATCAGTCTCCCTCCGGGCCGGCCAGCAAGCGGTCCAGCTCCACTGTGTTGATTCGCCTGAATGCCCGGACGGTGCCCCGGGAGGAGAGCGGGGAACGGTCCAAAAATGCCACTTCCAGCAGGCCGGCGCCGAGCCGGTCGGGTTCCGCCGGCACGGCCTCACCGCCGCCGTAGCCGGACGGCGCGGATCCGTTGCCGTTGGGCCCGGCCTCGCCGGCCGCCGGACCGGCGGGGCTGCGGGTGGCGGAGAGGGCGGCGACCGCTGTGCGGACGGCCTCGGGAAAGCCGGTGTCCTGGTTCCAGGTCCGGGCCAGGGCTTCGCGAACCACTTCCGCCTGGCCGCCCATGACCACGAAGTTGCTTTCGTCAGCGATGGAACCGTCGAACGTCAGCCGGTACAGGTGGTCCGCATAGGGCTCGGTCCCCACCTCGGCAACGGCCAGTTCCACCTCGAAGGGTTTGCCCTCGGTGGTGAAAACCGACCCCAGGCTCTGGGCATAGACGCTGGCCAGGCCGCGGGCGGAGACGTCCTCACGGGAGTAGGAGTAGCCGCGGACATCGGCGTACCGGACACCGGCCTGGCGGAGGCTCTCGAACTCGTTGTACTTGCCCACGGCGGCGAAGCCGATCCGGTCGTAGATTTCGCCGAGCTTGTGCAGTGACGGCGAGGGGTTCTCGGCCACGAGGGCGATTCCGTCGCGGCAGGTGAGCACCACCACCGACCGGCCCCTGGCGATCCCTTTCCGGGCGAAGTCCGCCCGGTCCTTCATCAGCTGTTCGGGGGAGACGTAGAACTGCTGCGTCATGGTCAGCTCTCCCGTCCGGCGACGGAGCGGCGGTCAACAAGCTCCCGCGCCATCAATTGCAGTTCCCGCTCCGGGATTTCCCGGTTTCCGGCACTGTTGACCACGTAGACCACCGGCCACAGCTGACGGACCAGATCCGGTCCCCCGGTGGCGGAGTCGTCGTCGGCTGCGTCGTAGAGCGATTCGATGGCGACGGCGACTGCCTGTTCCTCGTCCAGCCCCGGACGCCAGAGCTTCTTGAGGGCGCCGCGGGCGAACACCGAGCCGGAGCCCACGCTGTGGTGTTCATATTCCTCGTACCGGCCCCCGGTGACGTCATAGGAGAAGAGCCTGCCGACGTGGCGTTCGGTGTCGTAGCCGGCGAACAGCGGGACCACGGCCAGGCCCTGCAGGGCCAGGGGCAGATTCGACCGCACCATTGCGGCGAGCCGGTTGGACTTGCCGTCCAGGCTCATGGGGGTGCCCTCGATCTTGTCGTAGTGCTCCAGTTCCACCTGAAACAGCCGGATCATGTCCAGGGCAAGCCCCGCGGTGCCGGCGATGCCCACCACCGAGTAGTTATCCGCCGGAAAGACCTTCTTGATGTGCCGGCTGGCGATCATGTTGCCCATGGTGGCGCGCCGGTCGCCGGCCATCAGCACGCCGCCGGCGTAGGTGAGCGAAACGATGGTGGTGGCCTGCGGTGCCGCCGCCGACGCCGATCCGGCCGGGGCGGTGCCCAGCCGGCGGGCTGACGGCAGCAGGTCGGGGTGGTGCCGGGCCAAATGGTCGCTGAAGGACGGCGGGGCCGCCCCGTTTACCTCTGCTGCGGGATCCCGGTAGGTCATCCGCTACTGTCCGCCCTTTTGGATGAATCCCCGGACAAATTCCTCGGCGTTGTTTTCCAGCACGCCGTCGATTTCGTCCAAAAGGTCGTCCACGCCTTCGGTCTGGGCGGTGGCCGCCGCTTCCGGTTCGGCTGTCGGCGGGGGCGTCTCCTCCAGCTCCTCTTCGGTGCGGGCTCCGGTGCTCTTGCGGTCCTGGGTTGCCATGATCATTGCCTTTCCCGGCCGGATTCCGGCCCTTTTACTGGTCCTGGCGGATCCTGCCAGGTCCTGACGCTGCCCTGCTAGTCCTATGGTGCCACGCTATGTTCGGGACCGGTCAGGAGTCTGGCGACAAAATCCTCCGCATCGGACGAAGCTTCGAACAACTCCTCCGTCAGCGCCCGGGTCCCCCGGAGCGGTTCCCGGGTCGGAATGCGCTGCAGCCGCCGGTGCGAGGGCAGCTCAAAGATGATGGAATCCCAGCTCGCCCCCACCACCTGGTTCGGAAAGCGGCTGACGCACTTGCCGCGGAAATAGGCGCGGGTGTCATCCGGCGGTTCGGTGACGGCGCGGGCAATTTCCTCGTCGGTCAGGATCCGCTCCATCTGGCCGCGGGCGGCCAGCCGGTAGTAGAGCCCCTTCTCCGGCCGCATGTCGGAGTACTGCAGGTCCACCAGATGCAGCCGGGCGTCGGACCAGGCCAGACCGTCGCGGTCCCGGTAGGCCTGCAGCAGCCGGAGTTTGGCCACCCAGTCCACGGAAGAGGCGGCTTCCAGCGGATCGCGTTTCAGGACCCCCACCAGCGAGGTCCAGCGGGTGAGGATGTCTTCGGTGGCGGCGTCGGCTCCGCGGCTGCGGCAGTGCCGGGCGGCGGCCTCCAGATAGATCTCCTGCAGGTCCAGGCCGGTGATCATCCGTCCGTCCTTCAGCTCTACGAGCTGCTGCAGCGTGGGGTCATGGCTGATGGCCTGCAGGGATCCCACCGGATCCCGCAGCTCCACCCCGGGCCCGGTGCCCGCCTCGATCATGGACAGCACAATGGAGGTGGTGCCCACCTTCAGCAGCGCCGAAACCTCGCTGAGGTTGGCGTCGCCGATGATGACGTGCAGCCGCCGGTATTTTTCCGCCACCGCGTGGGGTTCGTCGCGGGTGTTCACGATGGGCCGCCGGATGGTGGTCTCCAGGCCGACCTCGGCTTCGAAGAAATCGGCCCGCTGGCTCAGCTGATAGCCCTGGCGCTGGTTGTTGGTGCCCATTCCCACCCGGCCGGAGCCGACAAGGACCTGCCGGCTGACGAAGAAGGGCACCAGGCCCTGGACCAAATCGGAAAACGGAACGCTGCGCGGCACCAGGTAGTTCTCGTGCGAGCCGTAGGAGGCGCCTTTGCTGTCGGTGTTGTTCTTGTACAGATTCACCGGGGAGAAGCCCGGCGCCGCGGCTATGTGCCGCATCGCCGCCAGCACGACGGCGTCGCCGGCTTTGTCCCACAGCACCGCGTCGCGCGGGGTCGTCACCTCCGGCGAGGAGTATTCCGGATGGGCGTGGTCGACGTACAGCCGGGCCCCGTTGGAGAGCACCATGTTCATCAGGACGGGGTTCTCCGTGGACTGCTCCCCGTAGAGGGCAGCGGGGCCGCCGCCCTCCATGGCGATCTGCTCCGCGTCGAGGACCGGAGGCGCGTCCGTGAGCTGGGTCGGATCAGCTGCCGCGCGGGGCACCGTGAATCCGCGGGCGTCGTTCAGCGGCGCTTCGTCGGTGTAGTCCCAGCGGGTTCCGGACAGGTTGCCCATGCCGCTGCGCCGGGTGGCGGCATAGGCGTTGATGATCTGGCTGGACAGGACCGTTGCGTTGGCTGCCGGCAGCGCCGGCGCCAACACGCCGTATTCGGTTTCCGTGCCCATGACACGGCGAACACTCACAGATACTGTCCGGGGTTGGCGGCGGTTTCGATGGTGCGTCCGGGTTCCTGTCCCGCCTTGCCCTGGATGATCGTGCGGATGTACGTGATGCGCTCGCCTTTCTTGCCGGAAATGCGTGCCCAGTCGTCCGGATTGGTGGTGTTGGGCATGTCTTCGTGCTCCCGGAACTCGTCCACCACCGCCCGCATGAGGTGGTCGATCCGCAGGCCGCGCTGGTGCAGGGTCAGCAGATCCTTGATGGCGTACTTCTTGGCCCGGTCCACCACGTTCTGGATCACCGCTCCGGAGTTGAAATCCTTGAAGTAGAGCATTTCCGTGTCGCCGTTGGCGTAGGTGACTTCCAAGTACTCGTTGGACTTGTCCTCGGCGTACATCTTTTCCACGGTCCGCCGGATCATCTCCCGGACGGTCACCTCCGGATCGTAGCCGTTTTCCGCGAGGTCCTCGCGGTGCAGGGGCAGATTGGAAGTGAGGTACTTGGCGAAGATCTCGGCCGCCCCTTCGGCGTCGGGGCGCAGGATCTTGATCTTCACGTCGAGGCGGCCCGGCCGCAGGATCGCCGGATCGATCATGTCCTCGCGGTTGGAGGCACCGATGACGATGACGTTCTCCAGCTTCTCCACGCCGTCGATCTCCGAGAGCAGCTGGGGCACGATGGTCGTTTCGACGTCGGAAGAGATGCCGGTGCCGCGCGTGCGGAACAGGGAGTCCATCTCGTCGAAGAACACCACCACGGGGCTGCCGCCGGAGGCCTTTTCCCGGGCCCGGGCGAAGATCAGGCGGATGTGCCGCTCCGTCTCCCCCACGTACTTGTCCAGCAGCTCGGGGCCCTTGATGTTCAGGAAGTAGCTGCGGGTTCCCAGGGTGCCCGTCTGCTCCATGACGCGGGCCGCCAGGGAGTGCGCCACCGCCTTGGCGATCAGGGTCTTGCCGCAGCCGGGAGGGCCGTAGAGCAGGATGCCCTTCGGCGCCTTCAGCCCGTGTTCTCGGTACAGGTCCGGGTGCAGGAACGGCAGTTCAACGGCGTCGCGGATCTGCTCGATTTGCGGGCCGAGTCCGCCGATGTCGGAGTAGGAGATGTCCGGAACTTCCTCCAGGACGAGGTTCTCGACCTCGCTGCGCGGGATCTTCTCCAGCGCGTAGCCGATCCGGGTGTCGACCGTCAGGGCGTCGCCGACCCGCACCTTTTCGGCCTCCAGGGGCCCGTTGAGCCGGACCACGCGTTCGTCGTCGGCCCGTCCGATCACCAGGCACCGGTCGCTGCCCAGGAGCTCCTTCACGGTGAACAGCTCGCCGCTGCGCTCGAAACCCAGCGAAGCCACGGCCACCAGGGATTCGTTCAGGAGCACTTCCTGGCCTGGAACTATTTGGTTCATGTCCAGCAGTGGACTGACCGACACCCGCAGTTTCCGGCCGGACTGCACAATGTCCAGGTTGTCCTGGACGGCTGCGGTGGTCGTCCTGCCGCTGCTGGCGGGAACCCGGTGGTTCACCGCGATGACGGTGGCGAAGCTGAAGGGCGTGGCGCCCTCCTTTTCGAGGGCGTCCTTGAGGCGGATGATCTCCGCCTTCGCCGTCTCCAGCATCGCCACCAGCCGGGCGTTGTTGTGTGTCAGTGCCGCCAGCTGCCGGTCCACGTTCCGCAGCTTGTCCCGCAGCACGTTCAGCTGCGGGGACTCGGCGCCTTGCACGCCGGGCCCGCGGAAATAATTCCGCGGATCGTCGGCCCCGGAATCGATGGTGTTCTCTGCTTCAGCCATGGTTGCGACCACCTTCACGTTGCGCAGGGTCTCTAGCTTTGACGATAGCCCAGCAGCGCAGGCAACACACGGGTTGCAACCTCTTGTCTTTGTCGGCCGTCAGTTATCCGCCGACCCGATTGCGGCTAGGGGATTTCCGGCGTACCGTCCTTATCCGCGTTGTACTTTTCGGCGTTCTCCAGAGCGCCGCGCTGGATCTTCGAACTGGCGTCCTTGGCGGCCCGGCGCAGCTTGTGGGCGGAGACTTCGCGCTCTCCCACGGCGGCAGGGGTCCACGCGTTCAGGTCCTCTTCGCTGAAGTTGGTCTTCGAGGCGCGGCGCTTGGCCACCAGTCCGGTGGCGCCTTCGGCGAGGCGGCGGGCGGTGAGCAGGAATCCGGTGTGGGCCACCATGCGGTGGTCGGGCCGGACGGCCAGGCCCTCCAGGTGCCAGCCGCGGACCATGGATTCCCAGCCGTCGGGTTCGGTGAACCGGCCGTCGGCGCGGATGGCCTCCGCCGTGCGGGACAGCTGGGTGACGGTTGCCACATAGGAAATCCACACGCCGCCGGGAGCCAGGACGGTGGCCACCGCGTCGGTGCATTCCCACGGTGCCAGCATGTCCAGGACCACCCGGTCCACGCTGCCGGGCTCTTCGGTGCGGACGACCTCCTCCTGGAAGTCTCCCAGCGTGATGTTCCAGGCCGGGTGCGGGCCGCCGAAGAAGGTTTCCACGTTGCCGCGGGCGATGTCAGCGAATTCTTCCCGGCGCTCAAACGAATGCAGGGAGCCGGAGTCACCGACGGCGCGCAGCAGCGAGATGCTCAGCGCACCCGAGCCGACGCCGGCTTCGACGACGCGCGCACCCGGGTAGATGTCTGCCATCGTGACAATCTGGCCGGCGTCCTTGGGGTAGACGACGGCGGCGCCTCGCGGCATCGACAGCACGAAGTCAGACAGCAGCGGCCGCAGCACTTGGTACTGCTGACCGGTGGTGTTCGTGACGATGGTGCCTTCGGGAACACCGATCATCGTGTCATGCGGCAGGAATCCGCGGTGCGTGTGGAAGGCGCCGCCTTCGGTCAGGGTGATGGTGTTGTGCCGGCCCTTTTCGTCGGTGAGCTGGACGCGCTCCCCCGGACGCAGCGGTCCCCTGCGGTGGTCGGCGCCGTGGGGAGCTGTAGCGGCTGTCTGGCCCGGGGTCTCCGAGTTCATGGGTAACGTTCCTTTGGATCTAGGTGGTGCGCGGTGGTGGGGTGAAGTTCAAGGGGTGGAGCGGGCGCTCCGCCGGCAGCGCCGGCGTCCGGGTCCCCGGGTCAACGGGGAAGACGGGGCCGGGATGCCGGTGCGGGAGTGCCTCAGGAGCTGCGGGGCCGGTTCGGCTTGGCCGCGATGGCGTTCAGGACAGCTGCCTGGGTCAGGAGTCCCACCACCCCGCCGTCCCGGTCGATAACTGCATACTCGCTGCCCTGAAGTTTAGCGAGATAGTCCACCAGTTCAGAACCCGCGGCGGCGGCAGGAACATAGGCGCCGGGTCCCAGGGGCCGGGCGACGGCGTCGATCTGGGTGGACATGGCCAGCTGCTCCGGCACCTGCGCCAGCGCGTCCTGGTCCGCAATGGCCCAGGGCTGTCCGGTCGGTGCGGTGATCACCAGGGCGGTGCCGGGACGGCCGGCAAGCAGTTCCCGGGCCACGGCCACGGGAGAGGCCGCCGGAACGGAGACTGCCGGAGTCATCAGGGCGGCGGCGCTGATGGAGGGCAGCCGCAGCCGCACACGGGCATTGCTGATGCTGGCGCCGGCTCCCATCCAGAGGAATCCCGAGACCACGGCAGTGAGCAGGACCACCTGCAGATCGGGGCTTTCCTGCCGCAGGTACGGCGGCAGGATGACGGCGGCGGCCAGGGCCAGGGCGATGATGCGTCCGGCGTAACCGGCTGCCACTGTGCCCCTGTCCTGTGATCCGGTGGCTTTCCACACGGCTGATTCAACGATGCGCCCGCCGTCCAGCGGAAGCCCGGGCAGGATGTTGAAGATGGCCACCAGCAGGTTGGCCCAGATCAGAATCTCCGTCAGCAGCACTGCCACCGGAGGAAGCGGAGCCGCGAGGAGGAGCAGCCAGCCGGCCCCGGCGAGCAGGAAATTCGCTGCGGGACCGGCCAGCGCAACCAGCAGCGACGGGCCGGGGGTGGATCGGACCTGCCCAAACTGGGTGTGGCCGCCCCACAGCGTCAGGACGATCTTCGCCGTCGGCCAGCGGTACGCTTTGGCCGTCAGGGCGTGGGCCAGCTCATGGATGAGGACGGAGACCAGGAGCAGGATCGCGTAGCCGAGGGCGACGGCGTAGGCGCCGGCCCCCAGGAACGGGAAGCTCCGGCCGACCAGCGGCCCGAAAAAGACCACGATCAAAGCCGCGATGATGAACCAGGAATAGGCCAAGTACACGGGGACGCCGGCAATCCGGCCCAGCGGGATCCCGTCCCGGACCGGAGCGGGGGTGCCGGCGCCCTGCCCGATGCTCACCGGGCAGCCCCGGCGTTGGCGGTGCTCAGCAGGGAGGCCAGGTCCGCCGCCGTCTTCCCGGCCAGCGTCTCCCACTCATGCCGGCTGGCGTCCGGAGGCAGCGGAAGGAAATGCGGAACACCCAGGGTGACGAGACCGGCGGCGCGGGCGGAGGTGACTCCGGGGAAGGAGTCTTCAATGGCCACGACGCGGTCCTTGGCGAGGTCCGGAAGCTGTTCCGCCAGCCGGCTAAAGGCCAGTTCATACGGCTCGGGGTGCGGTTTTCCCTGCCGGACCATGTCGCCGGTGACCAGGAAGGAGAACGTGCCGGCGGGCAGCCGGCGGCAGATCTCCTCGGCCAGGACGGCCTCGGACATGGTGACCAGGACGCACGGAATGCCGGAGGCGGACAGCTCGCCGAGGAGTTCGCGGGCACCGGGGCGCCAGGGAACCTCGCGGCGGACCTGCTCGGTGACCTGGCCGATGAGGCGGTCGATGATCTCGCGGATGCTCAGCGGGACGCCGGCGTTCTGCAGGAGTCCGGCGCTGAAGGTCAGCGCCTGGCCAACCATGGCCTCGGCGTCGGAGTCGGTCCAGGAGCCGCCGTAGCTGTGCACCAGGTCCTTCTCCGCGGCGATCCAGTACGGCTCCGTGTCCACGATGGTTCCGTCCATGTCCCACAGCACCGCCTGAAGCGGACCGGGGGCGGGTTCGGTTTGCAGGGGGGCCTGGACGGAGGAAGACATGCATCCCAGTCTACTGGGCGGGCCGGACCCCCGGTTTACCCCGCTCCCGGCGAAGCGCTCCGCCCGGTCCTGACAGCGCGACGTGCTGGGCATAGGGTGAGTCTGTGAGCAATACCGAAGAAACCCCGCCCGTTGGTCTCCAGGATTTTTTTGGCGGTTCCCAGGAGCGAACCACCGTGATGCTGGCCGCCTTCGAAGGGTGGAACGACGCCGGGGAGGCCGCCAGCGACGCGCTGAAGTACCTGAGCATGTTCTGGGAAGCCGAGAAGATCGGGAGCCTGAACGCCGACGAATACTACGACTTCCAGTTCACCCGCCCCGTCATTGAACGGCTGGGGTCCGGTGAGCGGCGGATCAAGTGGCCCACCACCCGCATTTCCCGTGCCGAGGTTCCGGACAGCAACCTGGACATTATTTTCGTGTCGGGCGTCGAGCCGTCCTATAAGTGGCGCGCCTACACCGCCGAACTGATTGCCCTGGCCAAGGAACTCGGTGTTGACTGCATCGTGCTGGCCGGCGCACTGCTCGCCGACGTGCCGCACACCCGTCCCATTCCCGTCACGGTCACCTGCGAGGACTCCGACCTGCGCGAGGAGCTGAAGGTGGAATCCTCGCACTACGAGGGGCCGATCGGCATCGTGGGGGTCCTCGCGGAAATGGCCGGGCTGGCCGACATCCCCGCCGTGTCGATGTGGGCGGCCGTGCCGCACTATGTGGGCCACTCCCCTTCACCGAAGGCGCAGTTGTCGCTGCTGCACCGCCTCGAGGAGCTGCTGCAGGCGCCGCTGGACACCAGGCTGCTGACGGATGAGGCGGAGGCCTGGGAACGCGGCGTCGACGAACTGGCCACCGACGATCCGGAAATTGCCGCCTACGTGCGGCAACTGGAGGAGGCCAAGGACACCGCCGACCTGCCGGAAGCCAGCGGAGAGTCGATCGCCCGCGAGTTTGAGCGGTACCTCAAACGCCGCCGGCGGGACTAGAGCCGAATCCCCAGCAGCGAATCAACGGCCGATCCGGCCAGGACAGCTGCGTCGTCGCTGCGGTCCTCGGCCGGAGTTTCCAAGGCCGAAGCGGCCCAGGCGTCGACTGCTGCCAGGGCGGCAGGGGCATCCAGGTCACGGGCCAGCGCGGCCCGCACACCGGCGAGCATCTCCTCGGCCTGTGCGTATCCGGTCAGAGGCAGGGCACACCGCCAGCGGGACAACCGCTGCTCGGCGGCGGTCAGCTGCTCCCCGGTCCAGAACCAGTCGGTGCGGTAGTGATGGCTCAGCAGCACGGCACGGATCGCCGCAGGATCAGTGCCGGAGGTCCGCAGCGAGGAGACCAGGACCAGGTTGCCCAGTGACTTGCTCATCTTTGCGCCGTCCAGGCCGACCATTCCGGCGTGGGCATAGTGGCGTGCCAGCGGTGTGCCGGTGCAGGCGTAGGCATGGCCCGCGCTCATCTCATGATGCGGGAAGACCAGGTCGGACCCGCCGGCCTGCACCGTGAACGGCGCCGGCAGGAAACGCTGTGCGATGACCGAACATTCGATGTGCCAGCCGGGCCGCCCGGAGCCCAGCGACGCACCGTCCCAGAACGGCTCGCCGGGACGCTCGACGCGCCACAGCAGCGGATCCAGGGCGTTGCGCTTGCCCGGGCGCAGCGGGTCTCCGCCGCGTTCGGCGAAGAGCGGCAGCATCTGGTCGGCGGTCAGCCCGGAGACGCTGCCCAGCCGCCATGCGTCGGGGTCCTCGGGATCCAGTCGCGACGCCGCATCGACGGAGAAATAGACGTCGCCGGCGGGTTCACTGCCCGCCGCCGGGACCCGGTAGGCGAGGCCGCGGCGGAGGAGGTCTTCCACCACCGGCACAATCCACTCGATGGACTCGACGGCGCCGATGTAGTGGTCCGGGGCGAGGACATTCAGGGCTTCCATGTCGTCGCGGAAGAGCTGTGTCTGCTCCTGCGCCAGGGCGCGCCAGTCCAGACCCCTGGCGGTCGCCCGCTCCAGCAGCGGATCGTCCACATCGGTCACGTTCTGCACGTAGCGGACGCTGTTCCCGGAGTCCCGCCACTGCCGGTTCAGCAGGTCGAAGGCCACATAGGTTGAGGCATGTCCCATGTGCGTGGCGTCGTAGGGAGTGATTCCGCAGACGTAGAGGCTGGCTTCACCCCCCGGGCGCACGGGCACTGTCCGGTGCAGGGCGGTGTCGTAGAGGGCGACGTCCGGGGAGGTTCCGGGCAGGACGGGCAGGGGGGAGCTTTTCCACGCGATCACAGGTTCAACTCTACTTTCCGTTGCTAGGCGTTCAGCACGCCGAGTCCCAGCAGGATATAAATCACGACGCCGAGAAGGATGCGATACCAGACAAAGAGGCTGTAGCCGCGGGTGGAAACATACCGCAGGAACCAGCCGATGATGATGAAGCCCACGATGAACGCGACCAGAGTGGCGCCGGCGGTTTCCCAGCCGCCGTAGACCATCGGTTCGTCCAAGGACTTCACCAGCTGGAAGATGCCGCTGCCGAAGACCGCGGGGATGGCCAGCAGGAAGGCATAACGGGCGGCTGCCTCACGGGTGTAGCCCATGAACAGCCCTGCCGTGATCGTGCCGCCGGAGCGGCTGACGCCCGGAATCAGGGCCAGCGCCTGCGCGAAGCCGTACAGGATGCCGTGCTTGTAGGTGAGCTGGTCCAGCTTGCGCTGCTGCTTGCCGACGGCGTCCGCCACGGCGAGGATGATGCCGAACACGATCAGCATGGTCGCCACGATCCAGAGGCTGCGGAAGGTGCTTTCGATCTGGTCCTGGAACAGCAGGCCCAGGACCACGATGGGCAGCGTGCCGATGATGATCAGCCACCCCATGCGGGCATCGGGGTCGGTGCGCGGAACGCGGCCGGCCAGCGAACCAAACCACGCCTTAATGATGCGGACGATGTCTTTCCAGAAATAGACCGCCACTGCCGTTTCCGTGCCCAGCTGCGTGATGGCGGTGAACGCCGCGCCCGGATCCTGGGCGCCGGGCAGCAGTTCACCCACTATTCGCAGATGGGCGCTGGAGGAGATGGGGAGAAATTCAGTCAAGCCCTGAATGAGACCGAGGAAGAGCGCTTCAAACCAATTCACAAGATAGAACTCTAAGCCACGACCCGCACCTGTCCGCGCGCAGCCCCTCGGGGCGTCCCGCCGGTGAGTCCCATGTCATGCTCCGCAGCGGCAGGATTTCCCGACCGGGCGCCCGGAGCTATTGCCCGGGCTGGACTCCGGAGGACCGCTCTTCGGCTCCCTCCCCGTCGTCGGCAAAGGAGCCGTCAAACTCATCGTCGTCGTCCTCATAGATCTCCAGCGGCGTGACCTCGCCGTACGCGTCGTAGAGGACCTCCTCATAGACTTCGAAGGCATCCGCCACCGCCAGATATGCTGTCTCCACCATCGGATCCTTGTCCCCGCGGCGCTGGGAAGCAGCCGTCAGATGCTCTTCGAGGGCGGCCATCAGGGATTGGAGCGCCACGTGCGGATCTATGCTCATGCCCTAGACGTTAGCGGTAAAGAAGGCAAAATTGGAGGGATATGCGAGAACAAATTCTTCGGCCCGGCGTGCAGCGGCCAGACGAGAACTTCCGGGACTATGAGTACCTCGTGGTGTCGGTGAACCCCGGAGATTCAGTGGCCGAGGCCCGCAGGGTGATCAGTGGGCATGCGGAGTACGGCAAGTGGGAGCTGCACCGCAGCTGCATTTACCGCGGCGGCGCCCGGCGCTTCTGGCTCCGCCGGCGCGTGATGCGGGTTCAGCGCACCGCCTGAGCCTTGTGCACCGGCCTGCACCGGCCGACTCAGGAAGCACCGTCCCGGTCAGGAAGCACAGTCCGGCTCAGGAATCCCCGGGAACCGGCCCCAGCCAGGCATTCGCAACCGAGTTGTGGACCGAGTCTTCGCTGGACGGATGGAACATCCCGGCCAGGACGTCCCGATACAGGCGTTCCAGCTCCGCCCCGCGCGAGTAGCTTCGGCCCCCTGACACCCGCACGGCCGTTTCGACGACGGAGCGGGCGGTTTCGGTGGCACGGTACTTCAGCGAGGACAGCCGGGGAAACCAGAGGCTGCCGTGGTCGGTGCCCGCTTCGAGGTCACGCGCAATGGCTTCCAGCTGCGGATGGATGCCGTCCATCCGGATCGCCGCATCGGCCACTTTCCAGCGGGTGAACGGGTCATGGGCGGCGGGTCCGCCGCCCGCCGTCGTCCGCTCCTGCGCCGCCGCCACCGCCAGGTCGACGGCGCGGTCCCCCACTCCGGTGTAGACCGCCGAGAGCAGCGTCTCGAACAGGCTGAAGATGCCGAACACGAAGGCGTCGGCGTGCGGGCCCACCGGCGTGGTGCGGACCAGCTGATCAGCGGTCAGCACCGCGTTGTCCAGGACGGTGGTGCAGGACTGGCTGGCGCGCATGCCCATGGTGTTCCAGTCGTCTTTGATGGTGATGCCCGCGGTGCCCCGCGGAGCGAAGCCGAAGATCAGCCGGGGTTCGTCCGGATCGGAATCGTCCCGGCCGAAAATGCCGAGCCGGGTCCACGCCGGGGAGAGGCTGGTGAAAATCTTGGTCCCGGTGAACGCGTAGGAGCCGTCCCCCTGCGGCCGCGCCGCCGTGAAGGAGTCAAAGAGCACCGCGGCGTTCCCCGGCTCGGAGACGCCGAAGGCATACAGCTCCCCCTTGACCGCGTCGTCGAGCACGAAGGACAGGGAATCATCCCCGCGCAGCGACAGCAGGTGCGCCACTCCGCACCAGACCTGGTGCATGTTGACCGCCAGCGCGGTGGCCGGAGCAGCCATGGCCAGCAGGCGCTGGGCCTGCACCACCTCGGGAATGCTGAACCCCGCGCCGCCCGCCTCCCGCGGGGCAAAGAGGGCCAGGTAGCCGGCGGCGCGCAGGTCCTCGAGGTCTTCCGTGAAGAAGCTGTTGTCCCGGTCGTAGCCGGCGGCCCGGCTGCGCAGGCGGTCCAGGAGTTCCGGGGTCAGGATGTCGGTGATGGTCACGGGGCGGCTCCTAGTAGCTGGTGAGCAGGCGGGAGAGCACCCGCGTGCCGAATTTCAGGGAATCCACCGGAACGCGCTCGTCCACGCCGTGGAACATGCCGGTGAAGTCCAGGTCCTCGGGCAGGCGCAGCGGGGCGAACCCGTAGCCGGTGATGCCCAGGCGGCTCAGGGACTTGTTGTCGGTGCCGCCGGAAAGCGTGTAGGGCAGGACGGGCGCTCCCGGGTCCTCGGCCTGCAGCGCGCCGATCATCGAATCCACGAGGTTGCCCTTGAACGGCACCTCGAGCGAGACGTCCTTGTGTTCGTAGCTGACGTCGACTCCGGGTCCGGCGAGGTCCTTGATGATGGCCAGGACCTGCTCCTCCTGCCCGGGCAGGGTGCGCACGTCAATCAGGGCTTCGGCGGTTCCCGGAATGACGTTGTGCTTGTAGCCGGCCTTCAGGACAGAGGGATTGGCAGTGTTCTGCAGCGTGGCGCCCACGAAACGGGCCACGGTGCCCAGCTCGGCCAGCAGCTTCTCCGGGTTGTCAGGATCGAACTCGACGCCGGTGAGCTCGGTGACGCCGTCCAGAAAGGCCCGGGTGGTGTCGGTGAGCTCAATGGGCCAGGGGTACTCTCCGATCGTGGCCACGGCGCGGGCCAGCCGGGTCACCGCGTTGTCGGTGTTGATCTGCGAACCGTGCCCGGCGCGCCCGTGGGCGACCAGCCGCAGCCAGGAGATGCCCTTCTCGGCGGTCTGCAGCAGGTAGGTGCGCTTGCCGCCGATCGTTGCCGAGAAGCCGCCCACTTCCGAAATCGCTTCGGTGGCACCGTCAAACAGTTCCCGGCGGTTTTCGACCGCCCAGGTGGCCCCGTACTTTCCGCCGGCTTCCTCATCGGCAAAGAAGGCGAAAATGAGGTCCCGCTTCGGCTTGGTTCCGGTGCGGGCCATGCTGCGCATCACGGAGAGGATCATGGCGTCCATGTCCTTCATGTCGACGGCGCCGCGGCCCCAGATCAGGCCGTCCCGCTCTTCCCCGCTGAACGGGTCCACCGACCAGTCCTGCTTCTGCGCCGGGACCACGTCCAGATGGCCGTGCACCACCAGCGCCGGAAGGGACGAATCGGTGCCCTCCATGCGCGTGACGACCGAGGCGCGGCCGGGGGCTGATTCGAACAGGTCAGCCTGAAGTCCCGCCTCTTCGATCAGTCCGGCCGTGTACTCGGCGGCGGACCGCTCCCCCGGACCGGATCCGTCTCCAAAGTTGGAGGTATCAAAGCGGATGAGCTCCTGGCAGATCCGGGTGACTTCATCTTCGGCTGTTCGCTCGCGCGCAGTGGTTTCAGACATTGGTTCTCCTTCGAAGGCAATGCTGCCAGCCTAGTTCCCGGAGGCCTGACCAGCGCCGATTTACGGTTGCGTCCAAATCCGTGTTAGAGTTTTTCCCGTTGCTTCCGCAGCTTTTGAACGACTGAAGGCCTTGCGGAAAACACCCAAGCGCGGGTGGCGGAATGGCAGACGCGCTAGCTTGAGGTGCTAGTCCTCTAACGAGGGTGGGGGTTCAAGTCCCCCTCCGCGCACAATTGATACCCCCGGAATCCACTGGATTCCGGGGGTATTTTGTTGTCCCATCCCTTCTGGTCCGGTCCCCGGGGCTCCTAGACTTTCGTCCAGCCAACGAAGGAGGACTCGATGGCTTCGGGGCCATCGGACACCGGCGCACGCCCCGTTTTTCCCCGCAGCGCCGTGATCTTGCTCATGCTCGGCGGCGCGACCCTTGCAGCCTTCGGCCTGGCGGCGGTCAGCGGAATCTTTACGCCGGCGTTTTTGGCTTTTGTGCTCACCCTGTGTGTTCATCCGGTCAGTCGGTGGCTGCAGGCACACGGAATTCCCCGGGGCATCGCCACCGGAGGCAGCATCGCCGCCGTCTTCATCCTGCTCGCCGGTTTCGCCGGAGCACTCATTGCGGCGCTGGCGCAATTTTTAGCGCTGCTGCCGCAGTTCGCGCCGCAGATCGCCGCTGCCGGCGCCTCCATCTCTCAGCAACCTGGCGGGGGCCCTGGTCATCGTCCT
This sequence comes from Arthrobacter sp. zg-Y1219, assembly GCF_030125545.1. NCBI lineage: Bacteria > Bacillati > Actinomycetota > Actinomycetes > Micrococcales > Micrococcaceae > Arthrobacter > Arthrobacter sp. zg-Y1219. The sequence continues at coordinate 214,635 of NZ_JASKLY010000001.1, forward strand.
CACCCTGCTCATCCTGATGGCGGTGGACGGTTCCCGGACACCGGCGCTGCTGAACCATCTGAAGGACCACCGCCCGGCACTGGTTGCCGCGCTGGAGGGCTTTGCCTCCTTGGCCTGACTAAACGAAGCATCACGCGGGGAACGTCATACACCACCTCCGTGGGGACTTGACCGTTATCGGATCCACCGGCAGAGTCCTCGGCATGATCTTCGATGAGCTCGTAGGGGGTGCTCCGTAGTGATCGACCTTCGCCAGGTGGCCGCACCACCGTGGGAAGAGGACCTGCTGGTCACCGCCCGACCCAAGGGAGTCGTGGACGTGTGGTCACTGATGCGCGATGCGCGCTGCGCCACGTTCGAAACGGTCTGGGACTCCGGCGGCTGGCGGGGGGCACTGGTCCCCGGTGAGCACCCCGTGGTGGTGGCCGGCGCGTGGGAGCGCCACGGCGTGTGCGGGTACGACCTGACGGGACAACGGCTGTGGCAGGACCGCAGCCGCACGAACGTAGAGGCCGTGACTGCCCTGGCTGGAGGTCGCGTGGTCGTCACTCACCTCCGCAGGGCCACCCGCGTGCTGGAGGCAGCGACCGGGGAGGAGGTGCGTACCCTGCGCGGGGCGTTGAGAGTGATCGCGCTGCGCCCGGATCTCTCGCTTGCAGTAGGTGGCGGTTGGTGCCGTCTGCTGGATCGTTCGCTGGATCCGCTGGGGTCCCGAATTTCGACCGGACTGAATATCGTTTGGTTCGCGGCCAGCGACGGTGAGCATCTGGTGATAACCGAGATAGGCGGCCGAGTTTTACGCATTCTCGACTCCGACGGGCGAGAACGAGCGAGGATAGCTGAGCACTTCCGGCATGTCCTCCACGACCCGGTGACGGGGACCTGGGTCGCGGTCCACGAGCCCTCCGATGGGAAGAACTCCCTGTTCCGGTTCAACAACGACGGGGAGATTCTGGAGCGCCGCCCCTGGGACCTCCGCATCGGCGGTACGGCGACGATGCGCGGAGGCAGAACGTTGATCCTGATCACGACTGAAGGCGGGCAGGTCGTGAACGCCGCGAACTGGAGCGTGCGCAGGCTTGAAACGACGTGAGCCTGGGCGCCGAGCAGCCCGTGGCATTGCCACGGGCTGACGGCTGTCCTGCCATCACCATCGACCAGCTCGCCACCAGCACATCGCTCGTTTTTCGACATGACCGAGCGTTCTTGCCTGACATGGGCAGCATTTCGAGCGGATGCAGGCCCACGGGCACACGATTACTGCCGTCACGGCATTGGCCCTCGGACTGCCGACCACCCGGCCAGTCATGTGCCCTGCGTCGACGCACCGGTACGCTCTGACCATGGATGGCGGCACGCTCTTCAATCTGCTTCTGGTGGTGTTCTTCGTGCTGCTGGGAGGAATCTTCGCGGGCACTGAGATGGCGCTGGTTTCACTGCGGGAGAGCCAAATCAGCCGCATTGAGGCATCGGGTGCCGGCGGCCGGAGAATCGCGGAACTTGCCCGCAACCCAAACCTCTTCCTCTCGTCCATCCAAATTGGTGTCACCCTCTCGGGCTTTTTCTCCGCGGCCTACGGTGCCTCCGCGCTGGCCCCGGCCGCGGCCCCCGCCCTCCGCAGCTTCGGCTTTTCGCCCGCCGCCGCGGATGCCACCGCCTTCATCCTGCTGACCCTCGCCGTCGCCTACTTGTCCCTGGTGTTCGGGGAGCTGGTGCCCAAGCGGCTCGCGATGCAGAATGCGGAGCGTTTCACCCGGCTGCTCGCACCTCCCCTGAACGCTTTCGCCGTCGTGATGCGCCCGGTCATTAAGCTGCTGTCGGTCTCCACTGACACCGTGGTCCGGCTCCTCGGCGGGGATCCCAAAGTCAGGACACCGCCGGTGACGTCGCAGGAGCTGTGGGACATGGTCGCCGCGAGTCCGGTCCTGGCCGAGGACAGCCGGCGGATTCTCTCCGACGTGTTCGGCGCCGGAAACCGGCTCCTCCAGGAGGTGATGCGTCCGCGGCCGCAGGTGCAGTTCCTCTCCGCGGACCTGACCGTAGCCCAGGCCCGGGCGGCAGTGCACTCGTTGCCCTATTCGCGCTATCCGGTCATTGGGGAGTCCCCCGACGACGTCCTCGGCTTCGTCCACGTCCGCGACCTCCTCCGGGAAAACGGCGACGGCGGCACCCGTTTCCCGGAGTCTGAGGCACTCCGGCTCGGTGACATTGTCCGGCCGATCCTGTTCCTGCCCGGTACGGCACCCGTGGTTCCCTCGTTGTCCAGGATGCGCCGGAACGGCAGCCATATTGCCGTGGTCGCCGACGAATACGGCGGCACTGACGGCATTGTCACCCTGGAGGACCTTGTGGAGGAACTGGTCGGGGAGATCTACGACGAATACGACACCTTCCGGGACCCCGAAGACCGGCACCGGCAGGTGCGCGGCGACCTGGTGGTGGACGGAGCGCTGATCCTGCAGGAATTCGAGCGGCTGACCGGCGTCCCGCTTCCGGAAGGGCAGTACGAAACCGTCGGCGGCTACATTCTGGCGCGGTTGGGCAGGATTGCCCGTCCCGGAGACACTGTCGCCGCACCGGAATGCGATTTGGAGGTGCTCAGCGTCCAGCGCAGGCGCATTGGATCCGTCCGCGTCGTGCGCCATCCGGGTTCCGCGCAAGCGGGGGCGCGTCAAGTCCCGTAACATTGATTTGCCTGTTACAGCGCAGAGAATACCGGGCAGCGGGTCGTGACCGAATTTCCGGAACACGCCTCGTGCCGCATTGCAGATACTTTAGAAAGCAGGAAACCAGCCATGGGCGATACAAAAATCGGCTCCGGGGAACCCGAGCTGAAGCGGGTGATGGGGACCAAGCTTTTGCTGCTCTTCATCGTCGGCGACATTCTTGGCACCGGAGTCTATGCCCTTACCGGCCAAGTGGCCGGCGAAATCGGCGGTGCCGCGTGGGCACCCATCCTGGTCGCCTTCGCCGTTGCCACCATCACCGCCCTGTCCTACCTGGAACTGGTGACCAAATTTCCGCAGGCCGCCGGGGCCGCGCTCTATGCACACAAGGCCTTCGGCATTCATTTCCTCACCTTCCTGGTGACCTTTGCCGTGCTGAGCTCAGGAATTACCTCAGCTTCGACGGCCGCCAAGTTCCTGGCCGAAAACTTCATCGTCGGCTTTGACCTGGATTGGGGACAGACCGGAGTCACATGGGTGGCCGTCATCTTCATGCTGGTCCTCGCCGTGATCAACCTGCGCGGAGTCGGGGAGAGCATCAAGTTCAACGTGGTCCTGACGATTATCGAACTTACCGGTCTGCTGATTGTCATCCTGATTGGATTCTGGGCAATGAGCCAGGGGAACGTCGATTTCTCCCGCGTCATGGTCTTCGAAACCGAAGGAAACAAGAGCGTCTTCCTGGCCCTCACGGCCGCCACATCGCTGGCCTTCTTCTCAATGGTGGGCTTTGAGGACTCGGTCAACATGGCTGAGGAAACCAAGGATCCGGCCAAGATTTTCCCGAAGGTCATGCTGACCGGGCTAAGCATCACGCTGGCTGTCTATCTGCTGGTGTCCATTGCCGCCGTCGCCATTGTGCCCGTGGGCCAGCTCTCCTCCAGCGCAACCCCGCTTCTGGAGGTCGTGCGTGCCGGGGCACCCAACCTGCCGGTGGACGTCATCTATCCGTTCCTGTCCATTTTTGCCGTGGCCAACACCGCCCTGATCAACATGCTGATGGCCAGCCGCCTGCTGTACGGCATGGCGAAGCAGGATGTGCTTCCCCGTTCACTTTCCAAGGTGCTCCCCGGCCGGCGGACGCCGTGGGCTTCGATCATCTTCACCACCGCCATCGCGCTGGGCCTGATCATCACCGTCACCAACTTCATGGGCAAGGAAACCGTCACCGCCCTGGGCGGGACCACGGCGCTGCTGCTGCTGGCTGTGTTCACCGTGGTGAACATCGCCTGCCTGGTGCTGCGCCGCACCCCGCACGAGAGCAAGCACTTCCGCTCCCCCGGCTTCCTGCCCTACGTCGGTGTCTTCACCTGCGCTTTCCTCCTGGGCCCCTGGGCGCAGGATCCGATCGAATACCAGATTGCCGGCCTCATGCTGCTGCTGGGCCTGCTGCTGTGGGTGCTGACCTGGTTCTGGAACCGGGCCGTGCGCGCCAAGAAGACCCGCTTTACTGATGCCGAAGAACTCCGGGGCTAAGCCTTTTCCCCGCCCCGCGTTTCCATCCCTAGGTCAGGAGCACCATGAGTATTGTCGTCGGATTTCTTCCCACCCCCGAGGGGACGGCGGCGCTGGACGCCGCCCGCCGGGAGGCCAGTGACCGCGCAGCGCTGCTGGTCATCGTGAACGTGGCGTTCCCCCGTCACGGACTGCACCATCAGGAGCAGGAGGACGCCAACAACGCGGCGCTTGCCCAGCTCGAAGCAGAGCTGACCGCGGATGGAACGGCCTACGAGCTGGTCCACCCGGTCGGCGACTTCGATCCCGCCGAGGAGATCCTCGCGGCGGCCGCCGGGCCGGAAGTCGAGCTGGTTGTCCTGGGGCTGCGCCGCCGCACCCCGGTCGGCAAGATGCTGCTGGGCAGCACGGCGCAGCGCGTGCTGCTCCAGGCCGACTGCCCCGTCCTGGCTGTGAAGGCCCATCACTAGGGTCTCCTCGCAGCAGGGCTGACATGCCTGTGGCCGGCACCCGCCCTGCGGGTGCCGGCCACAGGTGTGTGTGCTCCTGCTACGTGATCAAGGAGGATCCGCGGCGCTTGTTGAAGACGTCAAACGCCACGGCTGCCAGCAGGACGAGCCCCTTGATCAGCTGCTGGTACTCGGTGCCGACGCCCATGATGGACATGCCGTTGTTCAGGATTCCGATGATCAGACCGCCGATGATGGCTCCGGTCACCCGGCCGATGCCGCCGGTGACGGCAGCTCCGCCGATGAAGACTGCGGCGATGGCATCCAACTCGAATCCCTCGCCCGCTTTGGGACTGGCCAGGTTCAGCTGCGCGGTGAAGACCAGCCCTGCCAGCGCGGCCAGGACGCCCATGTTGATGAAGACGGTGAAGGTGGTCCGCTTGGTGTTGATGCCGGAGAGTTCCGCCGCGTGCAGGTTCCCGCCCATGGCGTAGATGTGGCGGCCCCAGACGCTGCGGTTCATGACGGCGGCATAGCCGACCGTCAGCAGGCCCAGGATGACCAGGACGATGGGCGTTCCGCGGTAGCTGGCCAGCAGGTAGGTGATGAACAGGATCAGGCCGGCGGTCAGGACGAGCTTGGCCGCGAACCAGAGCATCGGTTCGTCGACCAGCTGGTGCCGGCGGCGGATCATCCGCTGCCGGATGCCCGAGCCCACCAGGGCGGCGGCCGAAAGCACTCCGATGATCACTGTCAGCGGTTCCAGGAAACTCGTCCCTCCGCCGAGGTCGGGAAGGAATCCGCTGCCCAGCCCGCGGAACTGATCCGGGAACGGCGAGATCTGCCGGTTCTGCAGCACAATCTGCGTCAGTCCGCGGAACGTCAGCATGCCCGCCAGGGTCACGATGAACGCCGGAATTCCGAAGTAGGCGATCCAGAACCCCTGCCAGGCTCCGACGGCGGCGCCGAGGACCAGGCACAGGACGGCGGCCAGCCACCAGGGCAGCCCCCACTGGGTGATCATGACGCCCGCGGCCGCGCCGGTGAAGGCGACCACGGAGCCGACCGAGAGGTCAATGTGCCCGGCAATGATCACGAGCACCATGCCGACGGCGAGGATCAGGATGTAGCTGTTCTGGATGATCAGGTTTGACACGTTGATCGGTGCCAGGGTGATCCCGTTGGTGGTGATCTGGAAAAAGATGATGATCGCGATCAGTGCGATGAACAGTCCCACCTGGCGCAGCTGCCCGGTGAGGTAGTTCAGGGCAGAGCCGACGATTCCTGTCGGGTTGGTCTTCGGCGCGGGAGCGCCGGTGGACGGACCCTGGTCGGTGAGAGTGCTCATTGGCGTTCCTTGTCTGTCGCGGCGGCAGGAGTCCTGGCATCACGGGTCATGTAATGCATGAGGTATTCGGCGCTGGCCTTCTCCCGCGGGACGTCCGCGGTGATGCGGCCCTCGGCGAGGGTGTAGATGCGGTCGCAGATCCCCAGCAGTTCCGGCAGCTCGGAGGAGATCACAATGATCGCCTTCCCCTGGTCGGCCAGCTCGTTGATGATGGTGTAAATCTCATACTTGGCACCGACGTCGATGCCGCGGGTGGGCTCATCCAGGATCAGCACGTCCGGATTGGTGTGGATCCATTTGGAGAGCACCACCTTTTGCTGGTTTCCGCCGGAGAGCTTGCCGGTCAGCGACAGCACCGACGGCGCCTTGATGTTCATGCTGGTGCGGTATTTCTCCGCCGTCAGATGCTCCCGGTACGGATCCACCCAGCCGCGGACGGACAGCTTGTTCAGGCTGGACGCCGAGATGTTGCGCCTAATGTCCTCGATGAGGTTCAGGCCGTAGCGCTTGCGGTCTTCGGTGGCGTACGCCAGGCCGTGGGCGATGGCCTGGCCGACGGTCTTCATCGTGATCTCGCGGCCGTCCTTGTAGGTGCGGCCGCTGATGTTGTGCCCGTAGCTGTGGCCGAACACGCTCATGGCCAGTTCCGTGCGGCCGGCCCCCATCAGTCCGGCGATGCCCACGATCTCACCGGCCCGCACGTACAGGTTGGCGCCGGTGACGACCTTGCGCGACCGGTCCAGCGGATGATGCACCGTCCAGTCCTCGATGCGCAGGACTTCCTCGCCGATGACCGAAGTGTGCTCCGGATAGCGGCTGTCCAGGTCGCGTCCCACCATGCCCCGGATAATGCGCTCCTCGGAGACTTCGTCGGCATGCATGTCCAGCGTTTCGATGGTGCGGCCGTCACGGATGATGGTGACGGCGTCGGCGATCGCCTTAATCTCGTTGAGCTTGTGGCTGATGATGATGCAGGTGATGCCGTCACTGCGCAGGTCCTTGATCAAACCCAGCAGATGCTCGGAGTCTTCATCGTTCAGGGCTGCCGTGGGCTCGTCCAGGATCAGCAGCTTCACCCGCTTGGACAGCGCCTTGGCGATTTCCACCAGCTGCTGCTTGCCTACGCCGATGTCCTGGATCCGGATGGCCGGGTTTTCCGCCAGGCCCACCCGCTCGAGAAGCTTCGCGGCCTCGAGGTTGGTCCGGTGCCAGTCAATGAAACCGCCCTTGGACTGTTCATTGCCAAGGTAGATGTTCTCTGCGATGGACAGGAACGGGCTCAGCGCCAGTTCCTGGTGGATGATCACCACGCCGGCGGACTCGGAGTCCTTGATGTCCTTGTACTCCTGGAGTTCACCGTCCAGGTAGATTCCGCCCTCGTAGGTTCCGGCCGGATAGACGCCGGAGAGGACCTTCATCAGGGTGGATTTCCCGGCGCCGTTTTCTCCGCAGATGGCATGGACGTGCCCCTGCTGGACCTCCAGGGAGACTTCCTGCAGTGCCTTGACCCCGGGGAACGACTTGGTGATGCCCCGCATGGAAAGAATATTCGCGTTCACGTTCGTGTCCTTGCCGGCGGTGTTCCGAAGGCGGCAGCCGGATCCGGCTGCCGCCTTCGGAACCGCGGTGGTAGGGGGTTACTTGAGGTCGGAGGCCTGGTAGTAGCCGCTGTCGACGAGGACTTCCTCGTAGTTGTCCTTCGTGACCACCATCGGATCCAGCAGGAAGGTCGGAACAATCTTCACCTTGTTGTCGTACGTCTCGTTGTCATTGGTCTCGGGGACTTCGCCCTTGAGCACGTCATCAACCATGGCAACGGTCTGCTCGCCCAGGGCACGCGTGTCCTTGAAGATCGTGGAGTACTGCTGGTTGTCCATGATGGACTTCACTGACGCGGCTTCGGCGTCCTGTCCGGTGATGACGGGCAGGGCATCCGGTGAATAGCCGGATCCGGTGAGGGCGGAAATGATGCCCAGAGAGATGCCGTCATACGGGGACAGCACGCCGTCGACCTTCTCGCCGCCCGAGTAGTTGCTGGCGATCAGGTTCTGCATGCGCTTCTGCGCGGTGGCCGGATCCCAGCGCAGGGTGGCGATCTGCGAGAACCCGGTCTGTCCGCTCTGGACCACGAGGGTTCCCTTGTCGATGTGGGGCTGCAGGGTGGCCATGGCGCCGTCGTAGAAGAAGTTGGCGTTGTTGTCATCAGGGCTGCCGGCGAAGAGTTCGACGTTCTTCGGTTCCGCTGCCCCGGTCTCCTTGCCCTCGGCGTCGAGGATGCCCAGTCCGGTCAGCAGCGAGGTGGCCTGCTGGACACCTACGGTGTAGTTGTCAAAGGTGGTGTAGTAGTCAACGTTCTTGTTGCCCGTGATCAGGCGGTCATAGGCGATCACCTTGATGCCGGCGGCGGCCGCGTTGTCCAGCTGATCGCTGAGGGCGGTGCCGTCGATGGCCGCGATGACCAGGACTTTGGCGCCCTTGGTGATCATGTTGGACACCTGCTGGACCTGGGTGGGGATATCGTCGTCGGCGTATTCCAGGGTCGTTTCGTAACCGAGCTCTTCAAGCTCTGCCTTGATGGAGTCGCCGTCCTTGATCCAGCGTTCCGAGGTCTTGGTCGGCATGGCAATGCCCACCAGCGCGCCGGCGTTGTCGCCCGATTCGGCGGCGTCGGAATCAGCGCCGCCGCGGCCCGAGCCGGAACCGCAGCCGGCCACTGACACGGCCAGGATGCCCGCCGTCAGGCTGAGCAGGAGTTTACGGATTTTCACGAAGGAGCCCTTTCGATTGACGTCGTTGTCTAGCGGAGAAACTACCGGATCGCGTGACGCGGCTTACCCTTCCCGCAGCCGGCCCGGCAGGCCGGAAATGAGAAGTGCGTCACATAAATATGTGAGCGCTAACATTATGGCTCCCGGTCCATGCCGGTTGTCAATTCCAATACTTGGCCTCCGCGGCCGCTGGCCTCAGCGGACCGGACGGGCTTCCGTCCGGCGGGGACTTTCCGCCGGTTGGCGGCGCAGCTCCGCCGAGACCGCCGCGATTCCGGTGAACGTCTCCTCGAACGACGTCGACAGCGGGGACAGCCCCAGCCGAATTCCGGACGGATTCCGGTAGTCGGGGATCACTCCCTGCTTCCACAGGGCCGCGGTGGCGGCCTGGAACGATGGATGATCGATGGTGATGTGGCTGCCGCGCCGTTCGGCGGCGCGAGGAGAGGCCAGGACGACGCCGTGCGGCGCCAGCAGGGTGTCCACCGCCGCCAGGGCATATTCGGTGAGGGCCACGGATTTGGTCCGCACTGCATCGATGCCGGCCTCGGCGAGGAGCGCGACCATGTCCCGCAGGGGCAGCATGCCGAGCACCGGCGGCGTTCCGGACACCAGCCGGCGGATGCCGGCGGCCGGCGTGTAGCCCTGGGCCATGCCGAAGGGGTCGGCGCTGCCCAGCCAGCCCTGGATGGGCTGGGTGAAGGTCTCCTGATGCCGCCGGGCCACATAGGCCCAGGCCGGGGCACCGGGGCCGCCGTTGAGGTATTTGTAGCTGCAGCCCACCGCGTAGTCCACGTCCCAGGCGTCCAGCTGTGCCGGAACCGCCCCCGCTGAGTGGCACAGGTCCCAGAGCACCAGTCCCCCGGCGTCGTGCACTGCTGCCGTGATGGCTGCGGCGTCGGCCAGGAAACCGGAGCGGTAGGCGACGTGGCTGAAGACCGCCAGGGCGGTCTGCGGCCCGACCGCCTGCGCCACTGCGTCGGCGCTGACGCCGCCGTCGTAGTCGGCGGCGATCCAGCGCAGGGTCAGCCCGCACTCATTGGCGATGCCCTCCAGAACATACCTGTCGGTGGGAAAGTTGTCGGTGTCCAGGACAATCTCGGTCCGCCCCGGGCGGGCAGCCACTGCGGCACGGGCCAGCTTGTAGAGCAGGACCGTGGTGGAATCGGCCACGATGCACTGCCCGGCGGCGGCGCCGAGCACCGCGGCGCCCAGCGCGTCGCCGAGCTGCTGCGGCAGCTCCAGCCACTGCTCGTCCCAGCCGCGGATGAGCCGGGTGCCCCACTGGACCTGCACAAAGTCCTGCAGATGCGCCGCGCTGGCCCGCAGCGGACGGCCCAGCGAATTGCCGTCCAGATAGGAGCTGACGCCGTCGGCTTCCAGGAAGCGGTCCCGGAAGCCGGCCAGCGGGTCCGCCGCGTCCAGCTCCCGGGCAGCGGCAAGCAATGCGTCCGATTTCATCATGAGGGCACGGTAGCAGCCCGGGCGGAACTACAGCGGCCGGACACTGCCGGCGAAGTTCCGGCGAAGGGAGCGCTGGTTCCAACCAACAAAGGTGGATCCGGCGTACCCGTCCTCCCCTTCCGCATCGGAGATTGACAGGGCGACCGTCGCCGGCAGGAACACCGGAGAGTCAAACTCGATGGTCCACTCGTACGGCTCCTGCCGGTTCTGCACGATGTCGGCCACCACCCGGGAGGCCAGGTACATGCCGTGCGCCAGCGACCGCTTCATGCCCAGCGCCTTCGCCGACAGCCGGCTGAGGTGGATCGGGTTGAAGTCGCCGGACACCCGCGCGTAGTTGCGCCCCGCGTCCGCGCCGAGCCGCCACTGCGCCGTCGGCTGCGGGGGAACGAAATCCGGGCGGGGTGCGCGTGCACCCGGCCGGTCAAGGCGGGGCAGGAACACACCCTTGGCGAGATAGGTCGACCGCCCGCGCCAGACGACGGCGGTGTTCTCCCCCGTGTTCTCCCCCGTGCCATCCCCCGTGCCCTCCCCGGTGTTCTCCCCCATGCCCTCCCCGGTTCCGGCGCGGACTTCGGCGATCAGCTCCACGGAGGTGCCGGCGCGGTGTCCGGCCAGGTTTTCCGCCCAGGCGGTGACGGTGAGCGGTTCGGTGTAATGGATCGGCCGGAAGTGCTCCACATGGTTCCGAAGATGCACCATGCCCAGCAGCGGCAGCGGGAAATCTTCCCGAGCCATGAGGCTCATCGCCACCGGAAACGCGAACGTGTGCACGAAGCCGGAGGGCAGGTAGTCGGACGCGCTGTGCAGCACGAGCCGCTGGAAGTCCGCCAGCCGCTCAAGGTCCACACGGGCGCCGCGCACCGTGTGCCGGTCCGCCGGCAAGGTTCGGGACGCCGGAGCCGAGGAGAGCCGCGCCCTGGCCGCAGCGCCGACGGCACCGACATACAGCTTGCCGAGCGCGGGTATCTCGCCCAGCTGGGTCTCACTCATGCGCCCACCATGTTCTGGCCGCAGACCCGCACAACCTGTCCGTTCACGCCGCCGGCCGCGTCCGAGGCCAGGAAGGAAATGGTCTCGGCCACGTCGATGGGCAGGCCGCCCTGCTGCAGGCTGCTCAGGCGGCGCGCCACCTGGCGGGTGAGGGCCGGAATGGCTGCTGTCATGTCGGTTTCAATGAAACCGGGAGCCACGGCGTTGATGGAGCCGCCGCGCGGAGCCAGCAGCGGCGCCGTCGCCCGCACCATGCCGATGACTCCGCCCTTGGAGGCGGCGTAGTTGGTCTGTCCGCGGTTGCCGGCGATGCCGCTGGTGGAGGCCAGCGAGACGATCCGGCCTTCGCGACTGAAGGTCTCCGAGGCCAGCAGGGTCCGGTTCATCTTCAACTGCGACGCAATGTTCACGGCAACGACCGACTGCCAGCGGGATTCGTCCATGTTGGCCAGCAGCTTGTCGCGGGTAATGCCGGCGTTGTGGATGACGATGTCCAGGTGCCCGTAGCGTTCCTTGGCGTGGGCCAAGATGCGGTCGGCGGCGTCATCGCGGGTGATGTCCAACTGCAGCGCGGTGCCGGAGATCTCATTGGCCACCTTGGCCAGCTGTTCGCCGGCCGCCGGCACGTCAACGACGATCACCGTGGCGCCGTCGCGGTGCAGGACCCGGGCAATGGCCGCGCCGATCCCCCGAGCGGCCCCGGTCACCACCGCAACCTTGCCGGCCAGCGGAGCGTTCCAGTCCGCGGGCAGCGTGCCGGCGTCGGAACCGACGGTGATGAACTGGCCGTTGACGTAGGCGCTCTTGCCCGAGAGCAGGAAGCGCAGGGCTGCCGCCGTGCCCGGAGTCGAGGCGGGAGCACCGTTGGCGAGGACGATGCCGTTGGCGGTGGCTCCGCCGCGCAGTTCATGGGCAATGGAGCGGAGCAGCCCGTCAATTCCCTGCCGTGCCGCTGCCGCCTCGGGTTCCTGTGCCTCGGCGGCGGGCCGGGAGACGGTGACCACGCGTCCGCCCGGGGCCAGGTCCCGCAGTGCCGCGCCGGCGGCCAGGGTGACCTCGCCCAGATCCTCGGGAGCGGCTGCGGTATCCAGCACCAGCAGGATGGCGCCGAGCTTCTCCTTGGGCGTGGCATGCCGCCGGACATCCTGGTCCCAGCCGAGCAGCAGCTGCGAGAGCGTGTCCGCGGCTTCGCCCTTGCCCAGGACCAGCACCGGTCCGGGGACCAGCGGCTGAGCCGGATCGAAGCGCCGCAGGATGGCCGGACGGGGCAGGCCCAGCTTCTTGGCGATGTCCTTGGTGAAACCGGTGTTGACGAGGTTCAGGTATGCGTCGTTCATGGTCAGCGTGCCTCGAGGATCGCGACAAGCCCCTGGCCTCCGGCGGCGCAGATGGAGATCAGCCCCCGGCCGGAACCCTTTTCATGCAGCATTTTGGCCAGCGAGGCGACGATGCGCCCGCCCGTGGCGGCGAACGGATGGCCGGCGGCCAGCGAAGATCCGTTGACGTTGAGCTTGGACCGGTCGATCGTGCCGAACGGGCCGTTGAGGCCCAGCCGGGTGCGGGAGAACTCATCATCTTCCCAGGCGGCCAGCGTGCTGAGCACGGTGCCGGCAAAGGCTTCATGGATTTCGAAGAAGTCGAAGTCGTCCAGCGTGAGGTTGTTGCGGGCCAGCAGGCGCGGCACGGCGAAGGCGGGCGCCATTAGCAGGCCGTCCTTGCCGTGCACGAAGTCGACGGCGCCGGCTTCGGCGTCCACGATGTTGGCCAGCATCGGCAGGTCGTGTTCTCGGGCGAAGTCCTCGGAACCCAGCAGAACCACGGCAGCGCCGTCGGTCAGCGGTGTGGAGTTTCCGGCGGTCATGGTCGCTTCGTCGCCGAGGCCGCGGCCGCGGCCGAAGGCGGGCTTCAGCTTGCCCAGCTTCTCCATGGTGGTGTCCGGGCGCAGGTTGGCGTCCCGGGAGAGGCCGCGGTAGGGGGTCACCAGATCGTCGAAGAATCCGCGGTCGTAGGCCGCCGCCATGTTCTTGTGGCTGGCCAGGGCCAGTTCGTCCTGTGCCTCGCGCGTGATCTTCCACTGGGCCGTGGTCAGGGCCTGATGCTCGCCCATGGACAGGCCGGTTCGGGGTTCGCCGGTGGTGGGGGCGTTCGGGGCCAGGTCCTTGGGGCGCAGCTTGGCGACGGCGGCCAGCTTCTGCTTGGCAGTCTTGGCCCGCGACAGGTCCAGCAGGGTCCGGCGCAGGCCTTCGCTGACGGCAATGGGGGCATCGGAGGCGGAGTCCACGCCGCCGGCGATGGCGGAATCAAGCTGGCCGAGCTTGATCTTGTTGGCCAGACTGATCACCGTCTCGAGTCCGGTGGCGCAGGCCTGCTGCACGTCATAGGCGGGGGTCTCGGCGGAGAGGGCGGAACCCAGGACTGCTTCCCGCGTGAGGTTGAAGTCGCTGGAGTGCTTCAGCACGGCGCCGGCGGCGACTTCGCCGATGCGTTCGCCCTGCAGCCCGAAGCGGGCGACGAGTCCGTCGAGCGCAGCAGTCAGCATGTCCTGATTGGAGCTGTAGGTGTATTTGCCGCCGGCGCGGGCGAAGGGGATGCGGTTTCCGCCAATGACGACGGCCTTCCGGACGGCGGGAACAGGGGTGGATCCGCCGGTGGCGGCGGATTCGGCCTGGGGCTGTGCAGCCATGAGTCTGGTCTCCTTGGAAGTACTGCAAAATGTGAGGGGAGTTACTGCAACCCAGCGTACCTGATACGCTGAGTATCGTGAACACTGCTCTGCAAGACCCCTCCGCCCCCGGGGCATCCGACGGCCGGTCCCTCCGCTGGGAAGCCCACCGCACCGAGCGCCGCAGCGATCTGATCAAGGCCGCCCGCCGTGCCGTCCACACCCTCGGCGCCGGTGCCTCCATGGAAGAGATTGCTGCCGCTTCCGGAACCTCGAAATCCGTGTACTACCGGTATTTCGGCGACAAGGCCGGACTGCAGCAGGCAATGGGGGACGTCGTGCTGGCACAGATGCAGGACAAGATCCTCGCCGCGGGGCGCACCGCCCAGTCACCCCGCGCCGGGTTGCAGGCGATGGTGTCCGCGTACCTGCAGATGGCGCAGACGTCGCCCAATGTGTATGCCTTTGTCGCAGCCGGCGAAGCAACAGGCAATACCGAGCACCGTTTCACTGACAGCCTCACCCATTTCTTTGAGGCCATCACCGGCATGATGGACCGCGCGATGCGGGCCTATCTGGAGACCGGCTCCCCCGGCAACTCCCCCGCCCGGAACCTGGGGGTTGCCGCAAGCTTCTGGCCGACGGCGGCGCTGGGCATGGTCCGCGCCGCCGGCGAGAAGTGGCTGGCCACCGAGCCCGGACCCGACAAGCCTTCCGAGGCCGAAATGACCCGGCAGCTGACCGTTTGGCTCTTCGACGGCATCGGCTACGAGCAGGGGCGGGCATGAACCGCCCCGGCGCTCCCCTTCCGCTTCCTCCCAGCAAAAACAGGCACCACCACTACGAGAAGGACACGCAATGACGCAAACAGCCTCCAAACCGGAACGCCAGATCCCGGCCAGTGCCTCCATCCGCGATGACGACAGCGCCGTCGTCAACGTTGACGCCCTCAGCCGGGCACTGCTGGGCACGTGGGCGGATATCCGCCTGCAGGCCCGAGAACTCGCCGGCACTGACGCGCTGCACACCCCCGCCGGCCTGCCGCACACGGAGCACCGCGAACGGGTCATGGCGCAGCTGAAGGTGCTGGCGGAGAGCAAGGCCGTGCACCGGGCCTTCCCGGCCTACGTGGGCGGCGAGGACAACCACGGCGGCAACGTTGCCGGCTTCGGCGAACTGGTGGTGGCGGATCCGTCCCTGCAGATCAAGGCCGGCGTGCAGTGGGGCCTGTTCGGCGGCGCCGTCATGCACCTGGGAACCCGCGAACACCATGACAAGTGGCTCCCCGGCATCATGAGCCTGGAGATTCCCGGCTGCTTCGCCATGACGGAAACCGGACACGGGTCCGACGTCGCCAGCATCGCCACCACCGCCGAGTACGACGCCGGCACCGAAGAGTTCATCATCAACACCCCCTTCCGCGCCGCCTGGAAGGACTACATCGGCAACGCCGCCGTCCACGGCAAGGCCGCCGTCGTCTTCGCCCACCTGATCACCAAGGGCGTGGACCACGGCGTGCACGCGTTCTACGTCGACCTGCGCGACGACAACGGCTTCCTGCCCGGCATCGGCGGCGAGGACGACGGCATCAAGGGCGGTCTGAACGGCATCGACAACGGGCGGCTGCATTTTTCCAACGTGCGCATTCCGCGCACCAACCTGCTCAACCGCTACGGCGACGTGGCTGCGGACGGCACGTACACCTCGTCGATCGAAAGCCCGGGCCGGCGCTTCTTCACCATGATCGGCACCCTGGTACAGGGCCGGGTGTCCCTGGACGGCGCCGCAGTGGCCGCCAGCAAGCTCGCCCTGAAGACGGCCATCCAGTACGGCACTGAGCGCCGCCAGTTCAACGGCGCCTCGGACATTACCGAGGAAGTCCTGATGGACTACCAGCAGCACCAGCGCCGGCTGCTGCCGCGGCTGGCCACCACGTATGCGGCGGCCTTCGCCCACGAGGAACTGCTGCACAAGTTCGACGACGTTTTCTCGGGCGCCCATGACACCGAAGAAGACCGCCAGGACCTGGAAACCCTCGCGGCCGGCCTGAAGTCGCTCTCCACCTGGCATGCCCTGGACACCCTCCAGGAAGCACGCGAGGCCACCGGCGGTGCCGGCTTCCTGGCCGAAAACCGGCTGACCGCGCTGCGGGCCGACCTGGACATCTACGCCACCTTCGAGGGCGACAACACCGTCCTGCTGCAGCTGGTCGCCAAGCGGCTGCTCGCTGACTACGCCAAGGAATTTGTGGGCGCCGACTTCGGCGTGCTGGCCCGGTACGCCGTCGGCCAGGCCACCGACCGGACCATGCACCGCACGGGTCTGCGGCAGATCGTCCAGGCGTTCGCCGATACCGGCTCGGAGAAAAAGTCAGCCATTGCGCTGCGCGATGCCCGGACGCAGCGGGACCTGCTGACCGACCGGGTGGGCACCATGGTCGCCGAAGTGGCCGGCGCCCTGCGCGGGGCCCGCAAGCTGCCCAAGGACAAGGGCGCGGCAGTCAACGACAACCAGCACGCCCTGATCGAGGCGGCCCGCGCACACTCCGAACTGCTGCAGTGGGAAGCCTTCACCCGGGCGCTGGAGGGCATCGAAGACGCCGGCACCCGGCAGGTTCTGACGTGGCTGCGTGACCTCTTCGGGCTGTGCCTGATCGAGAAGAACCTGTCCTGGTACCTGATGCACGGCCGGCTGTCCACGCAGCGGGCCCGCACCCTTGGCCCGTACATCAACCGGCTGCTGGCCAAGCTCCGCCCGCACGCACTGGACCTGGTGGATGCCTTCGGCTACGGCCCCGAGCACCTGCGGGCCTCCGTCGCTTCCGGCGCGGAGAAAACGCGGCAGGACGAAGCGATGGAATACCAGCGCCTGATGCGCGCCAGCGGAGCCGCACCGGTGGACGAGAAAATCCTGATCCAGCGAAAGAAGCAGGCAGCCAAGGCCAAGCGATAGGCGCGTGCGCGCCTGAAGTGGAAGGAGGTCCCGGCCTGGAAACTTGCCGGGACCTCCTTCCGCAGTTAAGCGTTCCGCCGGTGCGGTCAGCGGGCCTGCGGCAGGACGGAGCGGTAGACCTCCAGCGTGGCGGCGGCGATGGAAGCCCAGGAAAACTCATCCGTCGCGCGTTGCCGGCCCGCCTCGCCCATCCGCCGGGCCCGTTCGGGATCGGTGACCACCTCGGTCAGCGCAGCGGCGAAGTCGCGGACAAAGCCCTCGGGATCGAGCGGTGTTCCGGTGCCGTCCGAGAGCTGCTCCAACGGCACCAGCAAGCCGGTCACGCCGGAGTTCACCACTTCGGGAATGCCCCCAGTGGCCGAGGCAACGACGGCGGTGCCGCACGCCATGGCCTCAAGGTTCACGATGCCGAGCGGTTCATAGATGGACGGGCAGGCGAAGACCGTGGCCGAGCTGAGCACCTTGATGAGCTCGCTGCGCGGCAGCATCCGCTCGATCACGACGACGCCGCTGCGCTTTGTGCGGAGTTCGTCGATCAGGACGCCGGTTTCGGCGGCCAGCTCCGGGGTGTCGGCAGCTCCGAGGCACAGCACGAGCTGGACCTCCGGAGGCAGCAGCGCGGCCGCACGCAGCAGGTACGGGACCCCCTTCTGCCGGGTGTTGCGCCCGACAAAAACCACGCTGGGGCGGTCCGGATCGATGCCCAGGGCGCTGATGCCCTCGGGATCGGTGTCCGGGCGCCACAGCTCCACGTCGATGCCGTTGTGCACCACGCGCACCTTGGCCGGGTCGACCTCCGGGTAGCTGCGCAGGATGTCCTGCCGCATGCCTTCGGAGACGGCGATGATGGCGGCGGCGGCGTCGTACGCTGTTTTTTCCACCCAGGAGGACAGGGCGTAACCGCCGCCGAGCTGTTCCGCTTTCCACGGCCGCAGCGGTTCCAAGCTGTGGGCGCTGAGGACGTGCGGAATGCCGTACAACAGCGAACCGAGGTGCCCGGCCATGTTCGCGTACCAGGTGTGTGAATGCACCAGGTCCGCTCCGGCCAGGCCCTGGAGGATTTCCAGATCGGTGCCCAGCGTCTGGACGGCGGGATTCGCGGCGTCCAGTTCGGCGGGCACATCATAGGCGCTGACGACGGCGCCGTGGTAGTCGGAGTTTCGCGGGGCGCCAAAGCAGTGGACGCGCAGGTCCACCTGCTCGGCCAGCACACGGCTCAATTCCGCTACGTGGACACCTGCCCCGCCATAGATCTCGGGCGGGAATTCCTTGGACACAATATCTACTCGCACTAATCCAACGTAGTGCACCGACGCTCCGGTGATCTACTGTGAAGAACAGCAGACTTATTACTGGGCGGCTGATTGGCCCCAGGAATGAGCGCAGAAGCAAGCACCGCCAGATCAGAAGACGTTAGACATGAAGTGAAACAGGGGAATACCAAAATGGCGCCAAAGAAGGTCCTGGCCGTTGTCCTTGCCGGCGGAGAAGGTAAACGCCTGATGCCGCTGACAGCGGACCGTGCAAAACCCGCCGTTCCATTTGCCGGCCGTTACCGGCTCATCGACTTTGCCCTCTCCAACCTGGTGAACTCGGGCTACCTGCAAATCGTGGTCCTCACCCAGTACAAATCCCACAGCCTGGACCGGCACATCTCGGAGACGTGGCGGCTGTCCACGCAGCTGCAAAACTACGTGGCCTCTGTTCCGGCCCAGCAGCGCGTGGGCAAGAGCTGGTTCCTGGGCAGCGCCAACGCGATCTACCAGTCCATGAACCTGATCGACGATGCCCGCCCGGACATCGTCGTGGTGATTGGCGCCGACCATGTGTACCGGATGGACTTCTCGCAGATGGTCGAAGCCCACATTGCGTCCGGCGCGTCGGTCAGCGTGGCAGCGGTCCGCCAGCCGCTGCACCTGGCCGACCAGTTCGGTGTCATTGAAACGGACCCGGAGAGCCCCGGCCGCATCGGCGCATTTGTTGAGAAGCCGGCCACCACGCCGGGCCTGCCCGATGATCCGGACATGTTCCTGGCCTCCATGGGCAACTACGTCTTCAACACCGACGCCCTGGTCGAGGCGCTGAAGGTGGACGCCGAACGGCTGATCACCAAGCACGACATGGGCGGGGACATCATCCCGTACTTCGTGGAGCGCAATGACGCCGCTGTGTACGACTTTTCGCACAACGTCATCCCCGGCGCCACCGGCAGCGACCACCAGTACTGGCGCGACGTCGGTACCCTCGACTCGTACTATGACGCCAACATGGACCTCATTTCCCCGCTGCCGGCGTTCAACCTGTACAACCTGCAGTGGCCCATCTACACCCGGCAGAGCATCTCGCCGCCCGCGAAGTTCGTCCGCAGCGCTGCCGACCACCCCGGCACCGCGTTCGACTCGATCGTGTCCAACGGCGTCGTCATCTCCGGCGGCACGGTCACCGGATCCGTGCTGGCTCCGGATGTGTACGTCGATTCCGGCGCCACGGTCTCCGATTCCGTCCTCATGGACGGCATCCATGTCGGTGCCGGTGCCGTGGTGCGCCGGGCCATCATCGACAAGAACGTGGTGATTCCGCCGGGAGCCACCATCGGGGTTGACCGCGACCTGGACCTGGCCCGCGGGTTCACCGTGACCGCCTCCGGCCTCACGGTGCTGAGCAAGGGGCAGAAGGTCGCGCTTCCGGAACCCGAACCGGAAGTTGCTCCCGTTTAGGCATCCGCCGGCTGTGATCTTCCCCCGCCGCGGGGGGGGGGGCGGGGGGGGGGGGGGGGGGGGGGGGGGGGGGGGGGGGGGCGGCCCAAACTCACAGGCCGCCGG